>NZ_JBMVFU010000006.1:0-342769 GCF_049538315.1 Nocardia sp. AB354 | reverse complement strand
GCCACCGAAAGAGCCGGTCCACAGGGTGTTGACCAGGCCGTGGAAGGCGGCACCCAGGGTGTCGAACAGGCCGTTCACAGCAGCACTACCGGTGTCGATGATAACGGGGATCATAAATACCTCTTCGTTGTTTCAATTCAGTCGTACAAACTGACGATCAACATATCGAGGGCCCAGAAAGGCGCGTTAACTCGTTTTCGGGAATAGTGATCTGCCCGACAGGTCACAGTTCGTGTGGGTCGGGCCACAGTCGGCGCATCGGCTCGATTCGGACGCCCTCGGCTTCCGGGCCCGCCTTGGTGTGGCGTACGTCGAACTCGACGCGCTGGCCCTGCACCAATCGCCGGAAACCGTCGCCGTGAACCTCGGTGTATTCGACGAAAACTTCCGCCCCGCCGGCATCCGGGATTATGAAACCGAAGCCTTTCTCACTGTCGAACCACTTCACCGTGCCGTGCAACTACGCTTCTCACTTACTTCTCGACGTCGGGCCAGGCAGAGGGTAACCGGACCCCCACCGACAGTCCAGCGCTCGCGCCCGCCACGCCGACCGCCGCTCACTCCGGCAGCGGACGACGCAATTCATGTTGCAGCGCTTCCAGTTCCGCGCCGCCGGCCATCTGCCGGGTCAGCTCCGGCAGGTCGATCTGCGACTTGTCGTAGCCGCCGAGTGCGCGGCCGCGCCGCAGCAGCAGGAATCGGTCGCCGACCGGATAGGCGTGATGCGGGTTGTGCGTGATCAGCACGACTCCGAGGCCGCGATCACGGGCCTGCGCGACATACCGCAGCACCACGCCGGACTGTTTGACGCCGAGCGCGGCAGTCGGTTCGTCGAGGATGAGAACCTTCGCGCCGTAATGCACCGCACGGGCGATCGCCACACACTGCCGCTGCCCGCCCGACAGCGTGCCGACCGGCTGCTCGAGATCGCGAATCTCGATTCCCATGTCCGACAACGCGGTTCGCGTGATCTCGCGCGCGGTCGCTCGATCCAGCAGGCGCAGGGGCCCGGCGCCGCGGGTCGGTTCCGAGCCGAGGACGAAATTGCGCCACACACTCATCAGCGGTACGACCGCCAGGTCCTGGTAGACGGTGGCGATACCGCGGTCCAACGCCTCGCGTGGCGAGGAGAACCGGGTCGGCTCACCGTCGATGCGCAGCTCACCGGCATCGTGACGATGAACGCCGGCGAGGATTTTGATCAGGGTCGACTTCCCGGCGCCGTTGTCGCCGAGTACGCACGTGACCTCCCCGGCGCGAACGACCATCGAGATATCCGACAGGGCGACGACGCCGCCGTAGCTCTTCCCGATGTTCACCGTCTCGATCAGCGGCGCGGCTGTGGTCTGCGCCGCCGTGTGCTGAGGAGTCATCGGCGCAACCTTTCCGCGCGCTTGGCGAAGGCGTTGTTGACCAGAACCGCGGCGAGCAGCAGCACCCCGAGGAAGAGCATGAACCAGTCGCTGTCCCAGCGCGCGAACACGATTCCCTGCCGGGCCATGCCGAAGATCAGCGCGCCGATGGCCGCGCCCAGCACCGATCCGAATCCGCCGGTGAGCAGGCAACCGCCGACGACCGCGGCGATGATGTACTGGAATTCCAGTCCCACGCCCTGGTTGGCTTGCACACTCGCGAACCGCAGCAGATTGCACGAGCCGACGATCCAGCCCGCGCAGGCGGTGCCCATGAACAGCAGGATCTTGGTCCGCGCCGCCGGGACACCGACGGCACGAGCGCTGGGCAGCGAACCGCCGACCGCGTAGATCCAGTTACCGAAGCGGGTGCGCACCAGCACCAGCGTCGCCACCGCGGTGACGGCGATCCACCACAGCACCGACGCTTGGATGCGGGCGTCACCGAGATTCGTCGTCGCCGCAAAAACCCAACCGGCCGAGGCGTATCCGGGCGCCGAACGGATGCCCGACACCTGCACGGTCCCCGTGACCAGCCGCGTCACGCCGAGGTTGAGGCCCTGCAGAGCCAGGAACGTACCCAGTGTGACGATGAAACTGGGCAGGCCGGTGCGCATCACCACCCACCCGTTCAGCGCGCCGACCACGAGCGCGAAGAGCAGCGAAACACCCAGCGCGAACCAGACATTCCATCCCGCGTGTACCGCGAGCATGGCGGTCACCAAGGCCGTCGACGCGGTCATCACCCCGGCGGACAGATCGAATTCGCCGCCGATCATCAGCAGCGCGACCGCTACGGCCATGATGCCGAGCGTCGAGGCGTCGTCGAGCCAGGTGGCCACCCCGAGGGGACTGAGGAACCGGTCGGTGATCACGGCGAAGAAGACGAATACCACCAGCGCGCCGAGACCGGCGCCGATTTCGGGGCGGACGATCAGCCGGTTCAGCAGCGACGGCCGGATCGCTGCGGGGGCGGTGGCTTCGGAAACCGTTGCGGTGTCGGTCATGACAGCTCCCTGCTCAGCGCGTGCCCTGTGCCACGAGGGCGGCGATGGCGTCGACGTTGGTCTTGTCCACGAAGGCGGGTCCGGTCTGCACCGGCATCCCGCCACCGACCGTGTTGAGATTGCGCCGATACAGCTGCAACATCACGACCGGCAGATACCCCTGTTCGTACTGCTGCTGGTCGACCGCGAACAGCAGGGTGCCGGCCCGGATCGCGCTCACCACATCGGAATTCAGGTCGAAGGTGGCGACGGCGGCGCGGGAACGGGATTCGCGCACCCCGTCGACCGCGCGGGCGGCGATCTGCGAATTGAGGGTCAGCACCGCGTCGATCGAGTGGTCGGCCTCCAACGCTCCCTTGATCCGCGACTGCGCATCGGCCGGATTGTTGATGTCGACCTGCAAGGTGGTGGCGTTTCCGCCGAATCCGTCGATCGCGCCGGCGCAGCGGTCGTTGGCGCCGATATTGCCGGCCTCGTGGATGACGCAGAGCATCCTGGCCCGGCCGGCCTCACGCAGGCGTTTGCCGGCGGCCGTTCCCGCCTGTCGCTCACTCTGGCCGACATGCCCGATCGCACCGGCAGCCGCGCTCTCGGCTTCGCCGGAGTTGATCGTGACGACCGGAATTCCCGCCGCGACGGCGTGCTCGACGGACGGGCGCAGCGCCTGCGGATTGGCCATC
Source organism: Nocardia sp. AB354 (assembly GCF_049538315.1). Classification (NCBI taxonomy): domain Bacteria; kingdom Bacillati; phylum Actinomycetota; class Actinomycetes; order Mycobacteriales; family Nocardiaceae; genus Nocardia; species Nocardia sp. AB354. Next base: position 339,670 of record NZ_JBMVFU010000006.1, on the reverse strand, counting down.
GACACCACCAACCCGTCCACATGCTGGGCCACCGCGTTGTCCACCAGCTTGGCCTGCTCCCCCGGATCCCCCGAGGAGTTGTATTCGACCCGGATGCCCAGATCCTTACCGGCCGCCTCGGCGCCGTTTTTCACCACATTCCAGAACGCGTCGCCGGGGCTGCCGTGCGTGACCACCGCGACCGAGTTCAGCGGAGCCGTCGAAACCGTTGCGGGAGTGTGTGATTCGGAGACATCGGCGCCAGGTCCGCTGCACGCCGCGAGGATCGCGGTGAGAGCCAGCCCTGGCGCGAGCCGGCGTGCGAGGCCGCGAGCATGTCGCGGCGCGGGAGGGCGGGCGGGAATCCGCTGTGGCCGTGTGGTCATCGCGCCTCCGGGCATTCGGCAGAACAAGGTGGGTACTCGTTCCGGAGCACTCCAGGTGTATTGAACACCACCGGACCGGCCGCGACCGGTGACACGCGCCCACGGGTGGCGCCTCGCGTCGGCCTCCGTCACGGCGACTACCCTCGTCAACATGGTTGTCGGAAAACGCGGGAGGGCCCCGGTCGACAGCCCCGGGTTCGAGCTGCCGCTGTTGCTGTTCGCCGGGTTCCGCTCGCTCATCGACGAATTGCATGCCGAGCTGGCGGAGCGGGGGCATCCCGATATGCGCCCGGCCCACGGATTCGCGATGCAGGCGATCGGAGTGCAGGGGGCGACGGCCAGCGATATCGGCCGGAAGCTGGGCGTCACCAAGCAGGCGGCGGGCAAGACGGTCGAGAAGCTGACCGCGCTGGGCTATGCCGAACGTGTCGAGGATCCCGACGACGCCCGGCGCAAGATCGTCTGCCTGACCCCGCGCGGAATCGACGCGTTGCGGCAGTCGGCCGAGATCTTCGAGCGGTTGCGACGCCGGTGGGTGCACGAGCTGGGCACCCAGCGCGTGCGGGATATGGAGGCCGCGTTGCGCACGATGGTCCCGCCGGAATCGTTCCGGCTCGATGTCGCGGGGTGGTTCGGGAGCTGACCGGCTCCGCCCGGCGGCCGTCCAGGCTTGCTCAATTCGACAACCCGGTTTACTGTTTAGACAACTTGGTTGTCTAACTCGAACGGATCGACGCATGCACTTCCCCACCCACACCCTCGACTCCGCACCCACCGAGGCCCGTCGCACGATGACCGCGACCGCCGCGCACTTCGGCTACCTCCCCGCCGCGGTGGGGAAAATGGCGACGTCGCCACGACTGCTCGACGGCTTCATGAAACTCAACGCGCTCTTCGAAGGCAGCACCCTCGACCAACTGTCGCGCGAGGTGCTGGTCATGACCATGGCCACGCGCAACGAATGTCACCTGTGCGTCGCCATGCACACCGCGAAGCTGACCGAGATCGGCGCCGACCCGGAACTGATCACCGCGCTGCGCGAACAGCGCCCCCTCCCCGATCCCCGCCTGGCCGCACTCCAGGAGTTCACCCTCACCGTCGTCGAAACCGCCGGCAAAGTCCCCGACGAACGAGCGAGCGATTTCCTCTCGCACGGCTACACCACCGAACAGGCCCTCGAGGTGGTGCTGGGAATCGGCACCTACACGCTGTCCACACTGGGCAATCGGCTCACCGAGGCGCCACTCGACCCCACGCTCACCGCATTCGCCTGGTCGGCGGGCCTGCACACGGCCTGACAACTGATTGCAATTGACAAGCACCGGCGATAGAGTGCAGGGCAATTGCAATCGGCAAGCACTCCGTGAGAGGACCCGCCATGCCCCGTCTCCGTGTCCACAATCTCTCGATCTCACTGGACGGGTACGTCGCGGGTCCCGACCAAGGTCCGGACCATCCGCTCGGCGTCGGCGGCGAACGCCTGCACGAATGGGTTTTCGTCACCCGCACCGGCCGGCGGATGATCGGCCAGGACGGCGGCAGCACCGGAATCGACGACGAACAGCTCGCCGCCGGTGAAACGAATGTCGGCGCGACCATCATGGGCCGCAACATGTTCGGGCCCGTTCGCGGGGAATGGCCCGATGATTTGTGGACCGGCTGGTGGGGCCCCAACCCGCCCTATCACCACCCGGTCTTCGTCCTCACCCACCACCCGCGCCCGGCGCTCGAGATGGACGGCGGCACCACCTTCCACTTCGTCGACGACACCCCCGAAAACGTGCTGGCACGAGCCTTCTCCGCCGCCGGAGGCAAGGACGTCCGCCTCGGCGGCGGAGCCGCGACCGTCCGCCGCTTCCTGCGGGCCGGGCTCGTCGATGACCTCCACCTGGCTCTCGTCCCCACTCTCCTCGGCGCCGGCGAACGCCTCTACGACGGCCTCGGCAGCCTTCCTGGCTACACCGCGTCCCCAGCCCGCCAAGGCGACAACGTCACCCACTTCCATCTCACGAAAGTGGCCGACCGACCGAACCCGCACACCGCTTGACCTCAACCGCACTCGAGCTCTTAGCGTGGCGGCATGACTTTCACCGCGGCCGAGCGCACCTATCTGACCTCCCAGTCGCTGGGCCGGCTGGCCACTGTGACGGCGGACGGGCGGCCACAGCTGGTACCGGTGGGATTTCGGGTGAACGACGACGGCACGATCGATATCGGCGGACCGAGTCCGAGCGCGCAGCGCTACCGCAATGTGCGGGGTAATCCGAATGTGAGCCTGGTCGTCGACGATATGACGCCGGACGATCCAGCCGAGGTGAAGCCCGGCTGGGGGCGCGGAGTGGAGATCCGTGGCGTCGGCGAGATCCTCGATGTCGATACGCCTCCGGTGGCGCCGGACTGGTTCGCGCACACCATCATTCGCATTCATCCGCGGCGGATCCGTAGCTGGCACATCGATCCCGCGAATCCGGACGGCGGGGCGCGTGATGTGAGCTGAGTCTCTTCTCAGCCCTGGGCGTATCGCGGCCGTGACGTTCGCGCCGAAATCGGCGAGGGTTGCGGGACAAGCGAGTTGAAAGGGGCTGGTCGTGTTCGCGACTGCCACGTCCGTCCGGGTACGCCGAATCCTGGCGAGGACGGCGATAGCGGGCTTGATTCTGATCGGCATGGTCACCGCGACCGCCGGGCAGGGTTCGGCGCAGGCGCCGGTGAGCGAGCCGAGTTCGGTCGGCTGGTACTACCCGGAGGTGACACCGTTCGATCCGATACCGCTGGACTATCTGTACGGCTGGAATTCGTGGTATCGGCCGTACTACTCCTGGTATAGGCCCGTTTACCCGCCGGGGTGGTTCGGCAGCAGCTGAATCGCAGGACTGAGGGTCAACCCTGAGTCCCCGTCATCCTCGCGGCCGATTCCGCCCTGAACCTCGTGCCACCACCCGTGACGCGGTGTCCGATTTGCGAGAGACTGCGTGCGGTGTAACTGATTGGAAGGATTCACCGTGATTGCCAGAACCGAACATCGCACCAAGCGCACGGCGGCGCGCATCGCCGTTGCCGGCGCCATCGTGGCCGCGCCGCTTGCCGCGCTTGCCATTCCGGCCCAGGCCGAGGTCGTGAGCGCCCCGGCGGCCACCGAGATCGCACATCCGGGTCGCGGGCACGGCCCGTGGGACGGCCGGGACCGTGGCGACTGGGACCACCGCGGCGATTGGGACCGCCACCACCGCGGCGACGACTGCAACCCGTGGGACCGGCACGGCAACGGCTGGAACGGTTTCCGTCAGGTCGTTCCGCCGGGATGGTTCGGCAGCAGCTGATCGGCAGCTGATTCGCGGCCCGGCGCCTCCACGGCGCCGGGCCGTTTGTCGTTACCGGCTGTTCGCGGCGATCGTCGCCGCCACGCCGTCGAGGATCAGGTCGAGACCGAAAGTGAAGTCGGAGGCGGGGTCGGCCTCGGCGGGCTGGATGGCGTCGAACAGTCCCGAGTCCAGCAGTGCGGCCATATCGGGCAGCCGCTCTCGATCCACCAGTGCGCGCAGATTACGGCTGTAGTCGTGCAAGGCGCCGGCCGGGTCGAGATCGGCTGCCGCCATGGCGTGTTCGAGTTGGCGGGCGGTGACGAACGCCTCGCGGACGTATCCGCTGACCACCATGATGGCCCCGACCTTCGCCGGCCAGTCCAGCACGGTGTCGCGCAGTGCGCGCAGCCCGGCGTCCATCCAGGCCACAGTGTTCGGTCCACTCGGCGGTCCGGTGATCGGCAGCTCGGTGAGCCAGGGACGGGCGCGGTGCCGCTCGAGTTGAGCGAACGCCCAGGCGCGCAGCATCGAACGCCATGAGCCGCTGGGCAATTCGGGTGGCGCACCCATTCCGGCATCGGACATCAAGCCCAGCAGTTCGTCCTTCGATCCGATGTGGCGGTAGAGCGACATCGGCGTAACACCGAGAGCCGCAGCGATTTTCGGCAGCGTCGCGGCGGCGAGACCGTCTCGGTCGGCCAGGTGGATCGCCGTCGCCACCACCCGGTCCACATCGAGTGCGGCCGGACGGCCGAGCTTGGTGTCCACCGGCAGCCGCCACAGCCGGGCCAGATGGTCGGGCACCTCCCGATCGGTCATCAGCGCGCATCCCGTCGTCGAATAATCATCCTTCCGGAGTTTAGTATGGTCGATATAGTATAAGGCATATACTTACTATTGCCGCCGATCGGAAGGACGCTCCGTGCACACCGAAACCCTCCGCCGCACGGCGGGTATCGCCGCTGTCTGCGGCGCCGCGCTCATGCTCGTCGAACTGCCGCTCTACTTCGTCTACGAGGGCCCGCCCCCGGACTGGAACATCCTGACCCGCGGCCTGATCGGCCTCGTCGGACTCCTCGGCGTGGTGGTGTTCATGTCCACTTTCGCCCACCTGGTGAAGGCCGCCGATCGACGCTACGAATGGCTCGGCTCACTGGCCTCGACCGCCGGTTTGATGTGGGCCACAGTCGCTTTCGTCTCCATGGGCCTCGAGATCGGCGCCACGATCCAGGCAACCGAACCGATCGATCCCACCGTCACCGTGTCCGGCACCTATGTGCTGTACGGAACGGTCAGCCGGCTCCTGACCGCCCTGTTCATGATCACGGCCGCCGTCACGATTCTGCGCACGCGGATTCTGCCCGCGTGGGCGGGGCGGTCGGCCGCGGTCCTGGCAGTGGTGAACGTGGCGTTCGCACCGTCGATGTTCTTCGGGAACACTCCGGCGAACTTCTACGCGGCGAACGGATGGGGCACTACCGCAACGGTTTCCGGTTTCACGATCATCTGGTTGCTCGCGGTGGGAATCGCGTTGCTCACCTCGGCATCGCCGAAAGCCGTTCTCGCCGCGGACGGCTCGCGGACGGTGGCACCGCAGTTGATCGACTGACGAAGCCGCCCGGGCTCGGCTTCCAACACGGAAACCCCTGCGAGTGAATTCTTTTCACTGTCGAAGATAGTCGGCCGCCGCCATGCCGATCGTCTGCGCGACCAGCCCGAGGGCCGGCACGTCCAACTTCCACTGCTGCCAGTAGAGCGGCACATCGACCCATTGCTCCGGTGCGAAATTCCGTAAGGCGTCCGCACGTAGCAGTGGGTCGGCGTGCGTTTCGGGGACCAATCCCCACCCGAGCCCCGCGACGATGGTGTCGCGAAAGCCTTCCGAGGTGGGTACGTAATGCCGGAGCCGGCTCGCACCCGCCTTGCCGGAGGTGACGGTGCGGACGTAGCGATCCTGCAACTCGTCCCGGCGATCGAAAACGATGACCGGCGCCTCGGGAAGCCGCTGCTCCAGAGGCCCTGTCGCGAAATGACGCTCGACGAATTCCGGGCTCGCGACCGGCAGGTACCGCGCCAGACCCAAGAGCCGTGCCGTACATCCGGTCACCGGTTCGGCCAGCGATGTCACCGCCGCCATCACCGTGCCCTCCCGCAGCAGTGCGGCGGTGTGGGATTCGTCCTCGCGATGATTCCCTTCCTCGCGTGGTGCCGGTGCATCCTGTTCTACACCCCGGCCGACTGCACGTGCCCGCGCCCGGCAGCCATACCCGGGACAACGTCGCGGCCCGCCCGGCGGTCAGCCTGGTGTGGGCGCCGCGAGAACCGACGGGATACTCGTTGATCGTCGACGGTCTCGGCACACTGGAAGACGACCGGCTCGTCATTGCGCCCACGCGGGCGATCCTGCACCGCGTCGCCGCACCCGGGCAGGCATCCGCCGAGGGCGATTGCGGCAACGACTGCCGAATTGTTCCGCTCTGAGACGTGGGTTGGGATCACTGGGCGTTGTCGATGCCTTCGAGCCCTTGCGCCCCTGCGCGGGCGAATCCAGCTGCGACACAACCCCTTTCGGTCACTTGTTCAGAATGAGTTCCGAAATCCACACAGACCGAAGGGATGCACATCCCACCCCTACTTGATAGAATTCGAACATGCATTCGAACGCCGGGGAGGACGTCGAGCAGGTCGCGAGACCGCTGCTCGCTGCGGTTTCCCAGCTGTCCGAACAATCACTGATACCGCTGTCGGATGAACAACTGATACAGGCGATGCGGGATGTGGAGAGTTGCGCGCGCCGACTGGCAGCGATACACCATCGCCTGCTGATCGAAGCCGAGGAGCGATCCCTGCCGTCCCGGACCGGCGCGAAGACGGTGAAGCGGTTCCTGATGGAGACGCTGCGGATATCCAGCGCCGACGCCGGCAGCCGCGTCAACGCGGCGCGCTGGGTAGGAACCTTCCACGATCTCGACGGACAGGTGCGAGACCCGCAATTGCCATGCACCGCAGCAGCTTTGACACACGGTCAGATCTCCGCCGATCACGTGCGCGGGATCGCGCAGGTCATGAACCGAGTGCCCCGAGGCGTAGCCGACGCGGACCGCGAAGCCGCAGAACACCTGTTGGCGGAGTTCGCGCGATCCGGCTCGCCGGACGACATCGGCAAGGTCGGCGACCGAATCCTGGCCCACCTGGACCCCGACGGCCGCCTCACCACCGACCACGACCGCGCACGAATGCGAGGCATCGTCGTGGGCCGGCAACGCCCCGACGGCATGTCCCCCGTGCGCGGCGACATCGACCCGGTGCTGCGTGCCCTACTGGACCCACTGCTGGCCAAGTACGCACGCCCCGGCGTCTGCAACCCGGAGGACCCGAACAGCCCCGCCGTCGAGATCGACACCGCCGACCCGGCGATGCTTGCCGAGGCAGCGCGATCCGATCACCGCAGCGCCGCCCAACGCAACCACGACGCACTCACCGCGATCCTGCGCTCCGGCTTGATCGCCGAAGACCTCGGCCGCCACCGCGGCATGCCAGTGACGACGGTGCTGACGATGAAACTCGAAGACCTGGAGAAGGATTCGGGCTCCGCGACCACAGCCACCGGCGGCGTCGTGCCGATCCGCGAGGCGCTGCGACTGGCCGAACGATCCCGCCCCTACCTGGCGATCTTCGACCACGCCGAACTCCCCCTGCACCTCGGCCGCATGAAACGACTCGCCTCCCCGACCCAACGCCTGGCCTTGATCGCCGCCCTGCGCAGCTGCTCCCGCCCCGGCTGCGACGCCCCCGCAAGCCTCTGCGCCGTCCACCACATCCGCGACTACGCCAAAGGCGGCCCCACCGACATCACCAACCTCGTCCTGGCCTGCGACGCCTGCCACGCCCTGATCCACGACGGGCCCGGCGGCTGGAAAACCGTTGCACAGAACGAGCTTTCCCCGTTCCCGGGCCGCACCGCCTGGATCGCACCCGAACACATCGACCCCAGTCGGACACCCCGCATCAACCACCGCCATCACCCCGATGAACTCCTGGCAGCGATACTCACGCGCATCCACCTACGCGACGAACAGGAACGACTGCAACGCCGACAACGCGAACGCGAACAGCACGAGCGCTGGTTGCAGTCGCGCCTGCGTCCACCCGACACCAGCGCGGCCTGACACCCGACCACCGGCCGGGCGCACCGCCGTGCGCGAAGAAGGCTCCGACTCTCACAGCCGCCGGGATCGGTCCGGCCGCACCCGCCCGGCGGCCACGAGAGTCCTCATCGCTACCGCCTTCGCAGCGCATAAGCCGGGATCACATTCCACGTGCAGCTGCATATCCTCGTGCGCCTCCGCAACTGTCGGCACCGATGACCGGGCGGCATGTGTCAAGGAGACCCACAGGATATCCGGCCGCACAACAGCTTTCATAACAGGACGTGCGGCTTCGCCGAACCCCTGATCGCCCCCGACACCCGGCCAAGCACAGCAGACACCTGCCACCGCCAACGCCGCCACACCGACAACCGTCACCACCGATGCGACCAACCCCCAGCCGGACATCTCAATCACCCGACTCGACCCTCGAATCACGCGGAGCCGGCTCCGAAGGAATAGTGGGGCGCGCCCGCGCATAGGTAACCTCCGGCTCGACCGCCTCCACATCGCATGCCGCGCACACAATTCGGAGCCGCTCCCCGAGATGCTCCACGCTCGGAACCACGACCGCCGCAATGTTGTATCCACCGATCCGATCGAGCAGCCGCATGATCGGATCATCGATATCCCCAGCCGTCCGAAACACCACCCGCACCAACGCGTACCCCAACTTCACCGCATGCGCGAGCACCAGCTGCTCATTCGCCGGCCATCCCGGCAAGGTCCGGTCGATATAGCCCAGAGCGCGAGGCGGCCCCTCCGGCAGTTCACCCGACGCAACATAAGCGGTAGGAAGCGTCATACCGACCTCCCCATGGTCACAATGAGATACATTCAGCTCCTTCGGTTTTCGTTGGCAAGCACCCGCCGCCGAGGATCACCGCCGGTTGTGGATGGCGTCACAGATATCCGGACATCGACCCGGCGGCGGGGCCGATTCGAGCTTCACGGAGAAACGCCACAAACCGAAGGCATGGAACCGCACCGAAGTAATACGCTTCCGCTACTGGCCGTTGAGGGTGTCGATCGGGGGCAATGATGATCGTCAGCACATGGACCGGCGCGGAGGTACGTGCTCTTCGCACGGTCGCACTTCGACTCACACAGGAACAGTTCGCGGAACGGCTGGGGTTTCAACCGCCGACCATTCGCAAGTGGGAGAGGGCAACTCATGAGCGTCCGGTGCGCGGCGATTCGGCCGCAGCGCTGGATGTGGAGTTGTCTCGGCTCACCGATGAGCAACGGGATCGCTTCACCGTCGCCGTTGCACCTGACGAACTCCCGCATCGTGTTCGCGACACCGCGATTCCGACCCGCACAACCGATAACCTGGGTGAGCACGATGAGCTGAGCACCTACGGAATCGAGGACGAGGTGAAGCGGCGCGAATTCGGAGTGTTCATGGGTGTCGCCGCCCTGACAGCAGCCGCCGACACGCCACGCTTTTCCCACACTGTTGGGGTAGGCGACGCCCGCCGGTTGGCCGAACGCGTGACTGAACTCGCTCGGCGCGAGCAGGCTGTCGGCGGCACCCCTCTTGTGATGACCGGCCTCCGAGACCTCGCGATCGCCAAGCGGCTGCTCGAAACCGGCGCCTTTTCCGATCGGGCTGGATGCCTGTTCATGAGTGCCGCCGGCGAATTGGCAACGATCACCGGTTGGATGGCCTATGACGCCGACCTCCACCCACTCGCCCGCCAGTGCTACGCCGACGCGTTCGCACTGGCCAATCAGGCCGGTGACAACGATCTGACAGTCCACGTATGCCTCAACGCCGCACATCAATCGATTGCACTCAGCCGAACCGGGGATGGCAGCCCGCACCGTGCACTCGCCCATCTGGAGCGCGCACGCCAACTCACCCGTGGCCGACCGCCCGGCCGAATTCACGCCCTGATCGCGATCCGCGAAGCACTGGCCCACGCAATCCTGCGCGACAAGATGGCATTCGATCGTGCAGTTGCGACCGCGTGGCGCGAACTGGACGCCGCCATCGCCCACGAACCACTTTCCGAATGCCCGCGATGGCTACGATTCGTGAACGCGAGCGAGATTCGGTCACAAGAATCCCGCGGGCTGGGCGACCTCGGCGAGCCCGAGAAGGCATTGGCCCTGCTGGTCGCCGACGAAGACACAGCGGAGACCGGAATCCGCAACCGCGCCAATTACCGCGCGGGTTTGGCCGCAGCACTCGGCAGGACGGGCGACATCAACAGTGCCGTGGCCCACGGCCTTTCCGTCCTGACCGAACTGGAGAGCACCATATCCTCCACACGCACCCTACGATTGCTGGCCCCGGTCCGCGCGACCGCGGACATCATCCCCGATGACGAATTCGCCAGGCGCTACGACAATCTTCAGCGCCAAGCGATAGGCGTCTCATGAGTGCCGACCCACCTTCGATCGCCGGCCTGACTTTCCAGCACTACACGGCCGCCGAAGCACGAGCGGTCCGAGACCAAGTCGAGCAGATCTTCCGAGATTCCTACATCGACACCATCGAATCCGGCGAAGAATTCGAAGCGCCCGAAGCATTCATGCACCGCTTCGACACCTACACCGACCCGAGCCGAACGGGCTTCGAACTCGTAATGGCGCGTACAGCCGACGAGCCCGTCGGCCAGGCGTGGGGATGGCCTCTGGGAGGCAACAGCAAGTGGTGGTCGGGACTGCAACTGGACGAGGGCGATGCAGAGGCCTTCACCTACGAAACCGGGAGCCGGACGTTCGCGTTGAGCGAGCTCATGGTGCGTAAGAAATTCACGGGCAAGGGGATTGCCCGCTCGCTGCACGATGAACTTCTTCACAATCGGGCCGAAGCCCGCGCAACTTTGCTCGTACGCCCCGACAACACCCGAGCTTACGAGACGTACCTACAATGGGGTTGGAAGAAGGTTGGGGCCCTTCGGCCGGACTGGCCTTCGGCACCTCGGTTCGACGTCCTCATCTACGAACGGAACGAGCAACGAGTCGTCTCGTGACGTCCAACAGCGCAAATCGTCGAGATTCCCTGTGCCCAAACAGGTCTGGCACAGACTCGTGACCAACGACGACCAACGCCGGCGAACCGAACATGGCACACTTCACACATGACAAGCGACGTCGAGAGGCAACTTCGCCAGATGGTGTTCGATCACCTCAACAAAGCCATCGAGGCTAAGGGGGATCGGGCCTTCACCCGGCAAGAGTTGAACTCCTTCTGGGTTGGCGACCACCATCGGCGGCTAATCGACGTTGCAAAGGGTATTTGGAATCCCAGGGACCTGCTGGCGACGCTTGCCATCGTGTCCGATCCTACCGGCCGCCGATATGCCGACCAGGAGATCAGCGACTCTCTGCTCTCGTACGACTACCAACAAGACGCAGTGGAGGGCGACAACACGAAGCTACGCCGAGCGCTCGATCTCGGCTTACCGCTCATTTTCTTCCGCAAGATCCGTCCGAGCGTGTACATGCCCGTATTCCCTGTGTACGTCATTGCTGACGACAGGCCGAATAGAAGGTTCCTAATCGCAATCGACGAAGAAATTCGCCGATTCGATGACCCCTTCGACCTGAAGCCGGACGAGCGCCGTTATGTAGACAGAGTAACCAAGCAGCGGCTTCATCAACCTGAGTTTCGCAGCCGCGTACTGACGGCATACAAAAACCAATGTGCTGTGTGCAGCCTCAAGAGGATCAAGCTGCTCGACGCCGCCCACATCACTGCTGATGGCCAGCCTAACGGGACGGCCACCGTGGATAATGGACTCACTCTATGCAAGATTCACCATGCAGCGTATGACGTCAACTACCTCGGTATATCGCCTGATTACCTGGTGCACATCAACAGTGACTTGCTGAACGAAACTGATGGGCCCATGTTGAAGCACGGGCTGCAGGAGATGCACCGACGGCAGTTGATAGTTCCGGCCCACCGAGACGAAAGACCCTCGAAAGAGCGCCTCGCCGAGCGCTTTGCGGCATTCCGGGCGGCATAGCACCGCGGAAGACTGTCCTGATGCGCCTACCTCGTGGAATAACTGGCTTCCGGCAGGTCGGAGAACTACCGTTGGATCGGTTGGATGAGAGCGAGTTCCGCAATGCTTGCTACGCGGTGGCACGAATAGCCGGAGGGGTTGTCTCTCCACCGCCTTCCACTAGCCTGTCCGGCAACTTCTTTCGGTGCACCATCGCCTACTCGGGTACTGAACGAACCGTAGTATGCAACATGTATGCGCCGCTGGTCGCGATCGCCGAGCCGATGCCTTCCTATGAGCTGACGCTGACCTTCTCCGACGATCCTGACCTTGCCGGCGCGTTCAAGTCCCTCTCCCGGTTCGAGGTGTTGTCACGACATGAATTAGGCCGGCTGCTAACGGATTTCGATCTCTCGGAGCTGGGACCAGCCGAACTCGAACAAGTCCGGTATTGGAACCCGCATACCCTCGGGCAAGCCATCTTCAACTGGTGGGACTGACTGCGTCCAACGGAGCCGTTGGCGATCTACGCCGGTCGTGGGCGCAACACCACTATCCCGGGAACACTTTGCAAATACTCGCCTAGCGGGGTGTCCACCACCTTGTTGTTGACCGCGAGGGAGGACGCGTTTCGGAAGACCGGGCCGGTCGGTGTGTTGATGAGGATTCCGACGTGGGTGACGTCGAGGCCGGGTTGGTCGGCGTAGGCGCCGATGTAGTCGCCGGTTCGGAGCCCGCTGAGGACGCCCTCGTCGACCGCTACGCTGGGGATGTAGGTGATGGCGCGGTCGACTACTGGGATGCCTGGCAAATAGACACCTCCGTCGCCCTTTGCGTTGAGGTGTTTGGGCACCGTGATTGCGGCGGGTGACAAACTCCCGGTGTTGTCGGTGGCGGCGACATCGGCAACCTGCGCCCAGTCCGTGAAGAAGTGCTTGCGGTGGGTGTAGTCGACTCGAGCGCCCGCGTAGCGGGTGTCGATCAGGTTGGCTTCGAAGCGGTTTCGGTCGGTGGTTCGGCTCAGGGCCTCCACGTAGTCGAGGAAGGTGAAGCAGTCCACCCGGCGGAAGTCGGCGACGAGTTGTTCGGGCTGGGTTGCCGAGCCGATGAGGGTGTTCGCGGCGTAGGGGGTGCCCAGGAATTGTCGGGACAGCAGGTCGAGTAGTTCGCCTTTGCTCGCTCCGGTCGCGCCGGCGCGCAATGCGACGAGTTCGTCGATGCGGTGGGAGGTGATGTCGTCGATGGCGGCGTCGGCGCTTGCGCGCGTAGGCAGCAGGAGTGCCGCGGCTACCAGAACGAGCAGGACCGGCAGTATGCGGGTGGAGTGCAAGACACCTCCCGGGTGACGAGTGGAATGGCCGGTATCCACCGTAGACCAGGTGGCGGCCGCTCCGGACTGCTGTTCTCATCAGGGGATGCCGAGCGGAACGGGGCTCGTCACCGCATGGGAGTAGCGCCGAGCTCGTCCGCGGCGGCGGCTCTGCGCCTCCAGGTTTCGGCGGCGTCGACACGGCCGGCCATCGCGAATAGGTAGGCCAGACCGGACATCGCGCCGGGGTGGCCGGCGTCGGCCGCCCTGCGCCACCATGTTTCGGCCTCGTCGGTTCGTCCTCGCTGTTCGAGGACGCCGCCGAGGAGAAACATCGCTCTGGGATGACCGGTCTCGGCGGCGCGGCGGTACCACGTTTCGGCTTCCGTCATACGGCCGGTCCTCTCCATCGCGACCGCCAAGTTGCACATGGCGACGGGACGTCCCGCCTCGGCGGCTTTGCGGTACCACCACTCGCCCTCCTCGGACCGGCCCGATTCCATCAGCAGTGCGCCCAGGTTGGTCATCGCAACGGCTTCGCCCGCCTCGGCGGCTTTGCGGTACCACGACTCGGCCTCCCCCACTTCGCCGAAGGCTTCGAGTAACAAGCCCAAGTCGAACATCGCTGCCACGTTCCCGGCATCGGCGGCCTTTCGATACCAGGTCTCGGCCTCGCGTTGCCTACCCGTCTGCCGCAATGTGCAGGCCAGGTTAAGCACTGAGGCCGGATGTCCGGCTTCGCCGGCCCGCCGATACCAGGTTTCGGCGTCCTCCGGCCTGCCCGTCTCCTCCAACGTGATCGCCAGGTTGAACATCGCCTTGGGGTGACCGGCGTCGGCGGCCTTGCGCCACCAGGTTTCTGCCTCTTGTGTCCGGCCCGAGTCGTCCGCGAGCACGCCCAGGTTGAACATGGCAGTGACATGGCCGGCGTCGGCAGCGCGGCGGATCCACAGCTCGGCGGGCTCGGCCTTGCCGGCGTCTTCGAGAAGCAACCCGAGGTTGAACATCGCGTTGGGCTCGCCGGTGTCGGCGGCTCGGCGGTACCAGACCTCGCCTTCCTCGATCTGTCCTTGCTTCTCCAGCAGAACGCCCAGCGTGGTCATCGCGCCGGTGTGCCCGGCGTCGGCTGCCTTGCGGAACCACTCGTCGGCACATTCGGGACGTTCCGTCGCCTCGAAGAGTAGGGCAAGGTTGTTCATCGCCGTCACGTGGCCGAGGTCTGCGGCGCGGCGAAACCATCTTTCGGCTTCCGCCACCTGCCCGGCATCACGCAACCTCACCGCCAGGTTCGACATGGCATTGGCGTTCCCGAGGTCTGCGGCGCGGCGAAACCACCCCTCGGCTTCGGGCGACCGACCCGTATCTTCCAGAAGCAGCCCAAGGTTGTTCATCGCGCCGGGATGCTCATTGTCGGCGGCGCGTCGGTACAGGGCTTCAGCCTCCTGCATACGCCCCGTGTCTTCAGCCGCGACGGCCCCGCCGAACAGGGCGGCGGATCTTGTCGACTCCTCCGCTCCGGCAGGCGCTGCGTCCGGAAGCCCCAGGACCGCCGCGTCCACTCCGCGCAGAACGCACTGGGCCGCTGCCTCCAACGCACGATCATCCGCCGCACCGGCATCGTAGAGATCCTCGGCCAGCGACGCCTTCTTGGCTTCGGAATGTGGCTTCCGCTCCAGCGCCGAAACGTCCACGTCCGGATATCTATCGCTGATCAGTCGCTTCAACTCGCCGTAAGCGTCCGTAACCTGTTGTGCCACAACATCTTCAGCGCTTCCCGACGCTATCGCCGAGGCCACGAGCGTAATAACGAAGTTCATGTCGAGTCCTCCCGCCTCTCCCCACGATCAGTATTGCGGAGCCCACCGACAACTCCGCGGGAGCGAGTCGCCCGACGTCGGTGTGCCGACGGTGCACGGAACCTCGGACGGGCGACAGGACGTGGACCTGCGCGGCGAGCCCCGCCGTTCGGAACACGCCGCGCGACTCGCCTGATAGAACTGGCTGCGACCGTCGTCAGTTCTGCTCGGCAGAGCGACATCAGCAGAGAGGCTCATCCCGTGGACCGCGACTCATTCCAGAAACTTTTCGACCTCAGCGGGCGGACCGCGATCGTCACCGGCGGTACTCGGGGTATCGGGCTCGCGCTGGCCGAGGGGTTGGCTTGTGCGGGGGCGAATGTCGTTGTCGCCAGCCGGAAGCCGGAGGCTTGTGAGAAGGCGGTGGAGCGGCTGCGGGAGTTGGGGGCCGAGGCTATCGGGGTGCCGACTCATCTGGGAGAGGTCGAGGGGGTGCAGGCGTTGGTCGCGCAGACGGTGGAGAGGTTCGGCGGGGTCGACATCGTGATCAACAATGCCGCGAATGCGCTGGCTCAGCCGTTGGCGGTGATGCAGAAGGCGGCGGTGGACAAGTCGTTCGCGGTGAATGTGCAGGGGCCGTTGTTCCTGGTGCAGGCCGCGCTGCCGTATCTGCGGGAAAGCGAACATGCGGCGGTGTTGAACTTCGCGTCGATCGGGGCGTTCGGGTTCTCCGGCGGGCTGGCGATGTACTCGGCGGGAAAGGCGGCGTTGTTGTCGTTCACTCGCTCGATGGCCGCCGAATTCGCCGCCGACGGGATTCGGGTGAACGCGATCGCGCCGGGTGCGGTGGATACCGATATGGTCCGCAACAATCCGCAGGAAGTGGTGGACGCGATGGCCGCGGCACCGTTGCTGCGGCGGCTCGGTGAGCCGGACGAGCTGGTCGGGCCCGCGCTGCTGTTGTGTTCGGACGCGGGCAGTTTCATCACGGGACAGACGTTCGTCATCGACGGCGGCACCGTTCCGCGCTGAACGCGAAGGAGGCAGGCATGTCCGCGCTGAATATCGAATACCGGTCCTCGGGTGTCGTGGTGTTGACCATCGACCGGCCGCACCGGCGCAATGCGCTGGACAACCAGACCGTCGCCGAACTGCATCGGGTACTCGACGAGGTGAACGGGAAGCCGGAGGTGCGGGCGCTGGTCATCACCGGCGCGGGAGCGGGGTTTTCCTCCGGAGCGGATCTGAAGTCGAAGCCGGAGGATTTCACGGCCACCGATGCGAGTCCGACCGCGGCGCTGCTGGGTGCGGCGCAGTCGCCGGTCGCGCAGATCTACGCGAGCCAGGAGTTGATGGCCTCGGCGTTCGAGAAGATCCACCGGCTGCGGCAGCCGGTGATTGCGGCGGTGAACGGGGCCGCGGTCGGTGGTGGGTTCGCGCTCGCGCTGGCCTGCGATATCCGGTACGCGAGTCGTAGTGCCCGGTTCGGCGCGGTGTTCATCCGGCACGGGATCTCGGCCTGCGATATGGGCACCAGCTATCACCTGCCGCGATTGGTGGGCGCGTCACGGTCGGCCGAATTGCTGCTCACCGGAAGGGTTTTCGACGCCGAGGAGGCCGAGCGGATCGGGCTGGTACTCGAGGTCGTCGACGAGGACGAACTACTGGGCCGGGCGATCGCCAAGGCGGAGGAGATCGCCGCCCATTCCCCGCTCGCGGTGTGGATGACCAAGGAGACGATGTGGCAGACGGTGGATGCGCCGAGTCTGCGCCACGCCCTCGACATCGAGAACCGGACTCAGGTGATGTGCAGCGCCACCGGAGAACTCGCGGAATCGTTCGGAGCGTTTCGCGAAGGGGCCGAGTTCGCTTGGGGGCCACTGTGATCGCGTAGCTAACTCTGCGCGGTCGGGCGGACGATCACTTCCCCCACATCGACATCGGCGGGCTGTTCGATCGCGAACGCCACCGCACGCGCGATCGCGGCCGGTGGCTGCGCGATTTCCTGAATCCGGGCGGCGTACTCGTCGTCGATCGAACCCGAACGCACTCCTTCGGTATTCGTCATGCCCGGCGACACGACCGTGACGCGCAGGCCGGGACCGGCCTCCTGCCGCAACGCCTCCGACAGCACGCGGACCGCGGTCTTCGTCGCTGCGTATACGCCCTGCGTGGGAACGATCCGATGCGCCGAGGTCGACGCCATGTGCACGAAATGCCCCGCCCCCTGCGCACGGAACACGGGCAGGGCCGCACCGATCCCATTGAGCACTCCGGTCAGATTCGTGGCGACCATGTCGTCCCAGTCGTCCTGTCGCAGCTCGTCGAATTTGGAGATCGCCATGCTGCCGGCATTCGAGACGAGTACGTCGAGGCTCCCGTACCGCTGTTGCGCCGCCGCGACGAGCCGCGCGAGATCCTCCCTGCGACGCACATCCACACCGAGGCCGAATGCCATTCCGCCTCTCGCCTGGATGCGCGCGACCACTTCGGCGAGGCGGTCCTGGCGTCGCGCACCGAGCACGACGGCCGCGCCCCGTTCGGCCAAGTACTCGGCGATCGCCGCACCGATCCCACTGCTCGCTCCCGTGATCGCGACAATCTTGCCCTGGATGCCGCCGCCGGCGTGCGGTTCCGTCATGTGACCTCCCGGTACGATAAAACGGACAATTGTCCGGAACTGTCCTCGACAGTAGCGGACAACTGTCCGTTTCGCAATCGATATAGGGTTGTACCGAAACAGACGGAGCGGTGATGACGAAGGCGAGTCGACCAGAACAGGCGGCACACAACGCATCTCCCGTGCGCGCGGCGCGGTCGGGACGCCGGGACGCCGAACGCAACCGCGCACTGATCATCGAGGCCGCGCGAGCGGCGCTCGATGCCGACGGCGACGCTTCGATGCACGCGATCGCGAAGGCCGCAGGCGTCGGGCAAGGCACGCTGTATCGGCATTTTCCCACCCGCGAAGCGCTCGTCATGACCGTGCACAGAAATGACGTCCGAGAACTCGTCGACGCCGCTCCACAGCTTCTCACCGAGCACCCGCCCGCAGTTGCGCTGCGCCTCTGGTTCGACCGGCTCGCGCGATACGGTCGCATCAAGCACGGACTCGCCGGCGCACTTCATACCGCGATGCACGCCGAACTCGCCGACGAGGGTTACGGACCGGTCGTCGCCGCGATCAGGTCGCTGCTCGATGCGGGTGTGCGTAACGGTTCGCTGCGCCGCGACGTCACCCCCGACGAGGTATTGCTCATGGTCGGGTTCCTGTGGCGGATCGATCTCGACGATATGTGGGATGACCGCACCCGGCGCATGCTCGACATCGTGATGGACGGCCTCCGGACGCCGTCCTAGTTCGGCGTGATCCGGAAATGGTTGGGCTCGGCGTCTTCCGGAACGGCGTCTGCGGGCGTGAAATCCTCGACCAGCGAACGCAACCCGATCAGGTGACGGGCGTGGGCGTCCAGGGCGACGTCCTCGTCGGAGGCCGGAATCCACTGCCGGATCGAGCGCGCTTTGGCATCCGGGTCCAGAGCCACGACGACGGCCAGTCCGTGGGCCGCCAGTTCCGGTTCGCCGGAATGCGGATCGGTGGAGGTGACGTGCACGCTGATGTGCATGCTGCGGGGTCCGGTGTGGATGAGCCGGGCCGTCGCCTCGACGGCGTGGCCGATGACGATCGGGCGGTAGAAGCGGATGCCGCCGAAGTACGAGGTGAGGACGTGCTGGCCGGCCCACTTCGCGCCGCAGACGTAGGCCGCTTCGTCGATCCACTGCATGGTGCGGCCGCCGTGGACCTTGCCGCCCCAGTTGATGTCGGAGGGGGCGGCGAGGAAGCGCAGGGTCGCGCTCGGCGCCGTCCCTTCGGCGGTGTAGCGCTGGGCGGCCATCGCGGCTTCGATTTCCTTGCGGACGACGATCCTGACCTTCGCCTGCCGGTGCCGCCGCAGTTCCAGAGCCGTGGTCGGATTCCATTGCGGCACTTCGACGGTGCGGCGCTCGTCGTCGACGGCGACGAAGATGGTCAGGCACTGGGCGCTCTGGACCGGCTTCACGCGGGTCGGGTCGGTCGAATAGACGGTGACCAGGATGTGCATGCTGGTGCGGCCGGTATGGACCAGAGTGGCGTGCAGTTCGACCAACTCGCCGACCTCGATGGGACGGTCGAGGTGGATATTGCCGACGTAGGCGGTGACGCAGTAGTGACCGCTCCACCGGGCGGCGCCCGCGTAGGCGACCTTGTCGATCCATTCGAGAAGCTTGCCGCCGTCCACCGTGCCGACAATGCCGGCGTCGGCCGGCTTGACGAGAAACCGGTGGATGACCTCGGCGCGAGATCCGGTCGAGTGGGCGGCGGGTTCGGTAGCGGTGAGTGTGTCGGGCACAGCGACAATTCCGTTCGGGGGACGTGCGGTCGATTCGCTGACACCGTTGTCCTGGAGCACAGTAGAGGCCGCATGCCATACGGGCGAGTAACCGACTTCCCAGGCGAAACACGCCCGGACTGCACACGTCAGTCGCGCCGAGACCCGAACCACCCTCGATCAACGGAGCCGGGCGCGCGCAGTCTCAATACGGGTTCGCCGCCGCTTGCACCCGTCCGGAGTCGATGGCGCGCAACAGTTCTCGATGGTCGGCGGCGGTCTGGTCGGCATAGGTGAGGGCGAATTCGCCCATCGCCTTGTCGAAGCTCTCTCCCCCGCCGAGATAGTCGGCGATCGCGATGCGGTCGCCGGATCTGGCGTGGGCCCGGGCGAGGGTGTAGCCGCACAGGGCGCTGTAATCGCGCAGGCCCGATCGGGTCATGTTCTCGATATCGGCGCTGCCCTTCATATCCCGCAACTGCCGGACGTAGAAGTAGCGGCCGCCGGGGCCTGCGGTCCAGCCGAGGAAGATGTCGCTCGCGGTCTGCAGCAGACGCTGGCCGTGGACCACCCGGTGACCTTCCTGGTGGAACGGTCCGGGCGCCAGATACGGTGCCAACACCGATGATTCGGCTTCTTTGACCTGGAGAAACAGCGGTCCACCGGTATCGCGGTCGACCAGCAGCAGCACGTAGCAGCGGGTGCCGACGCTGCCGACTCCGACGACCTTGCGCGCGAAATCCACGATGCGATAGCGGTTGACCAGCACGCGGCGTTCCTCGGGCAGCGTCCGGCAGTACTCGGCGAAGACCTTGTCGACGGCGCCGGCCTCGGGCGGGTCGAGGGCCACCAGCAGCGGCGGCTGGAATCGGATACGGGGCTCACCGCCGGGACCGGGCTCGGTCAGTTTGCGCAACGCCTGCAAGCTGGTGCGTTTGCGGGCGGCATCGAGAGATTTCGTTACGTCTTTGCGCTGCTTGGGGTTTCGCACCAAATCGGTCAAGGTGTCGGCCTCGACCCGTTCGTACCACACCTCGAGCGAATCGAGACCGGCCAGGCGGCGCATGCACTGCCGGTAGGCCGATGCGGCGGTGCGCGCGAGTTCGCGGGCGTCGCCGTCCTCGTAGCCGTTGGCACGGGCGGCCACGGCGATGCTGGCGACCAAGCGCTTCACATCCAATTCGAACGGCCCCGGCAGGGTTTCGTCGAAATCGTTGAGGTCGAACACCAGTGATCTTTCGGGTGACGCGAAGACCCCGAAGTTGGACAGGTGCGCGTCACCGCAGAGCTGGACGGTCAGACCGGTGTTGCGGGTGGTGGCCAGGTCGGCCGCCATGATCGCGGGAGCGCCGCGCAGGAACGGGAACTCGCCGGCCGCCATACGCGCATAGCGGATCGGGACGAGGTCGGGAAGCCGGGTTTCCGCTTGCCGCTGCAGGATCGCGACGGGATCGCGATCCGGTGCCGGACGGAATTCGGCGAGCGACGAGCGGGGGACGCCGGCTCGTACCGCACGTCCCACGGATAGGGATTCGCTGGGAACCGGGCCGGCCACCGTATTCGTCATCCACCAAGTTTTGCCCCGGAACGCGTTTGTGGCAACCATCTGGCGACCACCGTGATCCGCTTGCCGCCGACACGACCGTGCCGCCCTCCGCAGCACTGGTTCTGCGAAGGGCGGCACACCCCGCGGCTCATGCGTTGAGCGGGATCGCGATGACGACCTCCTGCTCGTTCTCCGGCAGGTAGTGCACCTGCACGATCCGCCCTACCTGCACATTCGAGACGCTCGTCGGCGGAAGGAACTTCTCCGCGTGGGTGCTGAAGGTGCTGCCGTCGGGCCGGGTGACCGCGAGACCGAGGTCGATTTTCGCGTAGCCGTTGCGGATTTCGCCGGGCACCGACAGCGACTGCACGACCGCCTGCGCGGCGACGCCGCGGCCGGCGATATCGAGCTTGGCCCGCGTGGTCACTCCCTTGCGGATCATCGATTCGTTCATCGCCTGCTGCGCCGAGGCGCTGTCGCCGGATCGGTCGACTTCCACCTTGTCGGTCCGTCCGGGCAGATAGCGCACCGGAAGCACGACGCCGGGGCGCAGCAGGGCCAGTTCGGCGAGGGGCACGATCATCTTGGCGGCCGAGTCGAAGATCTCGCCCCGGGCGCCCTCGACGCTGAACTCGATGCGCAGCTGCGGCTGATCGTTCACGCTCACCCCCGTCTCGCGAACCGACTTGACGGTTCCCAGGCCGAGTAGGCCATCGCGGAACTCCGCGCTGTTGCGACCCGTGAGCGCCGACAGCACGCCCTCGCCGGTGAACACGAAGACCATCACCACCGTGGTGAACGCGATGATCGGCAGTGCCAGAAAACCGTTGAGCCAAGCGGCGAAACCCGGTTCCCACGGACTGTCGGCTCGATAGGTGAGCCCGTGCCAGAGGTAGACGCCGACCGCGAAGACCTCGAATGCGACGGCCCCGGCTCGTGCTGTGGTGCGCATGACGATTCCTCCCCTGCTCAGCCGTTGACGATGGTGGAGCAGGCGAAGGTGAGCTCGAACTTCGCGGTGGCGGGCCCGGCCATCGGGTTGGTCATATCCGGGGCGGCGACGCCCTCACCGGTGATCTTGTACGTCTTGCCGTCCTTGCTGACGGTGGCCGAGCCGCCGGGCTGGCCGTTGCCGAAACCGACGGCATACGGCATACCGGAGGTGCCGCCCTTGCTGCCGCCGATGGCGACGGCCTGCACGGTGTCGCCGCCCGCGGTCAGCGTGGCGCTGACGGTCAGCCGGCCGTAGGTGGAGTTGGCGGCATCGTTCAGTGCCAGTGCGAGGGTTCCGGCGTGCTGGGCGCAGGTGGTGTCGAAGTTCGCGCTCAGCGCCTTGCCGTCGACGAGGGCCGCCGACTTACCGCCCGTGGGGGCCTGGGTCGCGGGCGCCGCGGTGGTCGATGCCGGGGCGGCGGTGCCGGAGTCGCCGCAGGCGCCGAGGGCCAGGGTGAGACCGGCGGCGGCGAGGGCGGCGGCGGCGATCCGGATCTGCTTGGTACGCATGGTGTTCGTTCCTTCGTTCTCGGTGAGTCCGGCCCTGTGATCGGGCCGTTGTTCACAAAGTAGGAACGGTTCGCCACCTACCGATCCCAGGTTTCGGGCCCGGGCAGCGGCGGTCGGTTAATCTGACCGAATGCGACGACCGCGCGCCATGGTGCTCGACGAGGTGTGGCGCGGTATCGAGGGCGTCGAGGCGCTCAGCGGCGCCCAGGGTGGACCGTTGCGCCGCACCGTGAAACTGATCCTCGACCCGCTGGTGATCCGGCCTGTCCAGCACCCCGCCTGCGCCGGCCCGATACTCACCGCGGACGGCGCCACGCTGCTCGCGGCCCGCGTCCATGCCGCCGCCGATGTCCTGCGCGCGACCGCGGCCTGGTTCACCCTGCTCAAGCAGGTCCGACGGGCATTGCGCATCACCGACGGCAATCCGCAGGACCTGTACTTCCAGCGCTGTTTCGAGCTGGCGACGGTGTCCGGGGCACCGGATCCGGTACGCGACCGGCCCACCGCCACAGCCACATTGCACGACATCCATCACCTCACAGCCGGGCGCACCACGCAGGCGTTGAAGGACCATCTCACCGATCGGTCCACGGCCGATGAACTCGCGGCGCTGATCGATACCGCGTGGCGCCGGCGACCGCATTCCGCGCCCGCGATCGCCGACCACACCACCGCGCTCGCAGCACTACTCGATTCGTGCGCCACCGCCCGAGCCGACGACGCCGCCCGGGAACTGCGAACCCTGATCACGGAGCGAGCAGGGACGCACACAGGAATTGCGCTGTGGCACAACACTTCCGGAGACTCGGCGCAGGAGCTGGGCCTGACCGCGCACCGCCTGCCGGTCGCCCCCGCGCTCGGCACCGGGGCATCGACCGCGACACTGGCGCTGCCGTTCGACCGCACCATCTACGAACGTGTCTTCACGGTGTTACAAGCCTCCACCGAGCGCTCGGACCTGCCCACGATCCCGGAACTGGTGACCGAGGAGATCGCCCGGAGTTGCGCGCCGTGGGCGTTGCTCGACGAATCACTTCGGGTGACAGCGGCAGCGGGAGTGGCACTGGCACGGGGCCTGGCACCTGTCACCGGAACCCGTGGGTCGCCCGAGAGCGAGCCGGTGGCCTCGAGCGGCGGCGACATGGTGTCGAAAAATTCTGCACGCCAAGGTGTTTCTGTTCTGCGCGGCAGCACCGCCGCGCATCGGGCGATCAACGGGAGGTGGCGCCGCGAGGCGTATGTACTGCAGGCACGCCGCCTCGCCGTGCACGACACCGGGGAGCCGTCCGATCCGCTCGCCGTGATCGCGGCCGAGCTTCGCCGTCCCTGGCGTTCGTATCTGCGGCGGCTGTGGGTTCGCCTGCACGGGCGCGATGTTCGCGGCGCATTCATGTCACCGACCGCGCCGGAGACAGCCGAGCTGTGGGATCTGCTCGACGGGGTCGCACGCTCGGTCATCCTCGATCACCGCGCCCGGGTACGGAAGGCACTGACCGCCAATTCCTTTGCAGGCATGGATGATTCGCTGGAATCGAGGGCCGGATGATGCCCGAGACCGTATTCCTGCACCGTGACGACGAGGTCGTCGTCATCTCACCGGCCGGTGCTCCCACCGTCCACGACGCGATGCCCGGACTCGATGCGCTGGTTCTCGAGGTGATCGGCGGTCATCTGTCGTGGGGTTTGCTGTCCGAGCAGACAGTTCCGGCGGCGGTGCTGCACGATCCGGATGCCGCACAGGAGTGGCTGTGGGCCGTGTACGGCGAACCGGTGGCACTCGCTGTCGCCGACGGCCGGTCGGGAGAGCTGCACGCGACACCGGCCCGTCCCGAATTAGCCGAGGCCGCAAGGCGACTCGGCTATGCGCATTGGGCCGCGCACTGGTGGCCCGCCTCCACCATCGACGGCATTCCCGCGCTCGATTCCGAGGTGCTCGGCGGGGACATCGCGTCTCTCACCGAAGTCTGCGAATCGATCGTCGACGGGGCCGACGCACAACCGTCGCCGGTGGCTCCCTCGTTCGATGCGACCGCGGCGCGCCGGCAGGACTATGCCTTGGCGGCCGGTCCCGCCGGCCCCGGGCGCACCGGATTGGTGCTGGCGACCGGCACCTCGGGCTGGGATTGGCGCCGGTGTCCCCCGGGCGTGCTGGATGCCTCGGAATTCGCCGTCTCGTGGCGTCTGACCAGAGAGTCCGGCAGTACGACGGTCGAGGTGCGCGCGACGGCGGCTCCGCACGTCGATGCCGGTCTGCCCGGGCATCTGTGGCCCCGGGCTCGCGTGGTGACCACCGCCGCGCCGACAGATTTCGGGCTGCAGCCGAACGGTGATACCTGGATCGGTGGGGCGCCCATCGACGCGGACAATGTTGTGCGCGTGGATATCTACGTGCCCGGCGTCGGGCCTGCCATCGGCGCGGCGGACAGTGGGTACGGCCCGGCACAGCGGCAGCGGATCAGGGAATTCGTCGTGGCGCGATTGCGCTCGCCCGATCGGTCCGAGCTGCTGCTCGAGGCCGAGCGCGTGGCCGCGGCATCGGATACGGACTTCTGATGGCCGACACTCCCCCGCCCGGCCTCGAACTGCTCCACGAGGGCGCCGCGGCCTATGCCCGCGGCGAGGTCACCGAGGCCCTGCGGATATTCGAGCACGCCGCACACACCACCACCGGCGGCGTCCGGGTCAGCGCGCTGGTCAATGCGGCGAGTATGCGCGACGAACTCGGCGACCACGCGGGTGCCATCACCGGATTCCGCGCCGCGCTCACCGAAATCCCCGGCGACGCGACGGAAAAGCGCGCATCCACGCTCGTCAACTATTCGCAGGCACTGCAACACGTGGGTGATCTCGACGCCGCGCACACGGCGTTGGAACAGGCGCGCGACCTCCTCACCGGCCACAGTGACCTGTCGACGTTGCGGGTGTCGTGCCTGGTCTCGCTCACCGCCGTCGCGATGCATCGCAGTCAGTGGGCGCGGGCGATCGAGCTGGCCACCGAATCACTGGAGTTCGCCACGCGCTTCGCGCCGCAGCTGCGCGGCTACCCGCTCGGCAATCTCGCGGCCGCCCACTTCGAATCCGGTCGCGGCGAGCTCGGGCTCGACTTCGCCCACCAGGCCCTCGCCGCATTCGAGGCCGCCGGCGACGGGAACGCGGCGGCCGAATCCCGGCAGACGCTCGCGATGATGTACGCCCGGCTGGGCCGCCCCGACGACGCCGAGCCGCATCTTCGTGCGGCCCAGCAGTATGTCGAGCGGGCCGGCCTCGGCTATCGCGCCGGACTGGGGCTACAGCTGATGGGCTATCTCGCCGAACGGCACGGCGACCTCGATCACGTCGAACAGCTGTATCGCCGGGCGCTGACATCGTTCGAGCGATCCGGGGCCGCGCTCGAAACCGCCGGCGTTCGAATCCGTTTGGCGACATTGGATTTCGCGCACGGCCGAGTCGATGAGGGACAGGCGCAGCTCGCGGCCGCGTACGAGATCTACGCCGTGCGCGGGCTCGGCCTGCAGTGCGCGCGGGTCGACTACTGGCATGCCGCGCTGTGGGAATCGCTCATCGGCGATATGGTCACGCCGCCGCCCGAGGAGGTACTCGCCCTCGCTCGGGATCTGGCCGTCACCTCCGCCATCGCCATCGACGCGGTGCGCTACAGCTTCACCAACGGAACCCAGCGGGAGCGGTGGAATCGTGAGATGGCCGCGCCCGCCGCGCGGCTGGCGTTCCGCTTCGCCTACCTGTGCGGTAACGGCGAGCTGATCGCCGATCTGGTCGAAACCGTATGCGCTGGAACTTCTTTCGACAGCCATACCGCCGCCGACAGCGGACCGCCGCGGCTTCCGTTCGACCCGATACCGGCACCCGGCGACGAACTCGACAGTCCCGGCGCCGGTTCCCTGCAGCTGGGCTCGGCGCTGGCCCAGGTTGCCGCCGCGGCCGGGTTGCCCGTTGCGCCACCGCCACGGCTGTCGGTATCCCCGGATGGTCACATCGCCTTGGACACCTACATCACCGCCGCCGAACACCGGTACGGCCGGACCGTCCGGGAAGATCGGGTACTGGCGATATGAACGAGGCACCCGGTGCGCGACCGACGGTGATCGTGCGGATGGCCGATGCGGGCGATCTGTACATGTCCTGGCGCTGGCTCGGGGATACCGCGAGCGCGGGTGTGGCCATGCTGCCCGGCGCCGACATCGACGCCGCGGTGCGCCGGCTCGCGGCGGCGCTGCCCGATCCCGCTCGTCCCGGCGGACTCGAACAAGCCCTCACCACCGGTGCTTTCGCCGATCGTGAATCGGAATACGCACTGGCGCAGGCACTCAGCCGTGCGTTGCTTCCGCAGGCGCTCGCGATCCAACTGCACGACCTGCTCGTGCGCGGAATTCGCCCGCGTATCCGGCTGCAGCCGTCACCGCGGGTCGCGCAGGTGCCGTGGGAGATCATCGCGCCCGATCCGGCCCTGCGGCTGATCGATATCGCGGATCTCGGCCTGCTCGCACCGGCGAGCATCGTCCACGCGCCCGGACGCACCGCGCGCCGATGGGCCGACGACCGCGATATGCCGGTGGTCGCGGTGCTCGATCCGCGTGTGCCCGGATTCCGGGCCGATTCCGAGCTCGGTTCGGTGCTCGGGCGGATGAATTCCAGCTCGCCTCTCACCGAGCGGGTATCCGAATATGTTGCGCGACAGCGATTCCGACCGCTGATCGACGACCCGCTGCACGCCTTCCGGCGCACCGATCTCGACCGGGCCCGCCTGAGCGCGCTACTGCGGGACGGGGCCGCCCGGCTGGTCTACGTCGGCCATGTCACCGCCGAACGTCCGGAATCCGGTCTGAGCGAGAACGCCGGACTGCACCTCGCCTGCACCGCCGACACCACCGGTTTCGCCCGGCCGCTGCGCACGCATCGCCCGCTGTCGGCCAAGGATCTGCTGCTGGGTACTCATACGCTCGAGCCCGAACCCGTTGCGGGACCGCAACTCTGGCCGATTCCGAGCCGAGTCGCGCTGATCGCGTGCGAGAGCGGCGGCGACCTGCGCTTCACCGAGGCACTGGGCTTGGTCGCCGCGATGATCCACGGCGGCGCCGAACTCGTCACCGCCACCCGCTGGCCGCTGCCCACCGACCTGGCATTCCAGCGGTTCGCCGGCGCCACCGACGCGACGCCGCTGCAGGATGTCATCTGCGCGGTCGATGCCGCGCACGAACAGGCCGAACCGGTTGCCGCCCTGGCGAAGTGGCAACGTGAACGACTTGCCGCCTGGCGTGAGACGGGTGCTGTGGCGGACTCACCGCTACTGTGGGCGGCATTCGCCACCGTCGACGCCGGGAGCTGAGCGGGCAATACGACACACCGCGTCGGGACTATCGATGCGGCGCCGCAATAGAACGTCATCTACTCGGTACGCGAAGAGGCCGATCCGCTTGCAGCCCTGGCGAATCGCAGCGCGCACGACGCACCGCCCGGCCTGTCCCGGCGTCGTCGAGCACGGAAACCGGCGCGGCCCGAGTGGCCCCCTGAACACGACGACCCGCCGGGCACACTGCCCGGCGGGTCGTCACGCAGCGTGAAACCTTACGCGGTTTCGGTGATCGGCCGGTCGACCCAGCTCATCAGGTCGCGCAGCTTCTTGCCGGTGACCTCGATCGGGTGCTCGGCGTTCTGCTTGCGCAGGCTCTCGAGCTCCTTGTTGCCGCCCTCGACGTTGGCGACCAGGCGCTTGACGAAGGTGCCGTCCTGGATGTCCTTCAGGATCGCCTTCATGCGCTCCTTGGTGTCGGCGTCGATGACCCGCGGGCCCGACAGGTAGCCACCGAACTCGGCGGTGTCGGAGACCGAGTAGTTCATGCGGGCGATGCCGCCCTCGT
Source organism: Nocardia sp. AB354 (assembly GCF_049538315.1). Taxonomy (NCBI): domain Bacteria; kingdom Bacillati; phylum Actinomycetota; class Actinomycetes; order Mycobacteriales; family Nocardiaceae; genus Nocardia; species Nocardia sp. AB354. The sequence goes on along the minus strand of NZ_JBMVFU010000006.1, from coordinate 311,493 downwards.
ACATCAGGTCGACGATCAGCTTCAGCTCGTGCAGCACCTCGAAGTAGGCCATCTCCGGCGCGTAGCCGGCCTCGACCATAACCTCGAAACCGGTCTTGACCAGCTCTTCGGTACCACCGCAGAGGACGGCCTGCTCACCGAACAGGTCGGTCTCGGTCTCCTCCTTGAAGGTGGTCTTGATGACGCCGGCGCGGGTGCCGCCGATGCCCTTGGCGTAGGACAGCGCCAGGGCCTGGCCCTCACCCTTCGGGTCCTGGTCGATGGCGATCAGGGCCGGAACGCCCTTGCCGTCGACGAACTGGCGGCGCACCAGGTGGCCGGGGCCCTTGGGGGCGACCATGCCGATGGTGACGCCTGCCGGAGCCTTGATCAGGCCGAAGTGGATGTTGAGGCCATGGCCGAAGAACAGGGCGTCGCCGTCCTTCAGGTTCGGCTCGATGTCCTCGGTGAAGATCTTGGCCTGCGCGGTGTCGGGGGCGAGCAGCATGATGACGTCCGCCCACTCCGAGACCTCGGCGGGGGTGCCGACGGTCAGGCCGGCCTCTTCGGCCTTGGCCCGCGACTTGGAGCCTTCCTTGAGGCCGATGCGCACCTCGACGCCGGAGTCACGCAGGCTCAGCGAGTGTGCGTGGCCCTGGGAGCCGTAGCCGATCACGGCGACCTTGCGGCCCTGGATGATCGACAGGTCGGCGTCGTCGTCGTAGAACATCTCGACTGCCACTGTGGTTGTGTCCCTTCGTTGATTCTTCTGAATAAGTGTTAGCGGGTCGCGGTGATGGACTTCGGCCCGCGGCCGACGGCCACCACGCCGGACTGCACGATCTCACGGATGCCGTACGGTTCCAGCATCCGCAGCAGCGCCTCGAGCTTGGACCGGGTGCCGGTCGCCTCGATGGTCAGCGCGTCGGGCGACACGTCGATGACCTTAGCCCGGAACAGGTTGGCCGATTCGATCACCTGGGTGCGCACGCTGGCATCGGCGCGCACCTTCACCAGGATCAGCTCGCGGGCGACCGAGGCGTCGGCGTCCTGCTCCACGATCTTGATGACGTTCACCAACTTGTTGAGCTGCTTGGTCACCTGTTCCAGCGGCAGATCCTCCACGGTGACGACGATGGTCATCCGCGAGATGTCCGGAACTTCGGTGCCACCCACGGCCAGGGATTCGATATTGAATCCACGCCGGGAGAACAGACTCGCCACCCGGGCCAGCACGCCGGGTTTGTCCTCCACCAGCACGCTGAGGGTATGGGTCGTGCTCACAGGTTGGTCTCCTTCTGCGAGGCCCGTTCGTGCGCCGCCAGGGTCGCCTTGTCGTGGGACATGGCCTCATGGATGACGGCCGGCTCGGAGGCCTGCTCGTCCTCGTCGAACAGCGGGCGGATGCCGCGCGCTGCCATGATCTCGTCGTTGGAGGTGCCGGCGGCGACCATCGGCCACACCTGCGCGTCCTTGCCGACGATGAAGTCGATCACCACGGGACGGTCGTTGATCGACTGCGCCTCGCGGATCGCGGCCTCGACGTCCTCTTCCTTCTCCACCCGGATGCCGTGGCAGCCCAGCGCTTCGGCGAGCTTCACGAAATCGGGGATGCGCAGGGTGTGGGTGCCCAGGTCGGTGTTGGAGTAGCGCTTCTCGTAGAACAGGGTCTGCCACTGCCGGACCATGCCCAGGTTGCCGTTGTTGATCAGCGCGACCTTGATCGGCACGCCCTCGACGGCACAGGTCGCGAGCTCCTGGTTGGTCATCTGGAAGCAGCCGTCACCGTCGACCGCCCACACCTCTTTGTCCGGCGCGCCCATCTTGGCGCCCATCGCCGCGGGCACGGCGTAGCCCATGGTGCCCAGACCACCGGAGTTCAGCCAGGTGCGCGGCTTCTCGTACTTGACGAACTGCGCGGCCCACATCTGGTGCTGGCCGACACCGGCGACATAGATGGCATCGGGCCCGGCCAGTCGGCCCAGGGTCTCGATGACGTACTCCGGCGACAGCGAGCCGTCGGAGGTGGGGCCGTAGCCGAGCGGGTACTGCTTGCGCACACCGTCGAGGTAGGTCCACCAGGACTCCAGGTCCAGCAGCGGCGCCTCGGCGTTGGTGAAGGCCGGATCGGACTTCAGGGTCTCGATCAGTTCGGTGATGACCTCGCGGCAGTCACCCACGATCGGCACATCCGCGTGGCGGTTCTTGCCGATCTCGGCGGGGTCGATATCGGCGTGGATCACCTTCGCGTGCGGGGCGAAGGAGTCCAGCTGGCCGGTGACGCGGTCGTCGAAGCGGGCGCCGAGCGTGATCAGCAGGTCCGACTTCTGCAGGGCCGCAACGGCTCCCACGGTGCCGTGCATACCGGGCATACCCATGTTGAGGGTGTGGCTGTCGGGGAACGCGCCGCGCGCCATCAGGGTGGTGACCACCGGGATGCCGGTGAGCTCGGCCAGTTCCAGCAGCTCCGGAGAAGCATCGGCCTTGATCACGCCGCCGCCGACATAGAGCACGGGCGCCTTGGCCTCGGCGATCATCCGCGCGGCCTCGCGCACCTGCTTGCCGTGCGGCTTGGTCACCGGGCGGTAGCCGGGCAGCCGCATCTCCGGCGGCCAGCTGAAGGTGGTCTGCGCCTGCAGCACATCCTTCGGGATGTCGACCAGCACCGCGCCCGGACGGCCCGACGAGGCGAGGTGGAACGCCTCGGCGATGATGCGCGGGATGTCGATGGCGTCGTTGACCAGGAAGTTGTGCTTGGTGCACGCCATGGTGATGCCGGAGATGTCGGCTTCCTGGAAGGCGTCGGTACCGATCAGGCCGCGGCCGACCTGTCCGGTGATCGCCACCAGCGGCACCGAATCCATCTGCGCGTCCGCGATCGGGGTGACCAGGTTGGTCGCACCCGGACCGGATGTGGCCATACACACACCGACCTTGCCGGTGGCCTGCGCGTAACCGGTCGCCGCGTGACCGGCGCCCTGCTCGTGGCGGACCAGGACGTGACGCACGCGGGTGGAATCGAAGAGCGGGTCGTAGACGGGGAGAATCGCACCACCCGGAATGCCGAATACCGTGTCGACGCCGAGCTCCTCGAGGGAGCGGACGACGGACTGGGCGCCGGTCACCTTCTCGGGCGGGACCTGGCGGCGGTTTCCGATCGCGGGGGTCGGCTGGGAGGCCGAAGGCGCTGGCCTGCGGGCCGAGGGCCCGGGCCGTGCAGTTGGTGCGCTCACCGTCTTTTTCCTTACTGCTTGTCGTTCATCGCTTCGCTGTCACGCGGCGCCTGCGCGGCGCTCGAGCGACCTTCGAAGCCATGAACACAACTTGTCCGAACACAAAAAAGCCCCCGTCAGCCGATGGCTGAGCGAGGGTGGCGCGTCGCAGTTGCGAGCTGACGTAGTCGACCTCGAGTCGTCAGGCTCAGCGCTGGACGCGCCGGCCGATTACGAGAAGCTCGTTTCGATTCACGCGCTCGACGGTATGCGCGCGAGAGTCGATGAGTCAAATTACTTGACGTGCGGTGTCTCATTATGTGAGACGGGGCGGTTCGAGTGTCGCTTCACCATGATGCGAGGATGGGGGTGTGTCATCGCCGCAGCAGTCCGTGCCACCAGCTCAATCGTCCCACACCGCCGAGGACGGAACCGATACGGGGCGTGTGATCCGTATCCCCCGGCTCGCGCATCTCGGGGTGTTCATTCTGCTGTTCTGCGCGGCGTTCCCGTTCTTCGGCTGGCCCGCGGTGCTGTGGATCCTGTTTCTCATCCCGGCCGCGGTCGCGTGGTGGGTGGAGCGGTCCCGCACCACGGTATCGGCGAGCGGACTCGACCTGCGCACGACCTTCGGCTCCCGGCACCTCGACTGGTCGCAGATCCAGGGACTGCGGATCCCCAAGCGCGGCTGGGTGCGATCGCATCTGAGCGATGACTCCGAGGTGGCTCTGCCGGCGGTGAGCTACGACCGGCTGAAGGATCTGGTCGCGGCATCGGACGGGCGAATTCCGGATCCGTTCGCGCGGCCGGACAAGAGCGCGGCGGACATCGGCGACAAGAACGGCGATCAGGACGGCGTCGAGGCCGAGAGCGCGGAATCCGGCGCAGCGGACAGCCCGTCGGCCGAAGCTGCCGAGAAGCCGGACACCTCCACGGACGGCTGAGCGGGCTCCACTGCAGCTCCGCCACTTCGGCAGATTGTCGCAGCTCTCCCTCGAGTGGGATGTTTCACACTCTCCCGCCAACCTCGAACTCCGGGAACAAATCCGCGCTTTCGCGATGCTGCCCTGACTACGTCCCCACTCGGGGCGCAGTCGCCGCGATCATCGCGTCGCGGTGCGGGTCCGTGGTCGAGACCCCACCCGGTGACGGCCGCTCGGACCGGCTCGACGTGCGTCGTGCTGCCGCGCCACCCCGCAGCCGCACGACCACCCGCCTCCGGTGAGCACGCTCCGGTGGCGGGAGTAACGTTGAAGCGCCGAACAGACACTCTGCTCTTACGAACAGACACCTCTGCCGACGACACCACTCGCCGAAGAGACGCTCCGCACGGTGGCCGACCAGCCCTCGGCCCCGGCCCCGGCGACCCACCGGACGATGAGCACCGACGAGCAGAGCCCTGCCCGAGTAGAGCCGCTCCGGCCACCGCGCCGACCACCGAGGACCTAATTCATGCCACCGCTTCGCTCACGCACCACCACCGCCGGACGCAATGCCGCAGGCGCACGCGCACTCTGGCGGGCCACCGGCCTGACCGACTCCGATTTCGGTAAGCCGATCGTCGCGATCGCGAACTCCTACACCCAATTCGTGCCCGGCCACGTGCATCTGAAGGATGTCGGCGAGATCGTCGCCGACGCGGTGCGCGCCGCCGGTGGTGTGCCGCGCGAATTCCACACCATCGCCGTCGACGACGGGATCGCGATGGGTCACGGCGGCATGCTCTACTCGCTGCCCAGCCGCGAAATCATCGCGGACTCGGTCGAATACATGGTCAACGCGCACACCGCCGACGCGCTGGTGTGTATCTCCAACTGCGACAAGATCACTCCCGGCATGCTGAACGCCGCCATGCGGCTCGACATCCCGACCGTGTTCGTCTCCGGCGGTCCGATGGAGGCAGGCAAGGCCGTGGTCGTCGGCGGCGTGGCGCAGGCGCCCACCGATCTGATCACCGCGATCGCCGCCAGCGCCTCCACCGAGGTCAGCGACGAGGGGCTGAGCGAGGTCGAGCGCAGCGCCTGCCCGACCTGCGGTTCCTGTTCCGGCATGTTCACCGCGAACTCGATGAACTGCCTCACCGAGGCACTGGGCCTGGCCCTGCCCGGCAACGGTTCCACCCTCGCCACCCACGCGGCGCGGCGCGCGCTGTTCGAGCGGGCCGGCCGCACCGTCGTCGAGATCGCCAACCGCTGGTACCGCGACGACGACGAATCCGTCCTGCCGCGAAACGTGGCCAATGCCAAGGCCTTCCGCAACGCGATGGCCCTCGACGTCGCGATGGGCGGTTCCACCAACACGGTGCTGCACACCCTGGCCGCCGCCCAGGAGGGCGAGATCGATTTCGACCTCGCCACCATCGACGAGATCTCGCGCCGGGTGCCCTGCCTGTCGAAGGTCTCCCCCAACTCCGACTACCACATGGAAGATGTGCACCGCGCCGGTGGCATCCCCGCCATCCTGGGCGAACTGCGCCGCGGTGGACTGCTGGAAACCGATGTGACCACCGTGCACACCGCCTCCTTCGACGAGTGGCTCGACACCTGGGACATCCGCTCCGGCAAGGCTTCCGACGAAGCGATCGAACTGTTCCACGCCGCGCCCGGCGGAGTGCGGACCACGGTGCCGTTCTCCACCGAGAACCGCTGGTCCTCGCTGGACACCGATGCCGAGGGCGGGTGCATTCGCGATATCGCGCACGCCTACACCGTCGAGGGCGGGCTGTGCGTGCTGCGGGGCAATATCGCCCTCGACGGCGCCATTCTGAAAACCGCCGGTATCGACGAGGACCTGTTCACCTTCGAAGGACCGGCCGTGGTGCTGGAATCCCAGGAAGACGCGGTCTCGGCGATCCTGGGCAAAAAGATCACCCCCGGCGACGTCGTCGTGATCCGATACGAGGGCCCCGCCGGCGGCCCCGGTATGCAGGAGATGCTGCATCCCACCTCGTTCCTCAAGGGCCTCGGCCTGGGCAAGGTGTGCGCGCTGATCACCGACGGCCGCTTCTCCGGCGGCACCTCCGGCCTGTCCATCGGCCACATCTCCCCCGAGGCGGCCAGCGGCGGCGCCATCGGCCTGATCGAGAACGGCGATCGCATCCGCATCGACGTGCACACCCGCGCGCTCGAGCTGCTGGTCGACGACGAGGTGCTCGCCGAGCGCCGCGCCAAGATGGAGGCGCGGGAGCGGCCGTGGCAGCCGGTCCAGCGTGATCGGCCGATCACCACCGCGCTGCGTGCGTACGCCGCACTCGCGACCTCCGCCGACAAGGGCGCCGTGCGCCGCGTGCCCTAGCTTTTCAACTACGCCGGCAGACGAGAACGGCCGCTCCGATCGGAGCGGCCGTTTCCGTTCGAGGGTCAGTGGGGCGCGGAGTTATCTGCGCAGGTGGTGGCTGACGTCGCCGATGAGGTCCACAGTGACCGCGCGTTGCGCGAATGCCCACTGTCCGGCGGGGCGGTGGAAGCGGTCGTCGTAGCGGCCGCTGACGATGGGTTGCAGCGGTAGGTCGGGGGCGGCCTGCAGGACGGTGAAGTAGGACCTGCCGGTCGCGGTGTCCTCGGCCTCGTCGACCTCGATCACCAGGTTGGTGACCAGGTGTTTCGTGCGAGGAGTGCCGTCGTCGTAGCGGATCACGGTGCCGGACAGCATCTTTTCCACGGCGGCACTGCCCTCGATCATTCCGGTGCTGGACCCGAAGGAGCCCGTGACGAACAGGGCGCCGACACCTGCGAAATCGCCCTGGTCGACCAGGAGGGCGTAGTCGGCGATCAGGCGTTCGATCGCTCGGTAACTCGGTATTGCGGAATCAGGCACGGTTCAGAAGATTCCCACGAACGGGTTGCCGCCGTGCAGGAAAATCCACCCAGCGGCCGCTGCCCCGAGCGCCAGGACCAGGCAGACGAACGAACCCCACGACGGGCGGACGGCCCAGCCGCGGTTGCGGTCGAACGACAGGCGGCCGGGACCGGTGAGGATCAGCGACGCCGCCGCGCCGGCGAGGATCGACTCCAATTCGACCGGGCGGTACTGGAAGTCGGGAGCCATGCCCTGCTTCCACAGCCATGCGGTCGAGATCGAGGCCAAGACGGCGCCGGCCGCGAGCGGAGTGGCCAGACCGAGGATGATCAGCGCGCCGCCACCGACCTCGGACACGGTGAGCATCGCGGTGGACAGCTCGATGTGCTTCCAGCCGCCCTGCTCGAGCATGTGCCGGGTGCCGTCCAAACCGGGACCGTGGAACCAGCCCGCCAGCTTCTGCAGGCCGTGGTAGAGGAAGGTGAGGCCGACGGTCAGGCGCAAACCCAGCAGACCCAGATCCAGTGTGCCGCGGCGGTATTCGCGCGGGCGGCGCAGCCGCTCGGTTTCGCCGTTGGCTCGCGCGGGCGGGATGGTGGCGAAGGCGTAGGTGGGCGCTTCCGAGGCGGCCGGCTCGGCGCCGGGCGGCACGGTGTCAGGATGCTCGGTGCCGGCATGTTCGGTACCGGGTTGCTCGGTACCGGGGTGTGCTGCGCTCGCGGCGGTAGCTCCGGCGGCTGCGGCGCCGGTGGGCTGCGTCCTCTTCGTGGCGCCCGTGTGCTCGGCACCCGCGGACGGTACGTCCGGGTCCAGGCCGAGATCGTCCTCGGTCCGCGGAACATCCTTGCCCACCGCGGGTTTCACCGAGGGGAATTCGCCGGTCGGATTGTCGTAGGGGCTGCCCGCCGTCGGTCCTGAGCCCGACGGCCGCCCCGACGGCTGATTCGATTCCGGTGTTTGATTCGGCTTGTCCGTCACGGGCACAGAGTATGACGCCAAACGCGTGGGCGCGTGGTCTGTTCCCGGCGTGTCAGCCCCGCCCGGCCGGTCCCGCGGCGCGCCTCGCCAGCACGAACCGTAGCCGCCGGGACAGCCCGTGCGGTGTGGTCCGGACCCCTGCGAGCGCGCGCGGCGGTATTTCCGTAACGTTTGGGCAATGAGTGTGGTTGTCGTCGGCCGTGTCGCGTCGATCCTCGCCGTCACCGCCGGCCTGGTGGTCGGCTGTGCTCGCTTCGACGATTCCGCGTCCAAACCGTTCACTCCCGCGCCCACCATCGAACCCGAGGGGCAGGGCCCGACCAGCGAACCGAAGACTCCGCCGCCGACCGGGCAGCGTCCCACCGGGCCGTGTATCGATCCCGATCCCGCGGTCGTGGTGTCGTGCCTGGACACCACCGGCGGGCTGACGGTCCTGCCGGACGGGCAGCAGGCGCTGGTCACCGAACGCACCACCGGCCGCATCCTGAAGGTCACCGCCGTCGATCCGAGCCAGGCGCCACCGCAGCCGCTCGAGGTCACCCGCGTCGATGTCGACGCGGCCGGCGACGGCGGGCTCAGCGATGTCGCGCTCTCACCGAGCTACGGCGAGGACGGCCTGGTCTACGCCTACATCACCACCGCCTCGGACAATCGCGTCGTCCGTATCGGCGCGGGCGGCGATCCGAAGCCGATTCTCACCGGAATTCCCAAGGGCGCCAACGGAAACCACGGCTCGCTCGCTTTCGTCTCACCGACCAAACTGGCGGTGCTGACCGGCGACGCCGGCAATCCGGGTGCGGCGAACGACCCCGGATCGCTGGCGGGCAAATTGCTCGAGCTCGACGATCCGGCGCCGGGTAACGCGAATCCGAAGGTGGTCGCGTCCGGCATCGGCACCGCGGGCGGGGTGTGCCCCGACCACAAGGACACCATCTGGTTCACCGACCGCACCGCCACCGAGGACCGGCTGCAGCGCCTGGGACCCGACGGCGCCGTCGCCACGGCGTGGACCTGGCCGGACAAGCCGGGTGCGGGCGGCTGCGCGGCCGCCGTGGACGGCGTGGCGATCTCGATGTCGGGCGCCAAGGCGCTGGCCTTCGCCGACGCCGATCCGACCACGCATGCGGTAACCACCGCCCCGACGATGGTGGCGCAGGACAAATACGGCTCGCTCGGGGGCGCCGCGCTGGGCGGCGACGGTAACGTCTGGGTGGGTACGGTCAACAAACCCGCCGCCGCGGGACCGCTGGACGACCGCATCGTGCGCATCCCACCGCCCAAGGGCGGCGCGGGCGGCGGACCGGACTAGGCGCACACAGACGAATGCCCGGCCCCACCGGACCGGGCATTCGACACCGTCACACTCAGGCAACGCCGCAGGCGGCGAGCACCAGTTCGCGGACGCGGGCGGCGTCGGCCTGGCCCCGGGTGGCCTTCATGACGTCGCCGACGATCTTGCCAGCGGCCTGGACCTTGCCGGAGCGGATCTTGTCGGCGATGTCCGGGTTGGCGGCCAGAGCCTTGTCGACCTCGGTCTGCAGGGCGGAGTCGTCGGACACCATGCCCAGCCCCTTGGCCTCGACGATCTGTCCCGGATCGCCCTCACCGGCCAGCACGAAGTCGACGACCTGGCGGGCCACCTTGGAGTTGATGGTCTTCGCGTCGACCAGCGCGACCACCTCGGCGACCTGCTTCGGCGTGATCGGCAGATCCTCGAGCGCCACCTCGCGCTCCTTGGCCTGCTCGGTGAGGTAGTTGACCCACCAGGCGCGGGCGGCGTCGACCGTGGTGCCCGCGTCGACGGTGGCGATGATCAGATCCAGCGCACCGGCGTTGATCAGATCGCGGAACACCTCGTCGGACAGACCCCATTCGGCCTGGATGCGGGCGCGGCGCAGCCACGGGTATTCGGGGATGGTGCCGCGCAGCTTCTCGACCCAGTCGGCGTCCGGGGCGATCGGCTCGAGGTCCGGCTCGGGGAAGTAGCGGTAGTCCTCGGCGGTTTCCTTGACGCGGCCCGGGGAGGTGGAGCCGTCGCCCTCGTGGAAGTGGCGGGTCTCCTGGATCACGGTGCCGCCGGAGCTGAGCACCGCGCCCTGGCGGCGCATCTCGTAGCGCACCGCGACCTCGACGCTACGCAGCGAGTTCACGTTCTTGGTCTCGGTGCGCGTGCCGAATACCTCGGCGCCCTTGGCCATCAGCGACACGTTGGCGTCGCAGCGCAGCGAACCCTGCTCCATCTTGACGTCGGAGACGTCGAGCGCCTTCAGCAGATCGCGCAGTGCGGTGACGTAGGCGCGGGCCACCTCGGGGGCGCGTTCACCGGCGCCGGTGATCGGCTTGGTGACGATCTCGATCAGCGGCACGCCGGCCCGGTTGTAGTCCAGCAGCGAATGGCTCGCGCCGTGGATACGGCCGGTGGCGCCGCCCACGTGCAGGGACTTACCGGTGTCCTCCTCCATGTGGGCACGTTCGATGTCGACCCGGAAGACCGAGCCGTCGTCGAGCACCACATCGAGGTAGCCGTCGGTGGCGATCGGCTCGTCGTACTGGCTGATCTGGTAGTTCTTCGGCTGATCCGGGTAGAAGTAGTTCTTGCGCGCGAACCGGCCCCACGGGGTGATCGAGCAGTTCAGCGCCAGGCCGATGCGGATCGCCGACTCGACGGCCTGCTGGTTGACCACCGGCAGCGAACCCGGCAGACCGAGACAGACCGGGCAGACCTGGGTGTTCGGCTCGGCGCCGAAGGCCGTCGGGCACCCGCAGAACATCTTGGTTTCGGTGCCCAGTTCGACGTGCACCTCCATGCCCAGCACCGGCTCGTACCGGTCGATGACGTCGGCATAGTCCATCAAGTCCACCGTGGGTGCAGTCATGTCCATCAGTTTATGTAAGGGTGCCGACGACGCTGCGCCGACCCGGAATCGGAGCAGTCCCACGCGCCCGGCCGCGTGGGACTTCCCCTCCTGACACGATCAGTCGACGGCGATGGCCTCGACGATCGGCATGCGGGCCGCGCGCAGCGACGGCGGAATCGAGCCGAGCAGGGCCAGGACCAGCGCGGCGGCGGCGTAGACCAGCAGCATCGGGCTCGGGCGGTACACCACGTCGATGGTCATCGCGTGACCCATCGCCACGGTGGCCAGATACTGCACGGCCGCGCCGGTCACCAAACCCAATGCGGCACCGGCCAATCCGATACCGGCGGCCTCGGTCAGCACCGTGCGCAACAGGAATCGGCGGCTGGTGCCCATGGCGCGCAGCACGCCGAGTTCGCGGCGGCGTTCCAGGACCGACAGCATCAGCGTATTCAGCAGCGCAGCGGTCGAAACCAGCACCACGATCCACAGAATCGAGCCGGACAGCGACGTACCCTGCTGCACCCCTCGAGATACCGCCGCGAGCGCCTGAGCACCGGTGTCCACGTGCAGGGCGGGCGGCACCACCGCGCGGATCGCGTCGATCACCTGGGCTTTGTCGACGCCGGGCGCGAAGTTGACGCCGAGGATCGTCTCTCCCGGGCGGTCGTACCACTGCCGCAGGACGTCCAGATCCATGAGCACGATGCCCGACAGCGCCGAGAAGTACGGGATCACCCGCAGGACCCGCACGGAATGGACGCCCGTCGGCGTGGGCAGCTCGAGCTGCGCGCCCTCGCCGACATCCAGCGAGCGCGCCACGTCGCGCGAGAGCACGACGCCTTCGCCGGTCGACATCCGTTGCAACACATCGGGTCCCAGATCCGTGAGGACCGACGACCGGATATTGGGCTGATAGGCCTGCAGCATCACCCGATCGCTGCCGACGGTGGCGAAGGCCATCTGCGCCGACCCCACGTCGGCGACGCCGGGAACCCGGCGCACGGTTTCCTTCAGATCCGGCGGAAGGATCGGCCCCGTGGGGAATTCGGCCAGCGAGGTGGGGCTGATGTAGGCGTCGCGGCGACCCAGATCGGAGAACGAGTCCGTCGCCGAATCGACCAGATTGCTCGACGCCCCGCCCATCGCGACGGTCGCGGTGACGCCGATCATCACCGTCATCGCCGTGGCCCACACGCGTCGCGGAGCTCGTTCGATGGTGGTGGCTCCCAGGGCTCCGGGCGCGCCGAAGATCCGGGCGACCCCGGCCGCCAGGCGCACGATCGGCCCCATCGCGGCGAAACACAGGCCGACCGCGCCCGCGATGGACAGCGAGATCGCGGCGAGCGAGGCCCGGCCCAGATCGGCGCGCGCGATGACGACGGCGCCGCCGACCATGGCCAGGCCACCCACCAGCGCACCCCAGCGCAACCACGGACCGACCGAATCGGCCTTCGACACCCCCACCGGCGCCAGCGCCTCGATGGGCTGCACCTTGTAGACCTGGCGGGCGGCGATCGACGCGGCGGCGACGCTGGCCAGCACGCAGGCCGCGATCGCGAACGGAATCGCGTAGCCGGGCACCATGTATTCGGTGCGGGTGTCCACCGCCGCCACCATGGCCGAGGGAATCGTGTCGATCGACATACGCCCGGCGAAGATCCCGACCACCGAACCGATCGCACCGCCGATCAATCCGATGACGGCCGCTTCCACGACGAGATCACGCACCATCGGACGCCGCCGTCCGCCGATCGCGCGCAGCAGCGACAGCGTCGGGCGGCGTTGGGCCACCGCCATACTCATCGCGTTGTAGATCAGGAAGCCCGAAACGATCAGCGCCGCGGCCGAGGCCATCGTGGTGGAGAAGCGCACGAGCTGGATCGCGCCGCTCGCCTGCGCGGTGCGCAGGCTCGGATCGGCCACGACGGCACGGCCGTTCACCAGTGCGGTCAGCGCCGAACGCAGTTGCCCCACATCGGTTCCCGGCTTCGGCACGATCTGGACGGAATCGACCATGCCCGCCCGGCCGGCGAGTTGCTGGGCGACAGGCAGGGTGGCGATGACGATGTGCCCGCTGTTGAGTTTGTGTGAGGTAGCGTCGTCGAGCACTCCGGCCACGGTCACCTGCTGGTTGCCCAGCGTGAAGGTCTCGCCCTCGTGCCGGCCCAGCCCCGCGCCGACGAGGACTCCGCCCGGCACCGACAGCAGTTTCGCCGCCTGCCCGCTCAGCGCCCCGTTCAGATCGCTGCCGAGCGCCGATACCGACGCGTCGGCGCCGATGAGCAGCGTGCGGTCGGCAGGGTTGCCGACCCCGGTGCGGATCATCGGCACCGCGGCCTCGACTCCGGGGACCGCGCGCACCTGCGGCACCAGGTCCTGCCCGAATCCGCTCTCGGTGACGCCGGAGATCTCGAGTTGCGCCTTACCGCCCAGCGCCGAGGTCAGCCGGTCCACCGAGCCGGTCACCGAACCGGAGATGCTGAGCACCGCCACCAGCAGCCCCGCCGATACCCCCATGACCGCCATCGACATGGCGGTGCGGCCCTTGTGAGTGAACAGCTCTCCGATGTTGAACAGCCGCAACCGATCCCAGCCGGCTGTGATCACGCGCGCACCACCTCGTCGCCGTCGCGAACCTCGCCGCGGCGCGCGGACACCAGCTCGTTGGAACCGATTCGCCCGTCCCGCAGCGTGATCACGCGATCGCAGTATTCGACGGCACCCATGTCGTGGGTGACCATCACCACCGAATTGCCCGCGCCGCAGATGTCGCCGAGCAGTTCCAGAATGGCGGCGCCGGTCTTGGAATCCAGATTGCCGGTGGGCTCGTCGGCCAGGATCAGCGGCGGATCCATGATCAGCGCGCGAGCGACGGCCACCCGCTGCATCTGACCGCCGGACAGTTCCGCGGGGCGATGCTCGGCGCGATCGGCCAGGCCCACGCGGTCGAGCAGTTCCAGCGCCCGCGGCTTGGCCTTGCGCAATCCGTTGCCGTCCAGCAGTTTCGGCACCGCGACGTTCTCCCACGCCGAGAGCGTCGGCAGCAGGTTGAAGAACTGGAAGACGAAACCCACGCGGTGGCGGCGGAACTCGGATTGCCGGTTGTCGTCGAGGGAGCCGATCTCGTCGCCCTGGAAGGTGATGGAACCCGAATCCGGTGAATCCAATGCGCCGAGCAGATGCAGCAGGGTGCTCTTACCGGATCCGGACGGGCCGATGATCGAGGTGAATTCCCCCGCCTCGATGCGCAGACTGATGGTGTCGAGAGCGCGAACCCGCTGTTCACCCACCCGGTATTCCTTGACGACGTCGGTCAATTCCAACATGGCGGTCGTCCCACCCTCTTTCTGCTGTCGGTTGCGGTGACGGCGCGGGTTCGACTGCGCCGCAACCGGGTCGGATCGTCGCTCAGCGTGCCAGGGCCGGCTCGCGATGCCAATGCCGGACCTCGTGCGCGTCGAGTACGGCACGCAGTACGGGTTGTTCCGCGGCCAGTTCCAGATAGGCCTCGCCCGGCGACTGGCCCTGCAGCTGGGCCTGGTCGAGCTTGGCGTGCAGATGGTTGTCCCACCGATACCGCAGGGCGGCAAGCACTCCGGCGGGTCCGCCGAAGAGCCGATCGCAGTCGGGCAGGTCGTAGAACAGTCCCGGGGTGGCCGGATCGACGGCCGCGCGGGCGAGCACCTCGTGCAGGATGTCGGTACGAGCGTGCTGGTCTTGCCAAGTCATCGCACCCATCTCCTCGGGCCGGGTGTCCGGGCCTTTCGCCGGACACTGTGCGACTCACGCTACGGACGCCGCCCGGCGGATACGTCGTGCCGCAGACGAGACTTCGGGTCCTACCACGGTAGGAGCGCGGGCCCTTTCCGGGAACGATGCAGCGACCACCCGTCGGCGACTAGCCTGACTGTTATGGACCTGACCAGCGCAGACGACCGTGCGAAGGTATCGCCGCACGCGCCTCGGCGCCCGGGCCGGACCCGCCTGGCACTGGGGCGGGTCGCGCGTCGTCTCCTGGACCTCGTGCACGATCCGGCCGGTACGCTGCGGCGGCGGGTCGAGGAGATGTCCTACGGCTATCCCGTCTCGGTGGTCGTCACCGCGGATATCGCGGTCGTGGTGGCGGCGGTCGCGGCCGCGGCGCTGCGCAGCCAGTACTTCTCGACCGGGGTGCCCTTCCTCGCGGTGGCGCTGTTGTTCGCCTGCTATCCGCTGCTGTTCTTGTTCGACCTGCCGCCGAAACCGGCCGTGTTCGGCCTGTCCGCGCTCACCGCCCAGGCGCTGTTCCTGCTGCAGCCGGTCTCACCCGATTGTTCTCCGCTGGTGTTGACCGTGATGGTCGGGATGATCGGGGCGATCGCGCCGAAACGGGTCAGCCTGTTCTGGATGATCGCCGCCGTCGCGGAGATCGTCGTCTTCTACGCCCTGGGGTCCGCCGAGCTGGTGCAGGTGTACGTGGTCGCGATCGTGCTGGGCTGGATGGTCGGACTGATGCTGCAATTCCAGCGGCAGTCACTCGATCAGGAGCGCGAGAATCAGGCGATTCGCTCCGCGCAGGCGGCCGACGACGAACGCCGCCGGATCGCCCGCGAGGTCCACGACGTGATCGCCCACTCCCTCAGCGTCACACTGCTGCACCTGACCGCGGCCCGGCACGCACTGGAGACCGATCGCGATGTCGACGAGGCCATCGACGCACTCGGCGATGCCGAACGGCTCGGCCGCCAGGCGATGGCCGATATCCGGCACACCGTCGGCCTGCTCGATCAGCGCCCGTCCGCGATGACCCCCGAACCGGGTCTCGAGGACATCGCCGATCTGGTCGCCGATTTCGTCGGCGCCGGGCTGTCGGTGACCTACCACCTCACCGGCGACACCGCGGCGGTGTCCGCGTCGACGGGTCTGGCGCTGTACCGGATCAGTCAGGAATCGCTGTCGAATATCGCCAAGCACGCGCCGGGTGCGCAAGCGTCCCTCGATATCGCCGTGACTCCCGCCGAAGTGACCGTGCGCGTGCGCAATACGCTGCCGCAGGGCCCGGCGCCGCGCACCGGCCGCGGAATGGGGATCAACGGCATGCGTCAGCGCACGACGACCCTGAACGGCAATCTGTCGGCCGGCCGATCGGGCGAGTACTGGCAGGTGCGCGCCCGCATCCCGCTCGCTCCCGACGAGGTGTGCCCGGTGAGCGGACTCGACGATCCCCTGACGAAGGTGCGTGACGCGATCACCTCGCTCACCCGCAAACGCCAGGAGGAGCGGTGAGATATGCCGGCGCGTCCGCCAACCCGTCCGTCCGGGTGCGGGTGTCCCGCAGGGCACCGGGATCGGTGAGACATACCCGCGCCGACCGGGTGCGGGTGTCCCGTAGAACGCAGGAGGGCACGTGAATCCGGGTCAGAGTCCGCTCACCGACACCGATACCGCGACCACCACCGTGCTCGTCGTCGACGACCAGGAACTCGTGCGCGGTGGGCTGCGACGGATCCTGCGCCGCCGCGACGGCTTCGTGGTCACCGAATGCGGCGACGGTGACGAGGTGCCGGCCGCCTTGGCCGAATACCGGCCGGACGTGGTGCTGATGGATCTGCGGATGAAGCGGGTCGGCGGCATCGACGCGACCCGGCGGCTGCGGACCCGCGCGGACGCGCCGCCGGTGCTGGTGCTCACGACCTTCGACGACGACCATCTGCTCTCCGGTGCGCTGCGGGCAGGCGCGGCGGGCTTCATCCTCAAGGACTCCCCCGCCGAGGATCTGATCCGGGCGGTGCGCACCGTGGCCGAGGGCGGCTCCTGGCTCGATCCGTCCGTCACCGGCCGGGTGCTGTCGGCCTACCGGACGGCGCGGCCGGTCCCCACCAACACTCGCTCCCGCATGGCGGAGCTCACCGCTCGCGAACTCGAGGTGCTCAAACTGATCGGCCGCGGGCGGGTCAACTCCGAGATCGCCGGCGAACTCGGCATCTCCGAAGTAACGGTAAAGAGCCACGTCGGACACATTTTCGGCAAGCTAGGGTTACGAGACAGGGCGGCCGCGATCGTCTTCGCGTTTGACCACGGCGTGGTCGCACCCGGAGAATCGGCGTTCTGAGGGGCAGGCAACCCGGTGCGGCGCCGGGCAGGTTGGCCACCTTGCCCAGGAGTTGGAGGTTCACCGGTGGAAGTGCCGAGGTCACGGGTCGGCACCAGATTCGGCCCGTACGAGGTGCGCTCGCTGCTCGGTCGCGGTGGTATGGGCGAGGTGTACGAGGCGTTCGATACCGGTAGGGATCGCGTCGTCGCGCTCAAGATCCTGCCCGAACAGCTCGCGCAGGACGCGACGTATCAGGAACGCTTCCGCCGCGAATCGCAGGCGGCGGCCCGGCTGGCCGAACCGCACATCATCCCGATTCACGACTGGGGTGAGACCGGCGGCTCCCTGTTCCTGGATATGCGCCTGGTGCGCGGCGAGAACCTGCGCACGCTGCTGCGCCGGCAGGGAAAGCTCGATGCCGACCGCGCGGTGGCGATCGTCGAGCAAGTGGCCGCCGCGCTGGATGCGGCACACGCCGCGGGGCTGGTCCATCGGGATGTCAAGCCCGGCAACATCCTCGTCACCCCGGCCGATTTCGCGTATCTCACCGATTTCGGCATCGCCCGCGACGAGGGCGACAACCCGCACACCACGGGCAGCCACGCCGCCGGTTCCTACACCTATATGGCGCCGGAGCGATTCGACTCGGGGCCCGTGACCGCCCGTGCTGACATCTATTCGCTGGCCTGCGTCCTGCACGAATGCCTGACCGGCGCGACGCCCTTCCCGGCCGAGAGCGTCAGTGTGCTGATCCGGTCGCATCTGTCGGAACCACCGCCGCGCGCCAGCGCCGCGCGGGCCGGCGTGCCCGAGGCCATCGACGGGGTGATCGCGCGCGCGATGGCGAAGGCGCCGGCGGACCGGTATCAGACCGCCGGACAGTTCGCGGCCGCCGCGCGCGCCGCGCTGGGACTGGGCGGACGGATGCCCGCCGAGTCGAATACCGCGGGGACGCCGTTCGATTCCGGGACGCCGAAGGTCTTCGGCGCGGAATTGCTCGCGAACACCCCGCGCGGCGGGGACACGCCCTCCGGCCCCAGCCCGGTGGACGTGGCGGCGGCGCGGGACAACGACTACCGCCGCACGCCGGAACCGACGACGTTCCAGCCGTTCGGACCGGACGGACCGACGATTGCGGCAAACTTCCAGCCACGCGGCCCCGTCGCCGGTGACACCGCCTCGAGCGCAGCTGCTGACACGGCCGATGCCGGTGCCGCGCAGCCTGTTTCAGCAGCCGCATCGGCAGGCGCCCCGGCTCCGAACGACGCGGCCGGTGCGGACCGGGCCGCCGGCACCGACGCCCCCGCGGCCACGTCGCGCCCGTACGAGACAACGGGCACGCTGCGCATCATCCCGCCGCCGAGCAAGGACGAGCGCGATACGTCCGGCGATCTGCCGGTCATCCGCCCCGCCGATCCGACGCTGGTCGAACCGGGCGAGTTCCACTTCACGCTGACCGCCGAGACCCCTGCGGCGGAGCCGAAACCGACGACCTTGCCGAGCCTGCCGATGCGCAAGCCACCCGCGTCGGGCGCGGCAGGATCGGCACGGCCGGTCGCAGAACCAGTCGTGCCGCGCGCGGCCGAGCCGGCCCGGCGGTCCGCGGCCGTACCGACCCGCGCGTACGGCGTGCCCGGGAGCGAAGAGGTTCGCGACCGCGCCGACCACTCCGACGCCGAACATTCCGACGCCGAGCAGGATTCGGCACCGGGTTCCGAACACCGCACCCAACTGCTCGACCCGACGCAGTTCAGCACCCGTCCCGGGGCGGACGCGCGATCCGGCGCCGCCCTCTCCGATGCCGCCCTCTCCGATGCCGACCTGCAGCCCGGCGAGAAGACCGAACTGATCGACATCTCGCAGTTCCGCACCGGCGGCACCGATCGCACGCCCCGCGACGAGGACACCCGGTTCCTCGATGTCTCGCAGTTCGGCACCGCCGCGAAGGCAGCGGGCGATACGGAGTTCCTCGACGTCGCCGGAGACGAGGGCTACGACGACACCCGCTACGACGACGAGCTGCGCTACCGCGATGACCCTCGCTACGAGGAGGACGTCCGGTACGAGGACGACGGCTACGACGACGGCTATGCCGACGACGAGTACTTCGATGACGAATACGCCGTGGCGGCAACGGGTTCGCAGGATTCGCGCCCCGCGAAGCGCTCGCGATCGGTCGCGGTTCCGGTCGTCCTCGGTGTGCTGGGTGCGGCCGTCCTGGCAGGTATCGGCGTGGTCGGCTGGCAGGTCTTCGGCTCGTCGTCGAACAACGACCACCCGGCCACCGCGGCGGGCCCGGCCGCCCCGGCGGTGACCGCCCAGCAACCGGCGACCAGCTCCGCGCCGGCCACGACCGCGGCGCCGACCACGACCGGCACGCCGGCCAATCTTCCGGTCGGCGCGACCCCGTGCTCGCAGACCTCGACAACCCAGGGTTCGTTCGCCAAGACCGCGACCGGTTCCTCGGTGACCTCCTGCGGTTTCGCGGAAGCGGTGCGCAAGGCGTATGCGCAAGCGGCCGAATCCCACGGCGCGACCAGCGCGGCCACCGCCGAGGCCAGCACCTCGATCATCGCGGTGAGTCCGGTGACGGGCCGGTCCTATCCGATGACCTGCACCAGTTCGGGCAAGGTCGTCACCTGTACGGGCGGTGACAACGCGGTGGTCTATGTCTACTGACCCGACGCCCACCGGGCGCCAGGGTCGGCGGCGGTTGTTCTTGGCAGTTGTCCCACTTCTCGTTTCGGCGTGCGCGGCGCACGGTGCCGCGGTCAGTACCGAGCCGGGCCTGTCCCGGCCACCCGCCGACATGGTGCGTCCGGCGCCCGTTCCCGACTCGACGCCCAGCCTGCCCAGCGGTCTGGTGGCCGGCTTCGCCAACCTGCGCGCGCAGTTACCCGGCCGGATGGGCTTGGCGGTGATGGCCGTGGGCGGCGACCGCGTGATCACGCTCGGCGACTGGACCACGGGAGTCGCCTGGTCGACGATCAAGGTGCCACTCGCCCTCGCGGCGCTGCGCCGGGACCCGGTCGGGCTGGCCGATGTCGCACAGGCCGCCATCACCGCCTCGGACAACGATGCGGCCCAAGCACTCTGGATCGCGCTGGGTGGCGGTGAACCCGCGGCCGAAGCGGTCGAGGCGGTGCTGCGCGAGGCCGGCGACACCACCACCGATGTCGCCGACCGGCACAATCCGGATGCGCGCCAATCCATCGACGACCCCATGGTCTTCGGCGCCACCCAGTGGAGTCTGGTCGATCAGCTGCGCTTCGCCGCCCGGCTGCCGTGCCTGCACAATGCTTCGCGGGTGGTGGATCTGATGCAGCAGATCACCGACAGCCAGAGCTGGGGCCTGGGTTCGTTCGTCGGCGCCGAGTACAAGGGCGGCTGGGGACCCGACGACGACACCGGAGCGTATCTGGTCCGCCAGTTCGGACTGGTGCCGACGTGGTCCGGTCAGCTCGCGGTAGCCCTTGCGGCGCAACCGGATTCGGGCTCCTATGATGACGCGGTCGAAATGATGAACCGGATGTCGGCACTGCTGTCCGAACACGTGCACGAACTGCACGGCGGAGAATGCGAGCGGTGATTGCGCAGTCGTCTCATATGCGCCGTCGACGGTCGGCGCATTTGACCGGCGGGCCGCGACCGCACACAATTCCTCGTCTGACGGATGGTGCCGTGCGGGGCCATCCGCATGATGTGGAGGTGAACAGGTGCACGCACCACTCCGGCCGAGCACGAAGCGGGCCATGGCTTTTCGCGCTGTTCGCTGTGCGGCGGCACTGCTCGGAGCGGGCCTGTTACTGAGCCCGGTGGCCTGCTCGAACGCCTCCGAAACCAGCATGCCGACCACGACGACCCGGGCGAGCACCTCGTCCGCCCCCGTCACGATGTTCGCGCTGCCGGGTTCGCTGGCAGCCGATTTCACCGCGCTGCGGCCGAGTCTGGACGGGCACGCCGGTATGGCGATCATGGCGGTCGGTGGCCAGCGCACCGCGCAGATGGGCGATTGGACCACCGGACCCTCCTGGTCGACCATGAAAGTCCCACTGACACTTGCCGTTCTGCGCACCAACGGCAACACCAGCACCTATCAGATGTCGGCGGCCATCACCGAGTCCGACAACTCCGCCGCCGACGGACTGTGGCAGGCGCTGGGCGCCCCCGACGCGGCGGCCAAGGCGGTGCAGGCGGTGCTGCGTGAAGGGGGTGACACCACCACGACCGTCCCCGCGACCCGCTCACGCGCCGAGTACTCGGCGTTCGGCCAGGCCGACTGGTCGCTGGCCGACCAGGTGCGCTGGGCATCGCGACTGCCCTGTCTGCCCGACGCCGACACCGTGACCACGCTGATGGGCAAGGTGGTCTGGGGCCAGCAGTGGGGCCTCGGACATTTGGACAACACCCGTTTCAAAGGCGGCTGGGGCCCCGATCCGAGCGGCAACTACCTGGTCCGCCAATTCGGCCTGCTGACCACACCCAACGGCGATGTCGCCATTTCCCTTGCCGCACAGGCGACATCGGGCACCTTCGACGACGGCACCCAGATTCTCAACAAGATGGCGGGGCTGATTACGAAACATCTCGACGACCTTCCGGCCGGTCACTGCGCGCCCGCGCAGTGACGCCACCGCGCGGCTGCGCATTCACACCACCGTGCGGCCGCGCGACGACCTCACCGCGCGCCCGCAATGTCCGCTGTCTGTGGTAGCCGGTTGCTGTAACCGCCGGTTAACGGGGGCGGGGCTGCGCCGCGCGGCCGGGCGCGGCAAGATAGCGGCATGCGCATCGGAGTCTTGACCGGAGGCGGGGACTGCCCAGGCTTGAACGCGGTCATCCGAGCTGTCGTTCGCACTGCGAACGGCCGCTACGGTGACGCGATCGTCGGCTTCCAGGACGGTTGGCGCGGGTTACTGGAGGATCGCAAGATCCACATCCACAACGACGACCGCACCGACCGACTGCTGACCAAGGGCGGCACCATGCTCGGCACCGCCCGCACCAATCCCGACGTGCTGCTCGAGGGACTGGGGCGAATCAAACGCACCCTCGACGACAACGGCATCGACGCCCTCATCCCGATCGGCGGGGAGGGCACCCTCACCGCCGCCCACTGGCTCTCCGACGAAGGCGTGCCGGTGGTCGGCGTACCGAAGACCATCGACAACGACATCGATTGCACCGACACCACTTTCGGCCACGACACCGCCGTCACCATCGCCACCGACGCCATCGACCGGCTGCACACCACCGCGGAATCGCATCAGCGCGTCATGCTGGTGGAGGTGATGGGCCGCCACGCCGGCTGGATCGCGATGAATTCCGGCATCGCCTCCGGCGCCCACCTCACCCTCGTCCCCGAGGTGCCCTTCGACGTCGACGAGGTGTGCACCATGATCAAACGCCGCTTCCAGCGCGGTGATTCACACTTCATCTGCGTGGTCGCCGAGGGCGCGAAACCCGCCGAGGGCTCGTTCCACCTGCGCGAGGGCGGGGTCGACGAATACGGCCACGAGCGGTTCACCGGGGTGGCCCACCAGTTGGGCGTGGAGATCGAACGCCGCATCGGCAAGGAGGTCCGCACCACGGTGCTGGGCCACGTCCAGCGTGGCGGCAAGCCGACCGCCTACGACCGGGTGCTCGCGACGCGCTTCGGCCTGCACGCCGCCGAAGCGGTCCACGCCGGCCAGTTCGGTCAAATGGTGGCGCTGCACGGCACCGAGATCGGCCTGGTGTCGCTGGCGGAGGCCACCAAACAGCTCAAGCTGGTACCGACCGATCGGCACGGGGAGGCCGCCGCGTTCTTCGGGTGAGGGCGGCCGGCGCCGCGCCAGCCTCTCATTCCAGCGGCATCTTCCGCCACCACGCGGCGAATTCGGACTCGGTAAGGCCGTCCGCGGAATTCATGAACGAGGAATACCGGCTGCTCGCGATGACGAGACATCGGCCCCGCTCGGAATCCGGGCCGAAGGACAGCACGACCCACCGGTAGTACAGCGATGCGGAACTCGGCGGGTTGACGTGACTCGTATAACTGACGGTGCCGGTTCTACCGCTGCCCTGCGGTGAACCGGTCAGCTGAGCGACCATTGCCTGAGCATCGGCGGGCGACGCGTATTTGAGGACGGCATAACTCGGCGTGTAGTTCGTGTTCACGCAATCCCAGCCGATCGTCCACTTTCCCAGATTCAGATCGGTTCCCGTCAAAGCGAGCAGGTTCTGACCGTTCGGCTTTCGGACGCAGGACGCACCGTCGTATGCGCGCTCGGAGACCGCGAGTGCGGGAAACAGTTGGGTGATGGTGGCAGCCTGCTGGTCCATGGCCTGGGTAGCATGCAGCCAATCCTCGGCGCCCTTGCTCTCCTTCTTCTGCAGCACCACCACCACGATCGCGACGACGACGGCCACCACCACCAGCACGGCGACGATGATCGCGGCCACCATCGCGCCCGAGCGCTTCGGCGGCTGCGGCCGATATCCCTGGGCCGGCGGGTAGCCCGGCGGCGCGGAATAGCCTGCGGGAGAGGGTCTTGCGGGCGAAGGCACCCCAGGAGGCGGCCCTGCGGAAGAGTGGGTTGCGGCCGGCATGGGCACCCGGCTGGGCGCGGCGGACGGGGCATTCGACGGTCCAGCGGTCATCGTCGAATAGTGCTGTCCCCCAACGGGAACCACGGTCGGCACGCGAGCGCCGTTCGGCGGCGGGTAGCCCTGTGTAGGTGTGCCGGGAATCGGTCCGGCGGGAACCCGCGCCGAGTTCGGCGGGACGGGGGCCGGACCGCCGGGCCGGATCAGCGTCGGAGCCGCACCGCTCACCGTCGGCGCCCCCGCGGGCGCGGTCAGCGCGGCTCGCGCCGCGGCCGCGAATTCCGTACAGCTGCCGAATCTTTCGGAGGCTCGCTTGGCCATGGCGCGGGCGATCACCCCGTCCATCGCCGGGGACAGTCCGGCGCGCCGCGCACTGGCCGGCGGGACCGGCAGTTGCAGGTGGCCGCGAATGACCTCGGTGGGATGTTCGGAGTCGAACGGCCCGGTTCCGGTGAGCAGCCAGTACAGGGCACAGGCCAGCGAATACTGATCGGAGCGGTGGTCGAGTTCGACACCGGTCATCTGTTCCGGCGAGGCGTAGGCGAGGGTGGCGGTGAACATGCCGGCCTGGGTGAGGTGCGTGGAATCCTCACGCAGGCGGGCGATTCCGAAGTCGGTGAGGAAAACGCGTTCGCCCTTGCCGCTCACCGCCCGGGCCAGCAAGATGTTGGCGGGCTTCACATCTCGGTGCAGCACACCGTTGCCGTGTGCGTAATCCAATGCGTCGGCGACACCTTCGATGATCTGCACCGCGCGCTCGGGCGGCAGCGTCAGCGGATTCACCGTCGCGGCGTCGACGCCGTCCACATACTGCATGCAGATCCACAGCTGATCGTCCTCGACGCCGCGGTCGTAGACGGCGACGATGCCGGGATGATCGAGTTGTGCGCACAGATCGGCCTCGCGTTCGAAACGGGCGCGAATCTCGGCATCGGTGTACAGCTCACGATTCAGCAGTTTCAACGCGGTCAGCCGGGGCAGGCGCGGATGCCGCGCCAGATAGACCGATCCCATCCCTCCCTGACCGAGCAGTCGCTCCACGGTGAAGCCGGCGAACACGTCACCGTTGTTCAACACCTACGTTCCCCCTTCCGGCGACGTACCAGGTGGGGATCCTACCCGGATCGCTCAGCCCGGCGTGACCAGGCCGGATTCGTAGGCGATCACCACCGCTTGCGCGCGGTCACGCAGATCGAGTTTGGAAAACACCTTGGAGACATGGGTTTTCACGGTCTGCTCGG
Source organism: Nocardia sp. AB354 (assembly GCF_049538315.1). Classification (NCBI taxonomy): domain Bacteria; kingdom Bacillati; phylum Actinomycetota; class Actinomycetes; order Mycobacteriales; family Nocardiaceae; genus Nocardia; species Nocardia sp. AB354. Next base: position 286,763 of record NZ_JBMVFU010000006.1, on the reverse strand, counting down.
CGACGAAGAGCGCTTCGGCGATCTCGGTGTTGGACATGCCCTTGGCGATCAGCTCGAGGACCTCGCGTTCACGCGGGGTCAGCGCGTTCAGGGCGGGAGCGGGTTTCGGGCGCGCGCGGCGACGGGTGACATCGGCGATCAGGCGGCGGGTGACCGTCGGCGCCAGCAGCGCCTGTCCCTCGGCGACCACCCGCACCGCGCGGACCAGTTCGTCGGCGGGCGCGTCCTTGAGCAGGAATCCGCTGGCGCCCAGGCCCAACGCTTCGTACACGTAGTCGTCGATATCGAAGGTCGTCAGCATCAGCACGCGCACCGGCGGATCGAATCCGGCGGCCAGAATGGCGCGCGCCGCCTCGAGCCCGTTCATCTCCGGCATGCGCACATCCATCAGCACCACATCGGGTCGCAGCCGTTTGGCCTCGGCCACCGCGATCGCGCCGTTGGCCGCATCGCCGATGACGCTGATATCGGGCTGGGCGGCCAGCAGCGCGCCGAACCCCTGCCGGACCATCGCCTGATCGTCGGCGATCAATACGGTGATGGGCATACCCGCCTCAGATGAATCTGATGATCGACAGCAGCCCCGCCACCAAGCAGTAGACGGCGAACGGCAGCAGTGTGCGGGACTTGAAGAACCGCTCCAGGAATCGCACCGCGAGCCACGCCGCGATGCCGGCGACGATCGCCCCCACCAGCGCCTGTCCGTGGATGCCGGCGGCCTGCGGACCGGCCAGCTCCGGCAGCTTCAGCACGCCCGCGGCCAGGATGACCGGGGTGGCGAGCAGGAAGGCGAATTTCGCGGTGTCCTCGTGGTCGAGTCCGCGCAGCAGGCCGCCGACCATCGTGAGGCCGGAGCGGCTGAATCCGGCCAGCAGCGCACCGGATTGGGCCAGGCCGATGCCGAGCGCGTCCTTGACCGACAGCGCCGCCAGCCGTTCGTCGGAGGGGACCTCGAGATCCTCCTGGAGCGCCACACCGCGCGCCTGCGCGTCGGCGCGGGCCTCGTCCGCGGCGAAGCGGCGACCGTATTCGGCCAGCGACGGCGCGTTGCGCCGGCGCAGGCCCTCGCCGACGATCAGCACCACGCCGTTGAGGGTGAGGAAGATGCTCGCGTAGATCGGCGTCGCGAACATCGTGCGCAGCGGATGTTCCAGCAGCAGGCCGAGCACGCCCACGGGAATGGTCGCCAGCACGATCAGCCAGGCCAGCCGCTGCGACGAGGTCTCGATGCGCCGGGTGCGCAGCGTGGTCACGAAGCCGATGATGATGTCGCGCCAATCCCGCCAGTAGTAGCCCAGCAGTGCGAGCGCGGTCGCCACGTGCAAGGCGACCACGAAGGCCAGGTACGGGGTGCCGTTGTCGGAGTCGCCCTCGGTGACCAGCTTCTCCCAGCTGCCGCCCAGCCAAGCCGGCACCAGCACGGAATGGCCCAGGCTCGAGATGGGGAACAATTCGGTGACGCCCTGCAGCGCGCCGATCACGATGGCTTGGAAATAGGTGAGCATCGCCGCTAAGTCTTACACGACCGCGCACTCAGTTCCGCGCGCCCGGCAGGGCAGTCGCGGCGGGTGCCTCGGCGGTTCCTTCCGCGACGAGGAGCGGTAACCGCGCGTACACCTGGAAGCCACCTTCGGAGCGCGGGCCGGCGGCCAGCATGCCGCCGATGGATTCCGCCCGGGTCCGCATTCCGGAGATACCGCTGCCGTCCGAGCTCACCACCGGGGCCCCGCCCGTCCCGGCATCGTTGGCGACCAGCACCTCCACCGCCTGCGCCGCCACCGTCAACGTCACGGTGACCGCCGCGCCCGGCGCATGCCGCGAGACGTTCGACAGCGACTCCTGCACGATCCGGTAGAGCGCGAGGCCGACGGTATCGGGCACCGCGGCGAGCGGACCGTCGATGGTCCAGTCGATGCGCACACCCGCCCGGCGCACGCCGTCCAGAACCGACACCACGTCCGCGGCGACCGGTTGCGGCGCGTGTTCGGGCAGCTGACCGTCGCTGCGCAGGACGCCGAGCATGCTGCGGATCTCGTTGAGCGCCTCCCGGGCGGAAGCGCCGATGGAGTCGAACTCCGCACGGGCCGCCTCCGACACGTCCGGCACCCGATAGGGCGCGGTCTGTGCCTGCACCACGACCATCGACATGTGGTGGGCGACCACGTCGTGCAGATCGCGCGCGATGCGAGCCTTCTCCTCGAGGATCGCGCGGCGAGCCCGTTCCAGTTCGTTCTGTTCCTCCTGCCGCACCAGCGCCTGCCGCGACAGCACCAACCAGCGCACCAGCAGACCGAATCCGACCAGCCCGGTCATCGCCAGCGGCCAGCCGAAACCCGCCTCCGCGAACGAGCTGGTGCCCGCCATCGTGGTCGCGAACAGCAGTGACGAGGCGATCCACGCGATCAGCACGATCTGCATGGGCGCCCGCACCGCCACAGCGAACAGCAACGCGAACAACACCAGAATGTGCACGACCTGGTACGGCAGATCGTTGCCCGGCTGATGCTGGATGGCCAGCGCGATCAGCAATGCCGCACCGGCCGAGATGGCCCAGCCCAGCGCCGGGTTGACGCGGATCAACGCCAGCGGAAAGACCGCCAGCGCGGCGATGAACGGCTGTGCGGCGGCCGGCACCTGATGGGTGAGGTGCAGGGTCGGCCAGCCGACCGCGAACAGCGTTCCCACGACCACCACTGTCGCCATGTCGAACCACAGCCGCGCCCGGCCCGGAGTTCGCGCCGCCGCCCGCGCCTGCCGCGCCACTCGTATCGCCCGTCTCATGGTGACGAGCCTAGGAATTTCCCGGCGATCCGTCCTCACCCCCGGGATCGACATCTCGCCCCCTACCGGGGTATGAGACGGCCGGCCGCGCGCACCCCGGTAGCGGTGCCGAAATCGATCCGCAGCGTGAGGTGCGCGCCGGTTCCCGATTCCTACCTTCGACCGCCATGAGCGATATTGCGGATGGGCCGGGGCACGGGGCCGGCGGGACCACGGTCGACGCCGGGCCGGGACGCGACGGCCGACGTGCGCGGCGCGGGCACGACGGTACGCTGTCGGCCGCGATGCCAAGTCGGGGCGGGGCGCGCAGGTGCGGCGTAAAGCGTTGGCGGCGTGGGCCTTTGCGCGTGATCGCCGGATTCGTCTCCCTCGTCGCGGCGGTGATCGCGATTCTGGTGTCGTCATCGCCGGGGGCGGGGGCGGCCGAAGTCGGACCCGCGCCGGAGAATGCGGCCGCGCGCGATGCGGTGCGGGCGCTGACCGGTGACCGGCCGGAGATGGCGGTGATGCCCGCCGATTTCGCTGCGACACAGGGGTATCGGCCGGTTCAGCTGGCAGGTATGCCGGTCGATCCGTCCGGTGAGTGCTCCTCGCCGATTCCGTTGCCCACCGAATTCGACACCGCCTGCAAGGCCCACGACCTCGGCTACGACCTGCTGCGTTACGCCGCAGATCGCGGCCATCCCCTCGGCCCGTGGGCACGCCGAGCCGTCGACGACGCCCTCGAAACCCGGATGTTCGCCGCCTGCGATACGCGCGGCGATCTGCTCGCCCGCGCTCGCTGCACCACGATGGCATCCGTCGCCACCGCGGCGGTGGATTTGAACTCCCGCCGCCAGAACTACGCCGCGCCGATGCCCGAATACCTGTTCGGCCGGCAGCTGTCCGGAACGGAGCTCGGCCCGCAGATCGCCCACGTGCTCGCCCGGCTCGCCATGGTGCTGCTGATGGTGGCGGCGTTGTTCGCCATCGTGCGCCGAACCATCCGGCCGCGACGAGGAGGGCAACGTACAGCGGCACCGGCGAATCGGTGGTCGCCGTGGTCGGATTCGAATCGCGGTGTACCGGCCGGGCGCGGATGGAGCGGGCGCCGGGGTGGGAGTGCCGGCGATCGTGACCGGCGCGTTCTCCCCGCCGCGCGCATCGGTGCAGCGGCGTCGCAGGCCGCACGAGGAGCACGCGAGTGGCTGTCGCGCAGGGCTATTCAGCTCCGCAGCGTTACGGTGCGGGGTGTCGACGGGATCGGCCTGTGGCTCGGCACTCCGGTGACAGCGGCGGCGGGAGGCGGCGCCGGCGGATGGGTACCGGATCGGGCGCGGGTGTCCGTTACGGCGCTGGAACTTTCACCATTCCAGCGGCCGGATGGGGGGCGAGAGGTTTCGCGCACCCAACCGGCGAGCAACCGACGAAGGACGGCGACGCCGGGCACGGGCTCTGGCTCTGGCTCTGACTCTGACTCTCGCACTGGCACCGGCACCGGCACCGGCACCGGCACCGGCACGAACGGTAATCACCGATCGACGCCGAAGCACTCGCACCGTCCTGCAGATTCAACTGGCACGCAGGGCAATTCGTCGGCGGCCGACTCCGATGCCACCGTACGGACATGCTTCGCACCACCCTCGCTCGGCGAACCAACTCCCACGACGCTGCCTCCCAGTGCGTCCGAGCGGGCGCGGCACGCACTCGGCGCGACGATTCGGCGGCTCGTCACCATCGGCACGCCTCGGACCGGGACACTGGTGGCTGCGGCGGCGGGGATTTCCGCCTCGCTGGCGCCGGGGCTACTTCCGCGCACCTCGATCGCGCAGGCGTTGCTCACCGCGCTGCTGGTGCTCATCGCGCTGGGTGTCGCGGGACTAGGCCGGAAGGTCTTGGGGCACTGGACGTTCGATATGCAGGTGCGGACGAGGCGGTTCCGGAGTGCGATCCTGATCGCATCGTGCGCCGTGGCCGGTGCCGCGCTGATGCATGCCTGGTACTGGCAGAACCGGCTTCGGGCGGCCATGGATTTTCCGCCGGTCGGTGTGCGGCACTGGCTGCATTGGGCGATCGGCGTCGTCGCGGTGGTCGTTCCGATCGTGCTCGTCGGGCGTGGATTGCGCTGGGCGGCACGGTATGTGGGACGACTGCGGGCGACGGCACTGGTCACCGCCACCGTCCTGGCCTGCCAGTTCGCCCTGCTTCCGGCAGCCGTGAATTGGCAGCGGTCGGCATTCGCCTCGGCCGACGCCGCCATGGATCCCAGCGTCGTGCGGCCGGTCTCCTACACCCGCTCGGGCAGCCCGGATTCGGAAGTGAGCTGGGCCTCGCTCGGAGCGGAGGGGCGCAAATTCGTCGCCGAACGCGGCCGGTCGGTGCGCGTCTACATCGGTCTGGACTCGGCGCCCGATCTCGATTCCCGTGTCGCGCTGGCGATTCGTGAGATCGAGCGATCCGGCGGATTCGACCGCGCTCACCTCGTGATGATGGTGCCGACCGGATCGGGCTGGCTCGACGCCAACGCCGCCCGCGGCCTGGACGAACGGTTCGACGGCGATGCCACGCTCGTCGGCATGCAGTATTCGCAGGCTCCCAGCTGGGCGACCTTCCTGTTCGCCCGGGCCGACGCCGAACGCTCGGCACGGACGCTGTTCACCGGCATCGAACGACGCCTGGCCGGCCTGGCCCATCCGCCGAAGCTCTACGTCTACGGCCAGAGCCTGGGCGCGACCGCGGGCAGCGCGATCTTCGCCGACGACCGGGACGAAAGCGCGCGGGTCTGCGCCGCGCTGTGGGCGGGCCCACCGGCATCGGCCGTGCACCGCGGCGGGGCCACTGTCCTCGCCAACTCCTCCGATCCCGTGGTGCAGTGGTCGCCCCGATTGCTCTGGCGCGCACCCGATCTCACCGGAACCCGCCACGACGCACCCCATCCGATGTGGCTGCCGGGACTGAGCTGGGTGCAGACCACCGCGGATCTGCTCTCCGCCCTCGCCCCGGGACCCGGCCACGGCCACCGCTACGGATCCGACCAGGGCACCGCCCTCGGGAGCTGCTGACGTCGAGTGCGGCAGCCGCGGCGGCCGCGCCGCCGGCTCCCACCCAGCCGACCACCGTACCCGCCCGGCCCCGGCCGTGTGCTATACCGGTTCTCGCAGGTCAGAACTGTAAATCGGCGGAAGGACGGCATGGACAAGCCCACGAATCTGGTGGAATTCGAGACCATGCTGCTCGGCCGCTACACCATTCACCCGCGCTATCGCCGCGACGGCACCCGCCTCGATCGCAGCGCCTACCTGCTGCTCAGCCGGCTCGCCATCGAGGGCCCGATGTCGATCGGCCAGCTCAGCGAGGCGTTCGGTCTCGACGCCTCCACCCTCAACCGGCAGACCGCGGCGCTGTTGCGCGCCGGACACGTCGAGCGCATCCCCGATCCCGAGGGCGGAATGGCCCGCAAATTCCGCATCACACCGGCGGGCGAGGAGAACCTCGACGCCGAACGCAACGCCAATATCGAAGGTCTGGGCCGCGTGCTCGAGGGCTGGTCTCCCGACGACGTCGCGCGCTTCGCCGACTATCTGCAGCGCTTCAACACCGATATCGAGCGGCTCGACGGCCGCCCGTGGCCGCGGCCGTAATCGGCGTATCGATGATCCGATCCGCGCCTGCGTCCGGCCCGCGCGGCGGCGTCGCCAGATAGGTACGCCGCCACGCATCCGGGCCCGGAACGAGCTCGCCGATCGCGTGCGCTCAGGCGATCGGGCCGCGCGCGGCCTCGTAGGCGGCGCCCACGCGGTAGAGCCGGTCGTCGGCCAGCGCCGGCGCCATGATCTGCAGGCCCACCGGCAGGCCGTCGTCGGCGGACAGCCCCGACGGCACCGACATCGCGCAGTGCCCGGCCAGGTTGGTCGGGAGGGTGCACAGGTCCGACAGGTACATCGCCAGCGGATCGTTCACCTTCTCCCCCAGCTTCCACGGCGTGAACGGGCTGGTCGGCGAGACCAGTACATCGACGGTCTCGTAGGCCTTGTCGAAGTCCTGCGCGATCAGGGTGCGCACCTTCAGTGCCTGACCGTAGTAGGCGTCGTAGTATCCGGCCGAGAGCGCGTAGGTGCCGATCATGATGCGGCGCTTGACTTCCGGGCCGAACCCCGCCTCACGGGTGAGCGACATGACCTGCTCCGCGGAGTGGGTGCCGTCGTCGCCGACGCGCAGGCCGTACCGCATGGCATCGAAGCGAGCCAGGTTGGACGAGACCTCACTCGGCAGGATCAGGTAGTAGGACGCCAGCGCGTATTCGAAGTGCGGGCACGACACCTCGACCACCTCGGCGCCCAGATCCTTCAGTTGCGCCACCGCGGCGTCGAAGGAGGCGAGCACACCCGGCTGATAGCTGTCGGAATGCAACTCCTTCACCACGCCGACCTTCACGCCGGTCAGATCGCCGCGCGCACCCGCGCGAGCGGCCTCCACGAGCGCCGGCACCGGCACATCGCGCGAGGTCGAATCCTTCGGGTCGTAACCGGCGATCACCTCGTGCAGCAAGGCGGTATCGAGCACGGTGCGACCACACGGGCCGCCCTGGTCCAGCGACGACGCGCAAGCGACCAGGCCGTAGCGGGACACGGTGCCGTAGGTCGGCTTGGTACCGACGGTCGCGGTGACCGCGGCGGGCTGACGGATGGAACCACCGGTATCGGTGCCGATCGCCAGCGGCGCCTGATAGGAGGCCAGGGCCGCCGCCGAACCGCCGCCGGACCCGCCGGGGATGCGGCTGGTGTCCCACGGGTTGCGGGTCGGGCCGTACGCCGAGTTCTCGGTGGACGAACCCATCGCGAACTCGTCCATGTTCGTCTTGCCCAGGATCGGGATGCCTGCGGCGCGCAGTTTGGCCGTCACGGTCGCGTCGTAGGGCGACACCCAGCCCTCGAGAATCTTCGACGCGCAGGTGGTCGGCATATCCGTAGTGGTGAAAACGTCCTTGAGCGCCAACGGAACTCCCGCCAGCGGCGAGGCCACGGTGCCCGCGGCGATCGCGGCGTCGACCTCGGCGGCGGTCACCAGCGCCTGCTCGCCGGCGACGTGTAGGAAGGCGTTGAGCTCACCGTCGACCTCGGCGATGCGCTGCAGATGCGCCTCGGTGACCTGCACCGAGGACACCTCGCGGCCGTGGATCTTCTCCGCCAGCTCGGCCGCGGACAGTTTCGTCAGATCGCCGCTCATTACTCGCCTTCTCCCAGGATCTGCGGAACCATGAACCGCTGCTCGTCGACCGCGGGCGCGCCGGACAGGGCCTCGTCCGGGCTGAGCCCGGGAACGACCACATCCGGGCGGGTGACGTTGGCGGTCGGGTTCGGCGACGCGGTGGCCGGTACGTCGGCGGCGACCTCGGTGATGACCTGCACGTGACTCAGGATCGAATCCAGCTGACCGGCATACAGATCGAGCTCTTCGTCGGTGAGGGCGAGCCGGGACAACCGGGCGAGGTGTGCGACCTCGTCGCGGGAGATGGCGGACACCGCGAATCCCCTTTCGGCAGGTTGGTGCGTGTCGATGGCGCAGGGTGCTGCGCATGGGACAGCCTAATGGGGTCGAGGCCCGGAGGCGGCAGCGGATGCGTAACCACGCAGGGCCTCCCCATTAGGCTCGGACAACACAGCCTAATGGGTGCGTGTTGTAGCCATCCGGTCACGGTCGGGCTGCGCCGTTCGTTCCGGTGCTCGCCGGAAACAAGGTTGACATCACAACGTCATCGGAACGGCACTGGCACGGCACCCGGGGTTCGGCCGACAATGAATGTGGCGTACCTCACTGCCACGGCGTCGAATCGTTTGCTGGAAGCAGTGGGTGTAAGTATTGCGAGACTCGGGTATACGTCCGAAAGTCTCGGTCGCACAGGAAAGGAAGGCAAGCACGTGTCATATCTGCTTCGCGTGCAGCTTCCGGATCGCCCAGGAAGTCTCGGTTCACTCGCAGTAGCGCTGGGCTCCGTCGGCGCCGACATCCTCTCGCTGGATGTCGTCGAACGCGGCGCAGGATATGCGATCGACGATCTGGTGGTGGAAGTTCCGTCGGGTGCACTACCCGACACGTTGATCACCGCGGCCGAATCGCTCGCCGATGTGCGGGTCGATTCGCTGCGTCCCTATTCCGGCATTCTCGACACCCATCGCGAACTGGAGCTGATCGACCAGGTCGCCACCGCGCGCGACGACCGGCTGCAGGTGCTGGTCGACGGCGTCCCGCGCGTCCTGCAGGTCGGATGGAGCACCGTGATGGATCCGGGGCCGCACGGTGGCGGCCGGCGTCTGGTCGGCAGTGCCAGCGCACCCGAGACGCAGGCCGGCAGTGTGCCGTGGATGCCGCTCGAGAAGCCGACGGCCCTCGATCCCGAGGCCGACTGGGTCCCGCAGATCTGGCGGGACATGGACACCAAACTGGCGGCCGCCCCGCTCGGCAACACCGGCAAGGCGCTGCTGCTGGGCCGCCCCGGCGGGCCGGATTTCCGTCCGTCCGAGATCGCGCGGCTGGGCTATCTGGCGGGCATCATCGCCACCGTGCTGAGCTGAACCGCTTGCGGCGCAGCACATTTCGGCGACGAGCAGCGGTGGGCACCTGCGCGGTACCCGCCCCTGCCCGCCTCGCGCCGGATGCGCCTAAGCGCCTCGCGTGAGCTCCAGCCGCATCACGGTGAGCGGCAGCCCGGCGTCGGTGTGCCAATCCCGTTCCGGCACATGGACGAATCCCAGCCGCTCGTAGATGCGGCGTGCGTCGGCCATCCCGGGCATCGTGGTCAGCACCACGGCGGCGAAACTCTCCGCCCGGGCCGTCTCGACGACGGTCCGGACCAAAGCGGTGCCGACACCGGCGCCACGGGCACGCTTGGCGACCGCGAGCATGCGGAACTCCAGTTCGCCCGACCCCGCGATATCGGCGTACGGGGTGCCGGGCCGCGCGATGGTCAGCGAACCGAGCAGGTCTCCGTCGCGCTCCGCGACGAGGACCTCGGCTTCGCGCGCTCTGGTCTCGGTATCGGAAAGTTCTGCCACATAGGGACTTTCGGAATGCACATGCCCCTCGCCGACGTAGGTGTCGACCGTGAGCAGTGCGATCGCCGCGAAATCGTCCGGGCCGGCGGGACGAATCCGCACCCCCGTATCCAGCTGATCCATCCTCAGTCCGATTCGTCCTCGGTATCCGACTCCGGCCGCACCGCATCGGGCCCCTCCGCCAGCAGCGTGCGGAACCCGTCCTCGTCTAGAATGGGCACACCGAGTTCCTCGGCCTTGGCCGCCTTGGACCCGGGGGAATCACCGATCACCACGAAGGCCGTCTTCTTCGACACGGATCCGGCCGCCTTGCCGCCGCGCACCAGGATCGCTTCCTTGGCCTCGTCGCGGGAAAATCCCTGCAGGGAGCCGGTGACCACGATCGACAGCCCTTCCAGGTTGCGTTCGATGGATTCGTCGCGCTCGTCCTCCATCCGCACCCCGGCCGCACGCCACTTGCCGACGATGGTGCGGTGCCAGTCGACGGTGAACCATTCCTTCACCGCGGCCGCGATGGTCGGGCCGACGCCGTCGACGGCCGCCAGCGCCTCGGCCGACGCCTCCTCGATCGCCGCCATACTTCCCAGTTCGGCGGCCAGGGCGCGCGCCGCGGTCGGCCCGACGTGGCGGATGGACAGTGCCACCAGCACCCGCCACAGCGGACGGTCCTTCGCGCTGTCGAGATTCTGCAGCAGGCGTTTGCCGTTGGCCGAGAGGGTGCCGCTCTTGTTGACGAAAAGCGTTGTGCCGAGCAGTTTCTCCTCGGTGAGGTCGAACAGATCGCCCTCGTCCGCGATCGCGCCCGACTTCAGCAGGTCGATCGCGGCCTCGTAGCCCAGCGCCTCGATGTCGAACGCGCCGCGCCCGGCCATGTGGAAGACCCGCTCCCGCAGCTGCGCGGGGCAGTGCCGCTGGTTCGGGCAGCGGATATCGGCATCGCCCTCCTTCTCGGGAGCGAGCTCGGTGCCGCATTCCGGGCAGTGGGTGGGCATGACGAAGCGCCGTTCGCTGCCGTCACGCACGTCGACCACCGGGCCGAGGACTTCGGGAATGACATCGCCGGCCTTGCGGATGGTGACGGTATCGCCGATCAGCACGCCCTTGCGCTCGACCTCCGAGGCGTTGTGCAGCGTGGCCATCGCGACCGTGGAGCCGGCGACGGTGACCGGTTCCATCACCGCGAACGGCGTCACCCGGCCGGTGCGGCCGACGTTGACCTGGATGTCGAGCAGGCGGGTCGTGGCCTCCTCCGGCGGGTACTTGTAGGCGATGGCCCAGCGTGGGGCGCGCGAGGTGCTGCCGAGGCGGCGTTGCAGGGTGAACTCGTCGACCTTGATCACCTGGCCGTCGATTTCGTGCTCGATGTCGTGGCGGTGCTCACCCCAGTACCGAATACGTTCGACCACCGCGTCGGCGCCCTGCACGCGCACGGTGTGCGCCGAGACGGGCAGGCCCCAGGCCGCCAGCGCCTGATAGGCCTCGAACTGCGAGGACGGGCTGAATCCGACCATCCGGCCGAAGCCGTGGCAGATCATGCGCAGCCGGCGCCGGGAGGTGACCGCCGGATCCTTCTGCCGCAGCGATCCGGCGGCGGTATTGCGCGGATTCGCATAGGGCGGTTTGCCCTCGGCGACGATCGCGGCGTTCAGATTCTCGAAGTCCTCGAGCCGGAAATACACCTCACCGCGCACCTCGAGCAGCTCCGGAATCGGGAATTCGCTTGTGGGCGTGAGCTGTTCGGGGATGTCCTCGATCGTGCGCGCGTTGAGGGTGACATCCTCGCCGGTGCGGCCGTCGCCACGGGTGGCACCGCGCACCAGCCGGCCGTTCTCGTAGACCACGTTCAACGCCACGCCGTCGATCTTCACCTCGCAGACGAAGTGCGTATCGGCCCCGGTTTCGGCGACCACCCGGCTGATCCACGTGCGCATCTCGTCCTCGTCGAACACGTTGTCCAGCGAGAGCATGCGCTCGAGATGGTCGACCGCGGTGAAATCGGTGGCGAAGCCGCCGCCGACCAGCTGCGTCGGCGAATCCGGTGTGCGCAGGTCCGGATGCGCCTCCTCCAGCGCCAGCAGGCGCTGGAACAGCTTGTCGAACTCACCGTCGGAGATGATCGGCGCATCGCGCACGTAGTACCGGAACTGGTGCTCGCGGACCTCCTCGGCCAGCTGCTGCCATTCGGTGCGCTCGTCGCCCGTCGCCGCCTCGGCGGTGTCGGCCGCCTCCGCGGCGCGTGCGTCCTCGATCCCGGTTTCGCTCACCTCTGGCACATTAGCCCAGCCCACCGACATGCTCGCGGACCCTTCGGGCACGTCGGAATCAGGCGTTGACGGCGGCCCGGACGTCGTCCGGCCAGGACGGGGGCGCCGATTCGAAGGTGCGATCGGCGTTCGCGAGCACCGCCCGGCCGAGCGCGTAGTTGCCGGTGCCGCCGATGATCGCACCGAGGCCGGCGGGCAGCGCCCGGCCGAACAGCAACGCCCCGCGCTTGGCGATGAACCCGACGATAAATTTGCGGGCCATCGGATTGTCGATCGAGCGGACCACCGGAAGCTTGTCCGCCACCGCCGAGGCCCAATCCTTGGCCGACTGCCCGGCGCCCTTGCCGAGCAACTGCGCCCCGCCCTCGCCGAGGACCACCGCCACCACGAGCGCCCGGCGCTGCTGCTGCGACATCGTTCGCATCCCGTGCAACTCACCCACCGAGACGGCGTAGAACGCCGAGGCCTCCATGAAGAAGACCGATTCCACACCGCTGGCCGCCAGTCCGATGATCGTGCCCACCCCGGGCACCGCCGCTGACAGGCCCGCGAGTGTGCCGCTGACGGTCACCGCGCCCAGATAGCGCCACCGCAGGCCGCGCTCGATATCCTCCGGCGTCCGCTCCGGATGCTTGCGCCGCAACCGGCCGACGTACTTCGCCGCCAGCGGTTCCTGCACCCCCGTCCCCGCCCGCACGAACGTCTCCACCGACTTCTGCACTACCCGCTCGAACATTCGGACGGCCCCTTTCCTCGACACCGGCGACCCTACGGAGAACACGCCGATTCCTGTCCCACCGACACGAACCGGACGAACGTCACCGCCCGGCCGCCGCACTTTCGCACCGAAACCGTCGCGACCACCGCACCCGGGGCGCCGCACCGCGACAACTTCGCTCGGCAGTGCGATTACCCGTCCGCCGGTGATTCACTCGCCGATGTGCCGCGGCCCCCGTCGGGCGACGCCCGGAAGGCCCGAATTCAGAGAAGTTGACTGTCCCGGCAGAGGCTCGGGCCGCGCGCGGAGGGCGGCGCCGGATGGCTGCCGGGGTCGAACGTCCACGAGTCCACGGCCGCGGCGGGCCGCCAGAACAGCAGACCGTCCCCGCTCGGCGTGACTTCGTAGACATTGTCGCGCCCTTCGATCAACTGGTCGCCCACGCAGTAGTCGGTGTATTCGGTGCCGGGTTGCCGGGCTCCCGCGCTGAAATGTCCGGCGGGTGCGTTCGCCGCCCCCGGATCGGGCACCGTACTCGACCCCATCGCCGCCGCCCCGCGAATCCACCGAGGTGCGCCGGCGGCGTCGGTTACGCAGCTGTAACTCCACCCGCCCGCCGTGACGGTCTCTCCGCGCGGATGCGCGGTGTCGGCCCAAAGACACTGCGTGGCAACGGGATCGAATGCCGCATGGTCCGGCGCCCCGGCAGCGCCACCGGGTGCGGCCGTCGCGATAGCACCGGCGAGGGCAACGCCGGCCGCCACTACTCGTGCGCACTGCACCCCGAATGCCACGTTCATCTTCTTCACTCCTCGCAGTCGTTGTGCCTGCAGATAGGAGCGCGGGTTACGCGGCGCGGCGCTCCGCCCGGCTCGTGGCGCGTAACCGGTGGTCTGTGTAACCGCCCTGCTATCTAATTGATGGCGGCACAGTTTTCGACGGCGACACAGTGTCCGCACACCCGATCGGCCCGAGAGGGACTCGAGTGCGGCGGCACCAGAGAGGAGGGCGGCGGCAGATGAGCGGGCAGCCCGAGTCGGCGCCCACACCGGCGCCGCCGTCCGGGGACGGCTACGCCGACTGGGAGGAGATCTTCCGCGGCAATGTCGGCTGGGTATACGCGCTGATGCTCGCGAAGGTGGGCGCCGCGCCCGATGCCGAAGAGCTGACGACGGAGGTGTTCATGACGGCGCTGGAGCCATCGCCCCTCGGTGCGGAACCATCGCAGATTCCGGCACTGCTGCGACATACCGCGCGTGCGGTCCTGGCCCGCTATTGGCTCTCCCGGGTGGGCCGGGAGATCACCGTGATCGACATCGAGCCGCCCGGCCGTACCTCGACCACGCCGGCAGCCTTCGGCGATCTGCTCGCCGAACTGCCGGGACCCGATCGGCGGATCCTGGAATTGCGTTTCCTGCAAGGACTTTCGATGGCCGACACGGCGGCGCGGCTCGGTGTCAGCGTTCCCGAGGCCGAGGCACGCCAGCGCTCGGCGCTGCGATCGGCCGCCCGTCCCAAATCAGGAGGCTCGCTGTGAGCAGCAAAGATGTGGAGCGCTACGTCGACGACATCCTCGCCGGCCGCAGCCCGCGCGGTTTCCGGCCCGACGATGACGACGCCGCCCAGATCCGCGCCGCGATCGCGCTGCGGGCGGCCCGGACCGGTGCCGGCAGCCCCGACGAGGAGTTCATCGCCCGACTGCATGACCGCCTGTCCGAGGACCTCGACGAGCCCGCCGCCGACCGGGGTGCGCGCACGTGGCGTCCCACCCGGCGCGCGGTCTTGATCGGCACGTCGGTGGCGGCCGCGGCCGCGGCGGGCGGGGTGATCGACCACACGGTGCTGAGCGGATCCGGCGAGCCGAAAGTTCCTGCCGCACAGCACACCCTGGTGCCGTCGCACGGAACCTGGCAGCCGGTCCTCGCCAGTGCGGAGCTGCCCGACGGCGCGACCACACCGTTCGATCTCGGCGCCGTCAACGGCTTCCTCCGCCGCCGCGACGGGGTGGTCTACGCGCTGTCGGGAATCTGTACCCACCAGGGGTGCAAATTGTGGCTGGACGCGGCGGCGGCTCGGCTGCGCTGCCCGTGCCACTCGACCTCCTTCGGTTTCGAGGGTGAGGTCGTGACCCACGAGCTGCCTCGCACGCCCGCCCCCCTGCCGCGGCTGCGGGTCCGTGAAGCGAACGGCTCGATCGAGGTGTTCGCACCGGAGAAGCCCGCCTGACAGCGCGCACCGAACCGCATGTAACCACATCCCGTATCTATCCCTGACAGGCGCGTGCGTCACCGGGCTGCAGGAGGGTGGTTGGGATGGCAGGGCGATCCACGGCCGGGTCGCGATCGCCGGAGGAGCCCCGGCGCCGCGACCTGCGACTGGTACCGCAAGATCGCTATCCCAGCTGGGAAGAGGTGTACCGGGACAACGTCGGCTGGGTCTACGCGCTGATCTTCGGCAAGGTCGGCAACAAACCGGATGCGGAGGATCTCACCGCGGAGGTGTTCGTGGCCGCACTGAAACCGCTGCGGATCACCGCGAGCGTCGCCGAGGTGCGCGCCTATCTGCGGACCACCGCTCGCACGGTGCTCGCCGCGCACTGGCGATCGCGGATGGGCCGCGAGATCACGGTCATCGACGACGACATTCCGGACGAGACCGCTTCGGCACCAACCGATTCCGCCGCGTCGCGGGCACCCGAACACGTCCGCGCGGTCTTGGGCGAACTCCCGCAACGCTACCGCCAAATTCTCGAACTGCGTTTCCTGCAGGGATTGTCGGTGCGCGAATCGGCCGCCGCGCTCGGCATCAGCGTGGCCAATGCGAAGGTGCTGCAGCATCGGGCGCTGCGCGCGGCGTCGGAACTGAATATCGACCTCGGCCTGTAACCCGGTCGCCTATCTGTCGGTGAAGCCCCGCACTCCGCGGGGTCCGGATGGAGGCCGGATCCGATGCCACGACACCTCGTTCTGAATTTCACCGCCGCCGCGACGGTCGCCCTCGGCGTCATCACACTGTCGGCGTGCGCGACCCCCGCCGACAAGGGGGCTAGCCCACCCGCTCCCACCGTCCGTTCCGAGGACCCCGGTCTGGGTATGACCCCGGGCGGCCCGGAACCGATGCCGAATATGCCCGGAATGTCGAATGTGCCTCGCACGCCGGCCGCCGTGGCCGGACCGAACGCCGTCGCCATCGACAATTTCGCCTTCGGCCCGCAGACCGTGACCGTGAGGGCCGGCACCACCGTGACCTGGACCAATCGCGACGAGGAACCGCATACGGTGGTGGCGCGCGACGGCTCGTTCCACTCCCCGGGAATGGGCACGGGGGCCACATTCAGCTTCACCTTCGCCCAGCCGGGCACCTTTGCCTACTTCTGCTCGATCCATCCCTTCATGCACGCGACAGTGGTGGTGACCCCGTGACCGAACAATTCCCACGGCACACCGATCCGCGCGATCCGCACGCCATGACCCGGCGCCGGCTGCTACGCCACAGCGCCTGGTTCGGCGCGGCCGTCGGCCTGACCGTGGTCGGCGGCGAGGTCATCTCCCATGTGGCGGGCGCGGTCCCGGCCACTGCCGAACGTCCCACCCTGCGATTCGCGCAGATCAGCGACAGCCACATCGGATTCCAGGGCACCGCCAACGCGAATGTCACCGACACCTTCACCGAGGCGATCGATCAGGTCAATACCCTCGGATACACACCGGATTTCGTCATTCACACCGGTGACCTGACACACCTCGCCACACCCGCGCAATTCGATCAGGTCCGCCAGATGATGTCCGGATTGTCCACACCGCACATCTTCACCGTGCCCGGCGAACACGATTCGACCGACGACGGCGGACAGCGCTACCGCTCGGTGTTCGGCAAGGGCACCCGCGGTGATGGGTGGTACAGCTTCGACATCGCGGGGGTGCACGTCATCGGGTTGGTCAATACGCTCAACGCGCAGAATCTGGGCCATCTCGGACAGGATCAGATCGACTTCGTCCGCACCGACGTGGCGGGATTGTCCGCCGACACCCCGATCATCGTCTTCAGCCATATCCCGCTGTTCGCGATGTATCCCCAATGGGGTTGGGGCACAGACGATGCCGCGCAAGTACTGAGCCTGCTGCGGCGGTTCTCCTCGGTCACCTGCCTCAACGGCCATGTGCATCAACTCTTCACCAAGACCGAGGGAAACATCACCTTCTTCAGCGGGACGACCACCGCCTATCCCCTGCCGCATCCCGGCGACGGGCCCGCGCCCAAACCGGTGACGTTGCCGGCCGGAAAGCTCCACGACGCCCTGGGGATCCGGGAAGTGAGCTACCAGCAGGGCCGGCAGATGCTCGCGATCAAGGAGCAGACACTGCGATGAACACGCTATCTACCGCACGGTCGCGGTTCCCGGCGCGCCTGGCGATCAGCGCCGGACTCGTCACGACCGGTGTCGTGCACACCCAGCTCTACGGCCGGGGCTATCGCTACATCGACTACGTGGGCCCGTCGTTCGCCATCCAGGCCGCCGCCGCCTTCGCGCTGGCCGCACTGGTTCTCGTCGGCCCCTGGAGCCTGCGCGCGGCGGCGGCGGTGCTCAGCGCCGCCTCCCTGGCCGGCTTCGTGCTGTCGCGAACGAGCGGCCTGTTCGGATTCACCGAAACCGGCTGGCAGCCGGCACCGCAGGCGATGGTCGCGGTCGTCGCCGAGATCGTCACCCTCGTGGTCTGTCTGGTCTCGCTGTACCGGAGCGAACTTCGCACCTGATGTCGCGGCGCCGCCCGGCGGACGGCAGGATGGCTCGGGTGCTGCGTAGTTTTCAGGTGACCAATCACCGTTCCCTGGCCGAACCACAGGAACTCCGCCTGGTGTCGAGC
Organism: Nocardia sp. AB354; assembly: GCF_049538315.1. Taxonomy (NCBI): domain Bacteria; kingdom Bacillati; phylum Actinomycetota; class Actinomycetes; order Mycobacteriales; family Nocardiaceae; genus Nocardia; species Nocardia sp. AB354. Next base: position 269,104 of record NZ_JBMVFU010000006.1, on the reverse strand, counting down.
CGGGCCGGTGCGCTGCCCGCTCCCGTCACCGCCGTCCACGGCGCGGCGGCGAGCGGGAAATCCGGTCTCGTCGACGCACTGGCCCACATGCGCGACGCGGTCCTGCATTCGGTGACCGGCTGGGATCCCTACGCCGGGCCGGTGCGCACGCCGCATCTCGGATTCGCCGACCGGCCTTCGGAATTCGTCGCCACCTTCGTCGCCGAGGGCACCCCCTACACCTATGGGTTCCGCCTCGACAACGCCGATGTCACCGCCGAATGGCTGCATACGCATCCGCACAACCGCAAACGCGTCGTCTTCGAACGGGAGGGCGAGCAGATCCGGATCGGGCCGATGTTCGAACCGGTGCGCTTCGGCATCACCGCACTGGTGCCGCTGGTGCGGCCGAATGCGCTGCTGCTCAGCCTGACCGGGCAGATGTACGCCGAGGCGCTGGTGCCCGCCTATCGCTGGTTCTCCGCGCAGCTCGACGTCCAGCGCGGGCCCGCCGACCCGCACAGCATCGCCGAGCGCCTCGGCGGGCACATCTCGCGCTCCGCCGACAACGCCGCGCGGCTGCTGATGCTGCTGCGCTCGGCCGAACTGGGCATCGAGGATCTGCTGCTGGCCGAGAACGATCCGATGTACGCCGACTACCTGCGCGATATCGACGGCGAAATCGCCGGGATGGCAAAGGAATTGGATGCCTGTGCCGCCTCGCCCGCGCACGCCCTGCGGGTGCGCGAAACCCTCGGCGTGGAACCCGTCGCCCTCGAGCGGGAACTGAGCAATCTGCGCGCGGCCCGCGACACCCTCTACGCGCGCATGGTCGCCCGCCGCGGGGTCGGGCTCGGCGTGGTCCACGAGGGCATCGACGCCGCCTTCGACATCGCCGACGAATCCACCGCCACACTGGCCCTGCTGCGCCTGCTGCCGACCGTGCTCGACGCGCTCGACACCGGCCGGGTGCTGGCGGTCGACGATGTCGACACCCACCTCACCGGAGACACCGCCGACCGGCTGATCCAGCTGTTCCAGAATCCGGAGACCAACTCCCGGGGCGCGCAGCTGATCTTCACCACCCGCAACCGCACGCTCATCGACCGCGGCAACGGGCGCTCACAGTCTCGGCGCACCCGGGTGTGGCAGGTCCGCCGCACCGCCGCCGGCACCAGCGAGCTCAGCGCCGGCTGATATCGCCGCGGCGCCCCGGTGACGGCGGCACATCGAGGCTGTCCCGTTTGTCCGCCTAGCATGGAGGCATGCTGCTGCAGATCGTGTTCATCGTGTTGATCGCCGGCGCACTGATCGCGCTGCTGATGAACTTTCGCGGCCGGGGTCGTTTCGGTGGTTTCCAGCGCGGCGCGCAGGAGGCCGGGACGCTGCGGATCACCGGCGTGAGCCCGCGCCCGGCCGCGCAGGGCGAGCAGTTCGTGACGATCACCGGCACGATCTCGGGGCCGAGTGTTGCGGCCGAGACCGTGTACGGGCGCTTCGCCTGGGACGTCAACCAGTGGCCGTTCCCCGGTGAAGACCTCCCCGTCGTCTATCCACCGGGTAAGCCTCAGCACTGGCAGATCGGCCATCCCGCCCCGGGGCCGTCCACAGGATTGTGATCCCGGCGCAGCCCCCCGCCGCGCCCTATTCGAAGGTGAGCGAATCCGGGTCGTCGGCGTAGGCGCGGGCCACGTCGGACGACAGGTCCAGCGCACGGCGGGCCCACGCCAAGGGGGCGGCGGCCAGGCCACACGCGGGGGTGACCAGGATGCGGTCGGCGAGGGTGCGCCGCGGGAAGCCGAGGCGGTCGACGAGGCGCACGCCCGGTTCGGCGAGCTGCCGCCAGGTGGGCGGGGTGGCCGGTGCCGTGGTGGGGACCAGCCCCAGCGCGAGATATTTACCCGCGTCCAGTAGTTCACCGACGGCGTCGAGGTTGCCGGTGGCGATGGCCGCCATATCGAAACCTACTGCGGCAGCGGAACTTCCGCGCAGAAACGACAGTGGCGGCGCATCGGCGCAGCTGTGGATCAGCACCGGGACGGACTGGGCGGTGACGACCGTGTCGAGGATGTGCAGCGCCTCCGGCTCGGGAACCGGGCGCACGGTGTTCAGCACGCTGGCGCCGCGCAGACTTCCCTCCAGCACCGCCCCCAGCGACGGTTCGTCCAGTTGCACGACGACATCGGCGCCCAGCCGTTTGGCCACCTCGGCGGCATGATCGGACAGCCCCTCGGCCAATGATTCCGACAGGTCGCGCACCGCACCGGAGTCGGTGAGCACGCGATGACCGTTCGACAGTTCGACCTGCGCGGCGAGCGTCAGCGGTCCGACCGACTGCACCTTGAGGGTGCGGCCGGCACCGGTGAGACCCGCTGTCTCCCAGGCTTCTTCGAGCGCGTCGAGATCGGTGCGAAGCAGATCGTGCGCGCGGCGCGCGGTCGCTCCGGGGCGGGGGCTCAAGCGGTATCCGCGGGTGGTGGTGTCGAACTGCATGTCGACCAGCAACGCCGAGGCCCGCCCGACCATATCGGAACCCGCACCGCGCCCGGGCAATTCGGGTAGATGGGCGAGTTCGGGCAGCTCCCCCACAATGGTGGCGGCGGCCTCGCGGGGGTCGGTGCCCGGCCAGGAACCGACACCCGTGGCGATACCTCCCCGCAGGCTCGGCCGCGCGTCGGATCGGTTCTCGCTCGTCATATGTCACCCATCTCGATCACCGCGCCGAACGTCGGCGGCCGCATGACGTGGTCACGCACGGCGCAACCGTATCCGAGCGTGGACGCGGAGCCGGCCGTACTCCCCGAAGTGGCCCCCGACCCGGACGACGTCCGCGCTCACCGCGCGGAATCCGCGACCAGCTCCCCGGCGCGCTCACGTCCGGTACCGCTGATGGTGCCGCTGCCGATCACCCGGTCTCCCAACGGATCCGGCAGATAGGCCACTACCGCCTGCCCGCGCGCCACGCCGGTCAGGGGCTCGCGCAGCCGCGCGATCAGTCCGCCGTCGACCGCCTCCACGACGGCCGGGGCGATGCCGCCGTGCGCACGCACCTGGACGACACAGTCGAACGGCCCGGACGGCACCTCACCGGAGGTCCACACGGCCCGGTCCGCCCGCACCGTCCAGACGTCCAGATCTTCGGCGGGCCCGACGTGGACGGTGCCGGAGTCCGGGTCGATCTCGGTGACGTAGCGGGGGCGGCCGTCCGCGGCGGGGCCGGGCAGCCCGAGCCCCTTGCGCTGGCCGATCGTGAATCCGTGCACGCCTTCGTGGTCGGCCAGTTTGCGGCCGTCGCTGTCGACGATGGCGCCGGGACGCACACCGATCGAGGCGCCGAGGAACGCGCGGGTGTCGCCGGAGGGGATGAAGCAGATGTCGTGGGAGTCGGGCTTGTTCGCGACGGCGAGACCGCGCTCGGCGGCCTCTTCGCGGATGCGCGGCTTCGGGGTGTCACCCACCGGGAACATCGCCCGCGACAGCTGGCCGGCGGTGAGCACGGCCAGCACATAGGACTGATCCTTGTCGGCGTCGACGGCGCGGCGCAGCACACCGTCGGACAGCTGCGCGTAGTGACCGGTCACCACGGCGTCGAATCCGAGCGCGGCGGCGCGGTCGGCCAGGGCCGAGAACTTGATCTTCTCGTTACAGCGCAGGCACGGATTCGGCGTCTCGCCGGCCGCGTAGGCGGCGACGAAGTCGTCGATCACGTCCTCTTTGAAGCGGTCGGCGAAATCCCAGACGTAGAACGGAATTCCGAGCACGTCGGCGGCGCGGCGCGCATCGCCGGCGTCCTCCTTGGAACAGCAGCCGCGCGACCCGGTGCGCAGTGTTCCGGGGGTGGCCGACAGGGCCAGATGCACTCCGACCACCTCGTGGCCGGCGTCGACCGCACGCGCGGCGGCCACGGCGGAATCGACGCCGCCGCTCATCGCTGCCAGCACTCTCATCGCGTACCTCCTTTCGCACCGGCCAGTCCGGCCGCTTCGGCCCGCTCCACCACGGAGGGCAGAACTTCCAGCACTCTGTCGATCTCGGCCGCGGTCGTGGTGTGACCGAGCGAGAACCGCAGGGAACCGCGCGCCTGACGCGGTTCGACCCCCATCGCGAGCAGTACATGGCTCGGCGCGGCCACCCCGGCGTTACACGCCGATCCGGTCGAGCACTCGATCCCCGCGGCGTCGAGCAGCATCAGCAGGGAATCGCCCTCGCAACCGGGGAAGGTGAAGTGGACGTTTCCGGGCAGGCGCCGTTCACCGGTAGCGCCGTTGAGGACCGCCCCGGGCATCGCGTCGCGCACGCCTGCGATCAGGCGATCGCGCAGCTCGATCAATTCCGCTGTGCGCGCGGGCATTTCCTGCACGGTCTCCCGCAGCGCCGCGGCGATTCCCACCGCGCCCGGCACATCGGAGGTGCCCGATCGCAGATCGCGCTCGTGGCCGCCGCCGTGCAGCAGCGGCACGCAGCCTACCTGCCGGCCCAGCAGCAGGACCCCGCATCCGTGCGGACCGCCGACCTTGTGCCCGGCGAAACTGGCCGCGGCCAGGCCACTCGTTGCGAAATCGATGGGCAGCTGGGCGGCCGCCTGCACCGCGTCGCTGTGCATCGGAACGTCGAATTCCTGAGCGACGGAAGCCAATTCGACGATCGGCTCGATCGTGCCGACCTCGTTGTTGGCCCACATCACGCTGACCAGGGCGGTATCGTCGGCGTGCGCCGACAGCGCTTCGCGCAGCGCCCCCGGCGAGACGATGCCCTCGGAGTCGACGTCGAGCAGGGTGACCTGGGCGCCCTCGTGCTCCTGCAACCAGTCCACCGCGTCCAGCACCGCATGGTGTTCGACCGAGCTCACCAGGATGCGGGTGCGGCGCGGATCGGCGTCGCGACGAGCCCAGTAGATGCCCTTGACCGCGAGATTGTCACTTTCCGTACCGCCCGAGGTGAAGATCACCTCCGAGGGCCGCGCCCCGAGATCGGCCGCGACGGATTCGCGCGCCTCCTCCAGCAATCGCCGCGCGGTGCGGCCGGAGCCGTGCAGGGACGACGCGTTACCGACCGTGCCGAGCACAGCCGTCATCGCCTCGACGGCGGCCGGGAACATGGGTGTCGTGGCCGCGTGATCGAGGTAGACCGTCTTGGGCGCCGCTGCGACCGGACCCGGGAAAGCCGACATCATGACCGATCCAGCCTATCCCACCGTTGACCTGCACACCTTGGGGGTATCCTTCCGCCTTCCGCGTACCACCTACGCTTCACCCCCATCGGCAACCCGGCTGCCCTCCCCCGATATTCCCGATGGCCGCCGGAGATTTTTCGGCGTCCCGATATTCCGGCGGACAAATCCGGCAGCACCGAACCAAGCATGTGCTCGATATTTGCTGAAGCCGGAAAGCTTACTCACCACGAATCCCCCGAATTTCCACCGAACCAACACTACCATTCGAAAACGACTGGACACCAGGTTGTTTCGGGCCGGCGACCAGCTCGCGGAAAGTTTGCGGATAACCGCGTTTCTGACTAGGCTGCCTCGCAGAACGATCACCACGGCGCGGCGCGGACAGCGCTCGAGCGGGAGCGATTCCGATATTTCCCCGACTCGCCGTGGATGTGCTGGGGGTTATTCGCAGACATATGACGGTTGAGCCCGGTATGCGGCAGATCGAGTCCGGGCCGTGAGGTGAGGAGAACGGTGAGCGGCAAACTGATCACGACAACTCCGTCGGCGGCTCTGCTGGTCGAGGAGATCGTCGATCGCTACGGCTCGGTCGAGCAGTTCTGCAACCAACTGCGCCGGGACCTGGACGACCCGACCGTGCAACTGCCGCGCTTCACCCATTTCATGCCGCCGGACGGCCCCCATCCCCCGCCCCATCTCGCCTGGTCACAGGCTCCGTGCGCGGAACCGGCGCCGATGACCGAAGCCGGCGCGACGCCGCCCGGACCCTACGGCGACGCCGAGTCCCCGGCCGTCCCGGATCCGGCCTCGGGCGGCGAGCCCGCTCCGCCCACGCCCTCGCGAGCACAGCCCATGACCGCCGAAGCGCACGTGCGCCGCAGCCTGTGGCGTCGATTGCTGGCCTGGTTGTGATTCGTCTCACCGATCTGCGGGATACCTTCTGTCACAACGTATTCGGGTCCGAAGAACGTTGTCTCGTCCACCACGGCCGGGTCCCGGCGCCCTGATCTCCTCGGTTGCCGGCCCGGCTTCGCCTACCCCCGGAAGTGATCGTCGATTCCGGGCGGTTGATGATCGTGGGTGCCCGGCCGTCGGCCGGTGAGGAAGGAGTTCGGCGCCATGGACAGTGCGTTCTTCCGCGTCAAGCACGAGGAGACCGAGGAACTGCACCCCGAACCCCGCGCGGGCAGCGGCTGGGGTGCGGACCAGATGCGCGGGCCGGCCGTCAGCGCTGCGCTGGCGCGAGAGGTCGAGCGGACGGTCGAGGCCCTGGGCCGTCCGGATCTGCAGCCGGTGCGGTGGACGCTCGATCTGTTCCGCGCGGTCCGGATGCGCCCCTCGGTGACCTCCGCGACGATCGTCCGTGAAGGTCCCCGCCTCTGCCTGGTCGACGCGGTGCTGAGCCAGGACGGCGAACCGGCGGCCCGCGCGAGTGCGCTGTTCCTGCGAGCGAGCGAGGCCCCGCCCGGGCACGTGTGGTCCGGCGGCACCACTCCGACCGCCCCCGATCCGGGCATGCGCGCTACCCGCGACCCGGAACGGCTCTACTACGCCGAATCCGAGGGCTGGGGCGAGTGGTCCGACGCCTTCCTCGGCAGCCCCCGAAAACGCATCTGGCACTTCGCCATTCCGGTGGTCGAGGGCGAGGAGCCGACCCCGTTCCAGTTCGCGGCCTCGGTCGCCGACGTCACGAATATGGTGTCCAATCTCGGCAGCGCGGGCTTGGAATACATCAATCCCGATGTGACGATGGCGATCACCCGGCTGCCGGCCGAGAGGGAAATCGGCCTCGCCCTCACCGAACGCGTCGAACATCACGGCCTCGCCGTCGGCACCGCGGTGATGTTCGATCGCGACGGCGTCCTCGGCACCACCACCGTCTCCGCCATCGCCAACGCCCGCCGCGCCGTACGCCTCGTCCCCGGCGCCGACTGAGCGACAGTTTCTCGTCGGCGCCGCTCGACCGGCATCCCGGCGTGATCAGCTCTCCGGGGTGGGGCCGGTGAGGACGGTTTGCGCGGTTTTGCGGAGGGCGGCGACGAGGCGGCTGCGGTCGTCGGCGCGGGTGGCCAGGACTACGTGGGCCGGGTCGACGTCGGTGAGGGGGACGGCGGTGAGGTCTGGGCGGAGAGTGTGGATTCGGAAGCCGGCGGCGATGGCGACGGCCTCGCCGGCGGCGATGATCTCGAGTTTGTCCTCCATCGCGTCGATGATCGGGCCGTCGGGGGCGGAGCGTCCGTCGGGGCGAGGGTCGATGCGCCAGTAGGCATTCCAGGCCGGATCGGAATCGCGGAGCCGGGGCAACGGTTCGTCGGCGATATCGGCGAGGGTGACCGATTCCTTGCCCGCGAGCCGATGGGAGGTCGGCAGGATCACCACCCGCGGTTCGTCGTAGAGGACGGTGACGTGCAGCCGCTCGGTGGGGAAGGGCAGCCGGGTGACCAGCGCGTCCACGCGATGTTCGAGCAGCGCGGCGGGGACGTCGTTCCAGGGCACGTGCTGGGCCCGCACCTCGGCATCGGGATGGCGGCGGCGCAGTTCCCGGACGGCGGGGGTGACGATCAGCCCGCTGGTATAGCCGACCGCGAGGCGCCCCGGCTGGGCGACGGCGCGGGTCTTGGCGACCGCCGCGGCCGCCGCCCGGAGCAGCGCATGGGCCTGCGGCAGGAACACCTCACCGGCCTCGGTGAGCCGGCTTCCCTGCGGAGTGCGGTCCAGGAGGCGAGCGCCGAGTTGCTGTTCCAGCCGGTGGATCTGGCGACTCAGCGACGGCTGCGTGACGTGCAGCGACTCGGCCGCGCGACCGAAGTGCCGATGATCGGCGACCACGGTGAAACAGTGCACCAGCCGTAGATCGAGGTCCACGGGCGACGTCTCGGGCATGACGCCAGCTTAGCCGTGGGGCCCGAGTGCTCACCTGCGCCTACCTGGGGCGATACGGAAAATGTATTGCGTCAGACGAAAGATTCATTGGCAGTGCGCCCGTCGCCGGTGCGAGAGTGAGTTGGCGGCGGGAGATCCGGCGGCGGCGTCGACAGGAGCGGGACCCACCCCGCGCCGACGCCTCACGACACTGCTCTCGCGCCGTCAGGTCAACGGCACCGGTTGCACTACCGGTGGCACCGGTTTTCGCTACCGGCCGCCGGTCCGCGGCACCGGTTGCACCACCAGCCGCCGGTTCGCGACACCGGTTGGCACTACCGGCCGCCGACCCCGAGACACTCGTCGAGGCCTACGTATTCCTCACCAGCACAACCCATTTCAACGAATCTCCGTACATCCCAGGAGGGACAATCGATGACAAGCAACACCGTCGTGGAAGCCGCACGCAGCGCGCTGGGACCGGTCGGCGTCACCCTCCCGGTGTCGTTCACCCGGACGCCCTCGGCACAGGAGCAACGCAGCGCGGGCCGCCGGTTGGAAAAGGCCGGCGTCCGGGCGGTATGGACCAACGAGGTGATCGGCAAGGACGCCTTCGCGCACCTGGCCGTCCTGCTCGCCGCCACCGAACGGATGACGGCCGGAACCTGCGTGGCCAACATCTGGGCTCGGGCGCCGCAGACCGCGCACGGCGCCGCCGCCTACCTCGCCCAGGCATATCCGGGGCGATTCGTGCTCGGCCTGGGTGTGGGGTATCCGCAGCAAGCCGACAGCGTCGGCCGCGAATTCGGCAGCCCACTGACGACCATGCGGGACTACGTGGCGGGGATGGACGAACAAACCTGGCCACCCGCGCCCGAGACGTCCTATCCCCGCATTCTCGCCGCGAACGGTCCGAAGATGCTCGCCCTCGCTGCCGATATCGCCGACGGCGCCCTGCCGGCCGGCCTGCCCGCGGAACATACCGCGCGCGCCCGGGACGCGCTCGGCCCCGGAAAACTGCTGGTGGTGGGCCAATCGGTGGTCGTGGACGATGATCGCGGGCGAGCCCGCGCGACCGCCCGCGAGGTGGTGCGAACGTGGGCCGCCCGGCCGTCGTTTCGCGCCACACTCGTCGAATTGGGCTATCCGGCAATCGAAATCGACGAACTCGGTGACCGGGTCGTGGACGCACTCGTCGCCCACGGCCGCGCGGAATCGATCGCGGCCACGATCCGCTCCCATCTGGACGCCGGGGCGGACCATGTGGTGCTGCTGCCACCGATCGGCACCGAATTCGGCTCCGGTATCGAACAGTTGGTGTCGATCGCGCCGGCCCTCGGCGAGATCTGCTGAACGCGCCGACTCCGCCCTCCCTCGCCGCAGCAGGTCGCGGGCGTATGGTCGCCGCATGCGCCTGAGCACCCGAAATCAACTCGACGGCACCGTCGTCTCGGTCACTCGCGGTGAGGCCATGGCAGTCGTGCGGGTCCGCCTCACCGGCGGGGACGAGATCACCTCGTCGATCACCCGCGATGCCGTGGACGATCTCGGCCTCGCCGAGGGCTCGACGGTCAAGGTGCTGATCAAATCAACCGAGGTGACACTCGGCATCGAATAGATCCACCGGCCACGCCCTCCGGCGGCACACGTAGCCTGGTCTGGTTCGTTCCCGGACGCGGCCGGTGCCGGCCGGGTCGTGCGATGGAGGTTGTGCCGTTGTGACCGTCACGCTGCGTCCGGACGCGCGGTTGCGGTTCTCGCCCGACGGACGAGTACTGCTGGGCGGCAGTCCGCTACGAATGCTGCGCCTCTCCCCCGCCGGCGCCCGCCGAGTGCGGGCGTGGTTCGCGGGCGAGCCGGTCGGCAGTGACGCGAGCGCGCAGGCGCTGGCGCAGCGGATGCTGGCGGCGGGCGTCGCGCACCCGGCAGTCGGGCAGGGCCGCCACACCACGGCCGATGTCACGGTCGTGATCCCGGTCAAGGACAACCTCCCTGGACTCACCCGGCTGCTCGCCGCGACCGGTGACGTGAGCGCCCGCATCGTGGTCGACGACGGTTCGGCCGAGCCGATCACCGATGGTGTCGCCGAGGACGGGGACCGCACGCACGCAACACCGACCGTGACGATCGTCCGGTACGCGTCCGCGCGCGGCCCGGCGGCAGCCCGCAACAGCGGATGCCGCGCGGTCGCCACCGAGCTGATCGCCTTTCTCGATTCGGATATCGTGCCCGATCCGGGCTGGCTCGACCCGCTCCTGCCGCTGTTCGACGATCCCGCGGTCGCGGCGGTGGCTCCTCGGGTGCGGACCTTCGAGCACGGTGTGCTCGGCAGCTACGAGGCCCACCGATCGAGTCTGGATATGGGTGGCGAACCGGCGGTGGTGCGGCCGGGCGGGCGCATCTCCTATGTCCCGACCGCGGCGCTGGTCGTGCGACGGTCGGCGTGGGAACGAGCGGGCGGATTCGACGAAAGCCTGCGCTACGGCGAGGATGTCGATCTGGTCTGGCGGCTCGTGAGTGACGGGAAAGTCGTTCGGTACCAACCCGACTCGGTGGTCCGGCACGAGCCGCGCACCACGCTGCGGGCATGGCTGCGGCAGCGCTACGACTACGGCACCTCGGCCGCTGTCCTGGCGCGGCGACATCCGGGACACCTGTATTGCGCGCGCCTGCCTCGCAGCACCGCGTTCCGCTGGGCCACGATCGCGCTGGGCCGCCCGTGGTTCGGCATCGTGACGGCCGTCGAACCGGTGCGGCAGCTGCGCCGGCTGCGTACCGTCGGGCTGCCGGCGTCGATGGCCGCGACGGTGGTCGGTGAGGCCGAAGTGTCCGCGGTGCGTCAGCTCGCCGATGCGCTGCGCCGAATCTGGTGGCCGGCAGCGTTGTTCAGCCGCCGCGGCCGCCGGTTGCTGCTCGCGGCCTACCTGCCGGTGGTGGCCCACGCGGTGGCGGCCGGGCGGGATCCGCGGGCCGGACTGTTGCGCATCGCCGACGATCTCGCCTACGGGACGGGAGTGTGGGCCGGCTGTCTGCGGACGCGGACCGCCGAGCCGGTGGTGCCGCTGCTGTATCGAACCGACGGAGACAGTGATGCGTCTGGCTGATCTGACCTCGGCGGACCTCGCCGAGGCCGACCGCGCGCCGCTGCTGGCGATCCCGCTCGGCGCGACCGAACAACACGGACCGCATCTGCCGCTGGGCACCGACACCACCGTGGCGGTGGAACTGTGCCGCCGCCTGGTCGCCACGCGTCCGGATATCGTTGCGGCGCCGGAGATTCCGTACGGCTCGAGTGGTGAACACGCCGGATTCCCGGGGACATTGTCGATCGGGCACCGCGCCCTGGAACTGCTGATCGTCGAATTGGTGCGCTCGGCGGACGAATTCGCGGGCGTGATTCTGGTGAACGGGCACGGCGGAAACCTCGAGCCGCTGCGGGCCGCCCAACGTCTGCTCACCGCGGAGGGCCGATCGACGCTGGTGTGGTCGCCGACCGGTCCGGCCGACGACACTCATGCCGGTCATGGGGAAACCTCGGTCATGCTCCACCTGACCCCGGCGCGGGTGACGATGCACCGCGCCGAACCCGGCGCCACCCGGCCGCTGCGCGAGTTGATGCCGCGGCTGCGGTCCGGCGGGGTGAAAGCGGTGAGCGCCAACGGAATACTCGGCGATCCCACCACCGCCGACGCCGCCGAGGGCGCGCGGATCCTCGACCACTGGGCCGGCGCATTGATCGCCGCGGTCGCCGAAAGATTCCCCGAACCGCGCTGAGGCAGCCCCATCGCCGCCGGGAATCGGCCTAGCCTGGGCGAACCACTGCATCGCGATCGATGGAGGTAACGACATGGCCTGGACCGCCGCTCAGCTCGATCGGATCGGATCTTCCGAGGAACTGCGGATCACCAGCTATTACGAGAGTGGCGCACTGCGGGATTGGACCACCATCTGGGTGGTGCGCGTCGACAACGATCTCTACATCCGCTCCGCCTACGGCCGATCCGGCGGCTGGTACCGCCACGCCATGCACACCCGCGGCGCACGGATCCGCGCCCACGGCGTGGAAACCGACGTGACCCTGCACCCGGTCACCGACTCCTACATCAACGACCGCGTCCGCAAGGCCTACGAGTCGAAGTACCGCGACCAGCCCACCGCCCTCGAACCCATGCTGGCCCCCGCCGCCGAGAACACCACCCTGCGCATGGACCCTGTCGGGTAGTACGGGGATGGGCAGTCGCGCTCGACGTCGTCCTCATTGGCATCGATACGGGGTCGTCCGGGCGCCGTCGACAGCTGTCGGTGCGAATAGGTATCGTCCGGACCTGTCGTAGACAGGGACCGAAGGGTGGGGCCGATGATCCGATCGAAGCGTTTCCGGAGCACAGGACGATGTGCCGTCGGATTCGTGAGCGCCGCGGCCGCGACCATTCTGATGGTCGCGCCGGCCGGTGCTGTCCCTGCACCCGGCAGCGGATCCGGGTCGCCGACCGCAGCTCCGGGCCCCGAGGTCGAGCTCAACGCCTACTGTGACGACCACGGTGGCAGCGCCCACCTCGTGAACGGCCGCACCGTCTATTGCACCCAGGTCGAAGGCACGGACGCCTACGTGTGGTCCTACTCGCGAGGACCCCTCAACCACGACCCCAATACCCGGGGCTATACCTGCGACGACAACGGCTGCCACTTCCCCGACGGTTCCGCCGTCCCCGGCTATCAGCGCTGCGGAATTCTCTGCGGCGAGCCGCCGACCAGTGGTGACATCCAAAGCGGTTTGGCCGACTGCTTCAATGCCGGCACACCGTTCGAGGAGTGTGAGCGGCGCATGCGGTGAGCGCCGGCGGCTCGTGTGGGCCGCCGGTGCTTCCGGGTTATCGCCCGGTGAAGTAGTGGCCCTCCTCCAGATCCTCGATGAGGTTGGGGTGCAAGGGTTTCCATCCGAGCAGGGATGTGGTCGCCTCGGCCGTGGTGGGGTTGTCCAGCTGGACCATGGGGGCGAGGAAACCGAAGTGAGCGGGGGCATCCTCGGCGGCGATGCTCACGACGGGGACGTCGAGGTGGCGGCCGATCACCTCGGCGATGCGGCGCAGCGGGATGCCTTCGTCGCCCACGGCGTGCAGACGGGTGCCGGCGGGGGCGGATTCGAGAGCCAGGCGGTACAGGTTCGCCGCGTCGAGGGTGTGGCCGGCGGGCCAGCGGTTGGCGCCCTCGCCGACGTAGGCGGACACGCCCTTCTCGCGGGCGGTGGCGATCAGGATGGGGACGAAACCCTGGCGGTCGAGGGTGCTGTGCACGGTCGGTGGCAGCCGGACCACGCTGGATCGGATTCCGCGCTCGGCGAATCCGATCACCTCGTTCTCGGAGTCGATGCGCGGCCCGGCCGGCAGCGAGTCGGCTTCCGTGCCGGTTCGGCCCAAAGCCGCGAGCAGACCCGTTCCGGACGTACTGACCAGCGGCTTACCCGACCCCGCCAGGGCCTCACCGAACGCCCGGACGACCCGGAGGTCGGCGTCCGCCGCACCGAGGAAGTCTCCGGCGATCATGTTCTCGTGTTTGAACGCCAGGTGGATCACGCCGTCGGCCGCGGCCGCCGCCTCGGCCAGCGCCTCCGGATCGTCCAGATTTCCGCGCTGCACCTGCGCTCCCGCGGCCTTCAACGCCGCGGCCGAGGCATCCGATCGTGCCAGTCCGATCACTTCGTGTCCCGCTGACAGCAGTTCGGGCACGACCGCGGACCCCACATGTCCCGACGCCCCGGTGATGAATACGCGCATGGAAAGACCTTCCCGCGAGGAATACGCCGCACCTCTCGCACGGCGGCCGCCGATGTCAGCGACTGCCATCACGCTACACCTCGATGTCAGCCGCTGTCATCACCTACTGCCAGGCGAACCAGGAATCGCTCGACGCCCGGATACTTCTCGCCCAGCGAGGTCGTGGTGAGCAGGACCTAGGCGCCACCCACCGCCGCCGACAACAGCGAGCGCACCCGGATATCCGCCGCGAGATCGCGACCGGCTCGAATCATCGTCATCCGGGCACCGTATTCCCGGACCGGCACGCGCTCAGCACCTCGTCGAACGACAGTGGCCGCGAGGGAGCGCTCAGGCCGAATTCGCTGCGCGGCGTTCGATTTCCGCGGTGCTCCAGGCGCCGATCATGCGGGCGGTCATGACGATGGCTTCGCGGCGTTCCTCGGGGTCGACCTCGAGGGCGGAGGCGCGCAGGACCGCGGAGAAACCGGTGTTCACCAGGACGAAGGCCATGACGTCGAGTTCGTGGTCGTCGCTGGGGCCGAGGATCTGGATCAGCAGGACCTTCACCAGCAGGCGCAGGCGGGGTTCGAATTCGGGGATGCCGCTGTTGTAGAACTGCACTCCGGCGGCCAGGGCGCGAACCAATTTCGCGTTGTCGACCAGTTCGTCGCAGATGGCGGCGAGGATGTCGGCGGTCATATCCTCGACCGAGCGGTCCGCGCGATCGAGCCGTTCGGTGAAGCGGCGTTCGATGCTCACCAGCAGTCGTTCCAGCAATTCCTCGACGATGACCGTGCGGTCGGAGAAGTACCGGTAGACGGTGCCGATGCTGAGACCGGCCTCGGCGGCGATCCGGTTGGTCGAGGTGTTCTCGATCCCGCGCTCACCGAACAACCGCGCCGCGGTGTCGAGGATGTGCTGGCGGGTTTCCTTCGCACGCTCCTGCGTCGGGCGTCGACGCTGACCGACCGCCTTGGACGGCATCACGCACTCCTACCTGATCTCGCGCCTGTTGGTCGGTTGCTCATCCTAGGATGCCCGGGAACGATATTTCGCCTGTTCGGCGGCTTGCGACGGCGAATTGGCCGAGTCCACAAAGGACCGGCGTTTCCGCTATTACATTGGCGCCACAGCAGTTTCCCCACCGAGAGGCCAACCATGTCGGATCGAGTCGTCGGAGTCGTCCTCGCCGCCGGGGCGGGACGGCGATTCGGCCGTCCCAAGGCCACGGTCGGCGATTGGCTGACCACCGCGGTGAACGCACTGCGCGACGGCGGCTGCGCGGAGGTCGTGGTGGTGCTCGGCGCCGCCGAGGTCCCACCCGTTCCCGCGACCACCACGGTGGTGGCGCAGGAGTGGGCCGAGGGAATGAGCGCGTCGGTGCGCACGGGAATCGGTGCGGCGCAGCGCCTCGACGGTGCCTACGCCGCCCTGCACGTGGTGGATACGCCCGATGTCGGCGCGGATGTCGTCGCCCGGGTGATCGAGCGAGCGACGGCCGGCCCGTCCGGTATCGCGCGCGCGAGTTTCGCCGGACGCCCCGGCCATCCCGTGGTGATCGCCCGCCGGCACTGGGCCGGTCTGCTGCCGACCCTGTCCGGTGACCGCGGCGCCGCCGCCTATCTGCGCACTGTCCCCGCGCAGACCGTGGAATGCGGTGATCTGGCCACCGGCCGCGATATCGACGAACCCGGCGACCTCGAGCGCTGACGCGGCCCGGTCAGCCCTGTCGTGCTCGCCGCCGGAGCGCGGCCACCAGCACCACGATCAGCAGCGCCGCCGCGAATCCGCCGTAACGCACCAGATTTCCGGACCCCGCGGCCGCGAGCAGATCCAGCGGCTCCGCCGGGGTCCGCGGCGCGGCGGCGACGCTGCGCTGCCGTGGCGCGGTGACAGTGGCCGCGCCCGTATCCGGCGACTCCGTGACGGCGCGCAGCGGTTCGGCCGCCGGCTGTGCCGAGGCGGTGATCTCGTCGGCGAGATTGGTGGCGAACTGCCCGATCAGCGTTCCCGCGACATCGGCCAGCGCACCCCGGCCGAACTGGGCGGGCTTACCGGTGATCGCCAGATCGGTATCGACGAAAACGTCTGTGCTGCCGTCGTTCTCGACCAATCGGCAGGTGATGGTCGCCTTCGCCGTGCCGTTGCCGCGCGCTTCACGGCCGCGGCCCTCGAGCACCGCGACCCCGGCCTGTTCGTCCTGCGAGACGACCTTGATGATCCCGTTGTAGCTCAACCCCACCGGGCCGAGTTTGACCTTGATCCGGCCGTGGAAATCGTCGCCCTCGCGCGAGGTGATGGTCGCGCCGGGCACACACGGTGCGATGCGTTCGAGGTCGAGCAGTACCGGCCAGGCCTGCGCGGCCGGAACGGGGATGGTGAACGTGTTGTCGAGTTTCATGAAGGTCCTCGGTCGGATCAGGCCCGCCGCGCGGCGGGTGCGGCGATATCGGCCGCCTCGTCGCCGGTGGACGATTCGGCACCGGCCTCGCGCGCGTCGGCGGCGGCACGGACCGCGCGCACGATGCCCTGATATCCGGTGCAGCGGCACAGATTTCCCGAGATCGCCTCGCGAATCTCGGTGTCGGTGGGGTCGGGATTCTCCCGCAGGAAGGCGGTCGCGGACACGATGAAGCCGGGAGTGCAGAAGCCGCACTGCAATCCGTGTTCGGCGCGGAAGGCCTCCTGCACCGCCGACAATTTCCCGTCGGGTGCCGCGATGCCCTCGACGGTGGTGATCTCGGCGCCGTCGGCCTGGACCGCGAAGATCAGGCAGGAGCGGACCGCGGCGCCGTCGAGCAGGACCGTGCAGGCGCCGCACACGCCGTGTTCACAGCCGAGGTGGGTGCCGGTCAGCCCGCAGCGGTCGCGCAGATAATCGGCCAGCGTCAGCCGGGGCGCAACGCTGTCGCGGCGGCGGAAGCCGTTGATACGCACCTCGATATCGACCTCAGTCATTGCTCGCCTCCTCTATCGCGCGGCCCCACGCCCGCGCCACCATCGCCGCACCGAGCCGGCGGCGGTATTCGGCCGAACCGTGCACATCCGACGAGATCGCGGTCAGGTCCGCTGTCGCGGCGGCGCCGACCTCCTCGGCCGCCACCGCATCGGCGGGCCGGCCCAGCAGTGTGGCCTCGGCCCGATGCGCCCGCACCGGGGTCGGCGCGAGGCCGAACAGTCCGATCGCGCAGCGGTCGATGCGGGAGTCCCCGTCCAGCCGGACCGCTATCGCCGCCCCGGCCATGGCGAAATCGCCGCTGCGCCTGGTGAATTCCTCGATCGCGAAGCCGCTGCGCCCGGACCGGACCGGGAAGGTGATCGCGGTGACCAGTTCGTCGGGTTCGAGCGCGGTGGTCCACATGCCGGTGAAGAAGTCCGCGGCCGCGAGGGTGCGCCGTCCGCGCGGTGACAACGCCTCGATCTCGGCGTCCAGGGTCAGGGCCACCACCGGATATTCGGCCGCGGCGTCGGCATGGGCGATGGAGCCGCCGATGGTGCCGCGGTTGCGGATCTGGAAGTGCCCGATCAGCGGTGTCGCCCGGTGCAGCAGTGGAACCGCCCGGCGGACCTCCGCGGAGGCGCCGACCGCCGCGTGGGTTGTCCCCGCACCGATCCGCACAGTCGAGGCCCCGGCCTCGATACCGCGCAGATCGTCGACTCGCCGCAGGTCGACGAGATGGTCGAAGACCGCCAACCGCAATGCCAGCATCGGCACCAGGCTCTGGCCGCCGGCGATGACCTTGGCCTCGTCACCGAGTTCGGCCAGCAGCGTCACCGCCTCCTCGGCCGAGCCGGGGGCATGATAGTCGAAGGCGGCCGGTTTCATGCCGATTCCTTCCCGGCGGCACGTGCCCGCTCCACCGTCTCCACGATCCGTGCGGGTGAGAGCGGCAGCTCCCGAAGCTCGATCCCGAACGGCGACAACGCATCCGCGACGGCGTTGAGCACGGCCGGCGCCGCGCCGATCGCCCCGCCCTCGCCGACGCCCTTGAAGCTGCCCGGCCCCGGACTCGGCGTCTCGACGTGGCCGACCTCGATATCCGGAACCTCCATCGCGGTCGGCAGCAGATAGTCCAGGAAGGTCGTCGCGACCGGATTTCCGCTCTCGTCGTAGGCGAGATGTTCGTAGAGCGCGCCGCCGATGCCTTGCACCGTGCCGCCGTAGATCTGGCCCTCCACCACATTGGGGTTGATCATCGGGCCGACGTCCTCGCTGACGATGTAGCGCAGCAGCGTCACCGCTCCGGTCTCGATGTCGACCTCGCAGGTGCAGATGTGGGTGGCGTTGGCCCAGATCGCCATCTGCGAGGTCTTGTGCCGGCCGTTGGCCTCGAGCCCCGGTGGTACTCCGGGCGGCAGACTGTCGGCCTGAAAATAGGCGATATCGGCGATCTCGGCCAGCGTCAGCCCCTTGTCGGGAGCGCCGCGCACGCTCGCGCGACTGTCGGCGAACTCGATCTCCTCCGGCGCGACGCCCAAGCGGTGGGCGGCGATCGCGACGATCCGCTCGCGCAACACGGCCGCGGTCTGCCCGATCGCACCCGCGGTCATCGATCCGGACCGGCTGCCCCCGGTGCCGCCGCCGAACGGCGTCACCGCGGTATCGCCCTGAATGGTCCGCACATCCGAGATCGTGACCCCGAGCGCGTCGGCCGCGAGCTGAACGACGGTGGTCTCCAAGCTGTTTCCGGCCGAACCACCCGCCACGTAGACGTTGACCTTGCCGCTCGGTTCGATGCGGATGGTGGCGCCCTCGGTGCTGAGGAACGGGCTCGCGCCGGTGGTCGGTTCCACATACGTGCAGGTGCCGACGCCGAGGTAGCAACCCTGCGCGCGGGCGGCGCGCTGTTCGGCGCGGAAGGCGTCGTAGTCCAGTTTCTGGACCGCCTGCTCGAGCGTCTCCATCGGCGAGATGTTGTCGTAGGACATGCCGTTGGGATTGGCCCACGGTAATTCGTCGCGGCGCAGCATGTTCCGGCGGCGCAGCTCGATCGGGTCGATGCCGATCTGCCGGGCCGCGTGGTCGAGCAGCACCTCGCGCGCCACGGATTCGAACTGCCACGGCCCCCGATAGGCGACCCGCCCGACGGTGTTGGAGTAGAGAAACTTCGAACTGAACGAGGCGTCGGTGATGCGGTAAGGGCCGGGGAAGAGAATGCCCACGACCACACCACCGGTGATCGGCGAGGGTGTCGGGTAGGCGCCGACGTTCTGCACATGGTCGATGGAAGCCGCGACGATCCGGCCGTCGGCGTCGAATGCCATTGCCACATCGGCGTTCTCGTGCCGTGCCAGGCCCGAGGCCATCAGATTCTCCTGACGGTCCTCGATCCACTTCACCGGGGCGCCGAGCGCACGCGAGGCGAGCATGACGCAGGTCTCCTCGCGCAGCGGCAGTTGCTTGAGCCCGAAACCGCCGCCGGTGTCGCGCGCGATCACCCGGACCTGGTGTTCGTCGATGCCGAGCAGCCGGGCGCAGAACGCGCGGACCTCGTGCGGCGACTGGGTGGCGATCCAGATCGTCATCTCCGCCGTCGACGCCGACCATTCGGCGAGGATGCCGCGGGTTTCCATCGGCACCGGCAGATAGGCCTGCTGAAAGATCTGCTGGCGCACCACATGCGCGGCGGAGTCGAACAGCGGTGCCAGGTCGGCGGCCGGACGCCCGCCCATCGCCCCGGCCGAATTACCGGCGAATCCGGCGTGCACCAGATTGGGCGACTGTTCCGCGGTGGTGTAGTCGACCACCGGGTCCAGCGGTTCGTAGTCGATGACGACCAGTTCGGCGGCGTCTTCGGCGATATAGCGGTCGGCGGCGATCACCAGCGCGACCGGATCGCCGACGAATCGGACCTCCTCCTCGGCCAGCGGCGGGCGCGGCACCGGCGGCATACCGACCATGTCCAGGTCGTAGGAGATCTCGTGCGCACCGGGATTGAGGTCCGCGGCGGTGTAGACGGCGAGTACCCCGTCCAGTTCCAGCGCCGCCGACACGTCGATCGTGCCGATGGTCGCGCGGGGCAGCGGGCTGCGCACGAAGCAGGCGTGCGCCGCGCCCGGGCGGGTCACATCGTCGACGAAGGTTCCCGCGCCGGTGACCAGGCGCGCGTCCTCTATGCGCGGGATCCGCGCGCCGACCACGGAGGCGCTCGCGGTTGTCGTCGTCGAGGTCATCGGGCGGCTCGCATCGCGGTCATCGGACTGATCCCCTCTTGTTCGCCGTCGGACAAGGACCGGCACCTCGCGGTCGGTTAACAATATATGCCGAAAGTGAGTACGTCGCTACAGTAGAGGGAGAATGTAATTCTCATCGGAGGTCGGCGTGCGGGAACTCGGCGAGCACCTGCGGCACTGGCATGCCGCCGCAACGACATACGCCTTGGCCACCGTGATCGGCGTACGCGGCAGCGCGCCGAGGACATTGGGCACCACCATGGCGGTCTCCGCGTCCGGCCAGGTGCGGGGCAGCCTCTCCGGCGGCTGCGTGGAGGGCGCGGTCTACGAGGAATGCCTGCAGGTGCTCGCATCCGGGGAGCCGGTCCGGCGCACCTTCGGCTACAGCGCCGACGATGCCTTCGCGGTCGGGCTCACCTGCGGCGGGGAACTGGAGGTGTTCATCCACCGGGTGACCGCAGCCGAGTACGAGACGATCGACGTCGCGCTGGATCCGGATCGGCCGGTCGCCCTGGTCCGCGATCTGGAATCCGGCGCGATCGTCGCGGTGCGACCGGATCGCTCGATCGGAGGACCCGCCGACCCGGCGGTGATCGCGCATGCTCGCGCCATGCTCGAGGCCGCCACCAGCGCGGTCCGCACCATCGGATGCGCGGAGGGTGAACGCACCGTGTTCGTGACGTCCTTCGCCCCGCCACCGCGCATGATCGTCTTCGGCGCCACCGATTTCACCACCGCGCTGTGCCGGGTCGGGCGGCTGCTCGGCTACCGCGTCACCGTCTGCGAACCGCGCCCGGTCTTCGCCGACCGGGCGCGTCTGCCCGAGGCCGACGAGGTGGTGCGCGATCGGCCCGATCGGTATCTGGCCGGTGCGCACGTCGATTCGCGCACGGTGATCTGCGTGCTGACCCACGACCCGAAATTCGATGTGCCGGTCCTCGCGACAGCGCTGCGACTGCCGGTGGCCTATGTGGGGGCGATGGGTTCGCGGCGGTCGGATCGAGAGCGACGGAAACACCTGCGCGACAACGGCATCAGCGATGATCAGCTGCGCCGGCTGCATTCACCGATCGGACTGGAACTCGGTGGCCGCACACCGGAGGAGACCGCGGTGTCGATCGGCGCCGAGATCGTGGCGGTGCGCCGCGGCGGTTCCGGGCAACCGCTCTCGGCGACGGACCGGCCGATCCACGCCGACCCCGGACTCGCCTCGTAACCACGGTCGGATGGCCGAATCACCGGCGGTTACCATCCACCCGTGGCGAAACTGAAGGTCTCGGTGGACGTTCCGATCTCCCCCGATCGGGCGTGGTCGCACGCGGCGAATCTGGGCGAGCTCGACCAGTGGCTGATCATGCACGAGGCATGGCGCGGCCGGGTGCCCGACGAGCTCACTCCCGGTACCGAACTGGTGGGCATCGCCTCGGTGAAGGGTCTGCGCAACCGCGTGCGCTGGACCGTGCGCACCGCCGAACCACCGCGCCGGCTCGTGCTGAGCGGCGCCGGCAAAGGCGGCACCAAACTGGGACTGGCGCTGCTGGTCGCGCCGAACGCCTCGGGTTCGGCGGTCACCGTCGACATCGATCTGGGTGGGCGACCGCTGTTCGGCCCGATCGGAGCGACGGTGGCACGAGCCCTGCGGGGCGATATCGAACGCTCACTCGACCGGTTCGTCGACCTGTACTGCTGAACGCTCAGCGCGGTTCGAGAACGACCAGCGGGATCGTGCGCCCGCCCGCCTGGCGCCGATAGAACTCGTAATCCGGTGTCATAGCCACGAATTCACGCCACAGGTCCGGATATTCGGTCGCGGTGGCGACCCGCGCCCGCACCGAGCGGACTTGCCTTCCGATCCGGATCGTGGTGTCGGGGTGGGCGAGGAGGTTGTGATACCAGGCGGGATGGTGCGGCTGCCCCGCCTTCGACGCCGCGATCGCCACCGCGGCCCCCGCGTCGACGTACATCAGCGGTGAGGTTCGCGGAATGCCGGATTTCGCACCCACGTGGTCGAGCAGAAGTATGCGCGCGTGCCGACGGCCCGGCATGCGCCCGCCGATCCGCCCGCCCGAGCATCGGTACAGCGCCACATGGACTTTCGTTGCCCGCCGACCGGCATAGACGCCGCGGCGGTTCGCGAATCGGGTCGTGGCGGAGACGATTCCGGCGAGCGAGGCCATATCGCCGAGCATGCATCAGCCCTCCCGTTCTCGCCAGGGGCCGGGCCGCACGAATGCGTCCCGTCCCGGTGAGAATTAACCGGTCCGCAACCACGCGGGGCTTGTGTACCGCATTCACGGCAATATGCTTCCCATTGTGACGAATTTGCGGATCAGCGAGGCGGCTGCGCTGCTGGGGGTCAGCGACGACACCGTGCGGCGCTGGATCGATCAGGGGCGGCTGCCGGAGATCCGGCTCGACAGCGGTCGCAAGGGGGTGCGCGGCGCGGATCTGGCCGAGGTCCTGCGTAGTCAGCACGCCGAGGCGCGCGAACCCGGTGTCACCGTCGCCGCCTCGGCCCGCAACCGGATGCGCGGCATCGTCACCCGCATCGTCAAGGACACGGTCATGGCGCAGGTCGAGATGCAGGCCGGCCCGTTCCGGCTGGTCTCGCTGGTCAGCCGGGAATCGGTCGACGAACTCGGTCTCGAGGTCGGCAGTATCGCCGTCGCCTCGGTCAAATCGACCCACGTCGTGGTCGAAATTCCGGAAAGTTGACGAGAATGCAGCTCTTGCGCACCATCGGCGCCGCAGCGGCCGTCGTGGCGGTCACCGCGGGCCTGGCCGGATGCGGTTCCGACGACGCGAAGTCCGCCACCGGAACGGACCAGCTCTCGGGCACGGTCACGGTTTTCGCGGCGGCCTCGCTCACCGAGACGTTCACGAAGCTCGGACACGACTTCGAGGCCGCCCACCCCGGCGTGAAGGTCGTCTACAGCTTCGGCGGCAGTTCGGCCCTCGCCCAGCAGATCCAGCAGGGGGCGCCCGCCGATGTCTTCGCCTCCGCAGCCCCGGCCAATATGCAGCAGGTGGTCGACGCCGGTGAGGTCACCGCGAAACCGGAGACGTTCGTGAGCAATCGGCTGGAAATCGCGGTGCCAGAGGGCAATCCGGGCAAGATCACCGGACTGGCCGACTTCGGCAAACCGGAGCCGCGGATCGCGTTGTGCGCGGTGCAGGTGCCGTGTGGTGCGGCTGCGGAGAAGGTTTTCCAGATCGCCGGCATCACCCCGCTGCCCGACACCCGCGAGCAGGATGTCAAGGCCGTGCTCACCAAGGTGACCCTGGACGAGGTCGACGCCGCACTCGTCTACCGCACCGATGTGCAGGCGGCCGGCGACAAGGTGCAGGGCATCGACTTCCCGGAATCGGCGAAGGTGGTCAACACCTATCCGATCGCACCGCTCGCCAAGGCCCCGCACGCCGCCGCGGCCGCCGCCTTCGTCGGCTACGTGCACTCCGATGCGGCGAAGAAGGTGTTCGCCGCCGCGGGATTCGACACCCCGTGAGCAGGCCGGGAACGCGGCGACGGGCGGTATCGGGACGGCGGCCGGTCGCGCTGGTGCTGCCCGCGCTCGGCGCGCTGGCGTTCCTGGTGATTCCGCTGATCGGCCTGCTGGTGCGCACCCCGTGGGCGAGCCTGACCGACCGGCTGTTCAGCGCCGAAGTCGGTACCGCCCTGCGACTTTCGCTGATCTGCGCGAGCTGCGCGACCGTGATCTGCCTGCTGTTGGGCATCCCGCTGGCCTGGCTGCTGGCGCGGGCGCACATCCCGGGCCGGGGCGTGATCCGCGCGCTGGTGACGGTGCCGCTGGTCCTGCCGCCGGTGGTCGGAGGCGTGGCACTGCTGCTGGTGTTCGGCCGCCGCGGGCTGCTCGGGCAGTATCTGTACGACTGGTTCGGCGTCTCACTGCCGTTCACCACGCCGGGAGTGGTGGTGGCCGAGGCGTTCGTCGCCATGCCGTTTCTGGTCATCTCGGTGGAGGGCGCGCTGCGCAGTACCGACACCCGCTACGAGGAAGCCGCCGCCACCCTCGGCGCGACCCCCTGGTACACCTTTCGCCGCGTCACCCTGCCCGCGATCCTGCCGGGCGTGCTCGCCGGCGGCGTACTGTGCTGGGCTCGGGCGCTCGGCGAATTCGGCGCGACCATCACCTTCGCCGGGAATTTCCCCGGCCGCACCACCACCATGCCGCTGGCGGTGTATCTCGCGCTGGAAACCGATCCCGATGCCGCGATCGTGCTCAGCCTGGTGCTGCTGCTGGTGTCGGTCGCGGTGCTGGTGTCGTTGCGCGAGCGCTGGATTCGAGGAGCGGTATGACGCTGCGGGCCGAACTCGAGGTGCGGCGGGAGCGCTTCCGCCTCGGCCTGGCGCTCACCGTCGAACCCGGTGAGGTGGTGGCGCTGCTCGGGCCCAACGGCGCCGGGAAGACCACGGCGCTGCGTACGCTGGCCGGACTCGAACCGCTCACCGGTGGACGCCTCAGCGTCGCCGACCGGGTCTGGGACGAACCGCCGCGAGTTTTCGTCCCGGCCGAGCAGCGACAGGTCGGCGTCGTCTTCCAGGATTACCTTCTGTTTCAGCATCTTTCGGCGCTCGAGAACGTCGCCTTCGGCTTGCGGGCCCGCGGCATGCGGCGCGCGCAGGCGCGGGCCCGCGCCGCCGAGCAGCTCGCCCGGGTAGGTCTCGCCGAGCACGAACACGCTACACCGCGCACACTCTCCGGCGGACAGGCGCAGCGAGTGGCGCTCGCGCGCGCCCTGGCCACCGACCCGCAGCTGCTGCTGCTCGACGAACCACTGGCCGCGCTCGACGCCGGGACCCGGGTGCAGGTGCGCGCCGACCTGGCCCGCCACCTGCGCGACTATCGCGGCCATACAGTGGTGGTCACCCACGATCCGCTCGACGCGATGGTGCTGGCGGACCGGCTCGTCATCCTCGAACAGGGCGCTATCGTCCAGCAGGGCGCGCCGACCGAGATCGCCCGGCGGCCGCGGTCGGACTATGTCGCGGATCTGATGGGGCTCAATCTGTTTCGCGGCACCGCCGCGGGCACCAGCGTCGAGATCGACAACGGCGGGCACCTCACCGTCGCCGCTCCCGCCACGGGCCGCGTCTTCCTCACCTTCCCGCCTACCGCGGTGAGCCTGCATCCCCAGCAACCCGGCGGCAGCCCCCGCAACACCTGGCCTGTGACCGTCGGCGGCCTGGAACACCACGCCAATCTCACCCGCGTCCGCCTCGACGGAGCTCCACCTGTGCTCGCCGACATTACCGCGGCGGCGGTGGCCGACCTGCGCATTCAACCGGGTATGCGGGTATGGGCCGCGGTCAAGGCGACCGAAATCCATGTCTACCCCGCTTGAAATCTCGAGGGGGGCGGCGTGGCGCGCGTCGAATCCGGGGTCCGTGCGGGTTCGCGCATTATGCTTGCCGGTCGATAGCTGTTCGGGGACTGCTGCCGTGACACCGAGGAACAGGATCCAGCTATGCGACGTCCTCTCATCGCCGCCGCGACGGGTATCGCCGCGGTTACCGCCGTCGCGTCGATCTTATGGACCGGCGGGAGCGAAACGAGTCACGCCCAGCCACCCGGCACGGACGTGACCGGCTCGGGAGTCCATCTGACCGCGTCGGTGGACAACATCGGGGTGAACCCACCCGGTGACCGGACGCCGAACTATCTCATGACGTTCTCGCATGCCGCGCAGCTGTCCGGGAATTTCTCGGTCAACGTCGAGGGCGATCCGATCACCTCGGGTCAGGCGGTGGCGGGATTCCTGCTCGGATGCGGGATCAGCGTGGCAGGCGGCTTCGACGTAGGCATTTCGCCCAACCAAGGGCTGCAATTGAGCATCTCCCCGACGTTCACGCCACCGTCGCTGACGACCGCCGCCGCTCCCATCGCGACCACCGGCAGCGCCACTCCGACCACGACCACCAGCGGTACCGGCACCTCCTCCACAACCGCCCGCACCACGACAACTCCCCCCACGACCACCCGGACCAAGGCTGTCGGCACGAGTGTTGCGCCCACCACGACGGTCACCACCACGACAACCCCGACCACGACCACCCCCACCACGACGACTCCCCCGACAACGACTCCCCCCACGACGACTCCCACCACCCCCACCCTGCCGACCACGTCCGGCAGCGCGACCCTGCCCGGAGTATCGCCGCCCGGTTTCGACCTCGGGCCGAGCGTCGGCGGCTCCCTGGGCCTGTCCGAGAATCTGGACGCGAACATCGGTCCCGGTCAGGTCACCACCGCCACCACCGCGACGGCCACCCTGGACAACACGACCACTTTCCCCTACCACATCGCCTTCAACAACGCCGCGTTGAACGTCTCCCAATGCGCGTCCCCGGTTGCGGCCGTCCCGTTCGTCTCCACCACGGTGTCGACGGCGACGGGTCTGGTCCAAACCACCGCGTACGGCGATCAATTCACGTTCTGACACGCACTGCCCATCGATACAGCCTGGGCCGCCCGCAGTGCGGGCGGCCCAGGTGCATTCAGGTCAGGACATGGCCTCGCTCACCGCGTTCGGCCCGTCGAACATACGGTCGGGCATGCTCTCGAGCGCGTCGACGATCTCCGCGCCGGCGCCGTTGTTCCGCGCCGCGCGCACGATATCGCGGCGGTCACACGGATAGTCCACGCCGGAGAGATACTTCTGCACCTGAATGGGATTCACCTTCTGGCTCATCGTTTCTCCTCTCTCGGTACTGTCCGTTCGGGAATGGAACGACGGGGCGATACCACCGGAATCGGGGCCGAAACATCGCAGTTGCCGAATCGCTGCCGCGATGACCTGACCGGTCCCGATCTGCAGCAGTCCGGGGTCCGGTTCGGTGGCGTGCGGATCGCCGATATGCCCCGCCCACAGGGCGATATGGGCCGGATCGGGTGGCGGACCCCACCACGCCGGCGGGGTGGGTCCGAAGATCACCACCGAGGGCGTGCCGAAGGCGCTGGCGAGATGTCCGACACCGGTATCCCCGCTGATCACCAAGGCGGCATTCGCGACGACGGCGGCCGATTCGGTCAGTGTGAGCGCCCCGGCGAGTACCGATCGCCGGGGCAGACCCGCCGCGTCGGCGACCTGCGCGGCCAGGGCTGCCTCCTCGGCATTTCCCGTGACGACGAGGCGGTGGCCCAGACTCCGCAGGTGGGCGGCGACGGCGGCGAAGCGGTCCGGCGGCCACCGCCGCGCCCTGGAACTGCCCCCGGGATGTACCACGACGCGGCCGGCCGGTGCGGTGATGCCCGGCGTCCGGAGTTCGAGGCGGGTGGGATCGGCCGGGATGCCCGCCGAGTCGAGCAGCCGGCACCAGCGATGCACCTCGTGCACTCCCTCGGGCCAGGCGGGGCCGGCCACCTCGGGAAAGTCCGGATGCCGGTGGGTGATCAAGCGTCCGGGGCGGACTTTCAGCAGATCGTCGATGCTCTGCGGACCGCTGCCGTGCAGATTCACCGCGAGGTCGGGCGGTGGGCGGTCCCATCGCAGTGCGCCCAGTCCGGCGGTCGGGAGGACCTCGTCGACACAGTCGGCGAGGTCGACCATCGGCGCCAGCCAGCGGGGAGCCGCCAGCACCAGGTGGTCGTCGCCGCGCGCGACTCGCAACGCCCGCAGCGCGGGTACCGCCGTCAGCAGATCCCCCAGTCCCAGTGCCCGCAGGACCAGCGTCACCCCCATGACGGTGGATGTGCCGGCCGGCTCGGTGCGGCGGTCACGACCGCGCGGTCCGCTCGCGTCCGGCCCATCCCGGGCGAGGACACCGCACCGTCGCGAACGAACCGCGCCGCGACATCGACGGCACGACGGACCGCGTTCGTCACCGAGTCACCGGAAGCCAGCGCCGCGGTGGCCGCCGCGGCGAATCGGTCGCCGGCGCCACACACGTCGTATCCCTCACCGCATCGCAGTTCCGGCGAGATTCCCACGGCCACAGTGCCTTTCGTACCGCGACGGTAGAGCACCGCGCCCTCCGCGCCGAGGGTGACCGCCACCGCCCGCGCCGACCACCGCCGGCTCAGCTCGCGGGCCCGGTCCCCGAATCCGCCGTCTCCACCCACCAGGGCCGCGGCTTCGTCGCGATTCGGTGTCACCAGGCTCGCCCCGGCGACGGGCGCCGGGCCGCGCGGATGCGGATCCCACACCACGGGAATGTCGTGCAGGCACCGGGACAGCAGTGCGCGAATTCCGGGGTGGGCGGCGACGCCGTGACCGTAATCGGCGACGAGAATCGCACGGGCACAACCGAATACGGCTTCGACATCAGCGGGCAGCGGCCCGTGCCCGATCCGGCCGTCGCCGGAATCGACACGAACCACCGAAACCGGGCGATCGCCCGCACCGTCGGCGGCGGCGGGAGCGCACGGGCCGACGGCTCGAATCCGCTGTTTGCACACCGTGGTTCCCAGCATCGGCAGCGGCGCCACCCGCACGCGCCCGGCCAGCAGCCGGTGCAGCCGGTGGCCGGCCTCGTCGTCACCGAATCCGCCGACCAGCACGACCTCGCCGGCGTCCCGGGTTGCCAGCGCGGCGGCCAGCCCCGCCCCGCCGGGGCGCCAGATTCCGGTGCGGACGTCGACCACCGGAACGCCGGCGTCGGGACTGCGGCGGTCGGCGCGGCCCTCGATATCGCTGTCGAGCAGCACATCTCCGACGACGACCAGCGGCCCGGTCACGAGGCCTCCCGCAGCGCGGAATCCAAAGCCGTGCACAGCGCGTGGACCAGCACCAGGTGGACTTCCTGCACCGTCGCCGTCGACTCCGCCTCCACCGCCACCGCGTCGTCGCACAGCGCGGCCAGCGAATTCGGCGCCGGTCCGGTCAATGCCCAGCTGGTCAGCCCGATTTCGGAAGCGGCCTTGGCCGCGGCGACGACATTGCCGCTGGAACCGCTGGTGGACAAGGCGACCAGGACGTCACCGGGCCGGCCGTGCGCCCGCAGCTGGCGTGCGAACATCTCGTCGAATCCGTAGTCGTTGGCTATCGCGGTGACACTCGAGGTGTCGGCGTGCAGGGCGACCGCCGACAGCGGTCTGCGTTCCTCCCGGAAACGCCCGGTCAGCTCGGCGGTCAGATGCTGCGCTTCCGCCGCGCTGCCGCCGTTACCGCAGGCGAACAATCTGCCGCCGTCGCGGTAGACGCGAGCCAATCGCTCTGCCCAGTTCCAGATGCGGGCGACCGAGGGGCGCACATTCCGGCGCAGCGCCTCCCCGAGGAGGTCGAAATGCTCCTCCAGTTCGGCGCCGATGCAGGCGACATCGTGACGGCGATGCTCGTCTCGTGGGGCGATCATGGCAGGGCGTCCTTCCCGTCGAGTTCGGCGAGTGCCAGCGAGACCGCGGTCCGCAGGTCCGGTGCGACGTGGGCGACCACCGCGGCGAAGGCGATCTCCGACGGCCGCGTCTTCGCCGTGGGCACGAGCACCGCCCGCGCTCCGGCCGCGGCGGCCGCCTCGACATCACTGCCGATATCGCCGATCACGACACATCGGTCGGGTGTGGTCCCCAGCGCCTCGGCGGCCGAAACGACAAGTCCGGGTTGAGGTTTGCGGCAGTCGCAGCCTTCGTCGCGGCGATGCGGGCAGATCTGCCAGGTGTCGATGGGGCCGAGGAGATCCTCGACCTTCGCGGTCACCGCCGCCAGCTGCTCCGGGGTGATGGAGCCCGCGTTCACCCCGGACTGGTTGCTCACCACCCCGATCCGCACTCCGGCCCGCCGCAGCCGATCCAGTTCCGCCGCCGCACCGGGTACGGGCTCCACCAGTCGCGGATCGGACAGATACGGCACATCGATGATCAGGGTGTCGTCGCGATCGAACAGCACCGCCGGCGGGCCGCCGTGTCGCGCCGCGGTCGTCGAGCGCCGCGGCTTCTCGCCGCGCAGATGCGCTACCGCGTCGACGATTTCCTCGTCGGCGATCCGGTTCAGGCAGGGGTGGCCCGATACCGGACACTGCCGGGCCCGGGTTCCGGCGCAGGCCGCGGACTGGTCACCGAGCACCACTGTCGAAACCCCGTGCGGCGCCCAGCGAATAGCGGGAACGACCGGGGCGAACAGCGAGACGACGGGGGTGGCGACGGCCGCCGCCAGATGTGCGGCGCCGGTATTGGGCGCGACGACCACATCGGCCCCGCGCAGGACCGCCGCCAATTGCGGCAGGTCGGTCGCTCCACCCAGATCGCGGGCGTGCGTCCCGGCGACGGCGGCGGTCAGCTCCCGTTCGTCGGGGCCGCCGGTCACCACCACGCGGTATCCCGCCTCGGCCAGGGCCACGGCCACCGCCCGTGACCGCTGCGCCGACATCCGGCGAGCGGGCACGGCCGCACCCGGATGCAGGACGATATAGCCGGGCTCACCGGTCAGCGCGGAGACATCCGGCAGATCGGTACGCACTCGCAGCCGGTGCCCCACCGAGGGATAGCCCACTGCCTCGACCAGGGACAGCGCCCGAATCGCCTCGGGCACATCGTCGTCCAGTTGATGGCGGACATCGAGCAGCGATCCCGGATAGTCGGGACTGATCGCCGAGATCCGGGCGACTCCCGCCATCCGCAGCACGAGCGCCAGCGGCAGCGGCGACTGATGGAAGGAGGTGAAGATGATCGCCTCGTCCGGCTGCTGGGTGTCGACGAGCTTCACCAACTCGGCGATCGATTCTGCATCCACGGGCGGGGCCTCGAAATCGACCCAGCCGGCACGGAATTCGAGCACCTGGTTCACGCCGGGCAGTAACTGCGCGGCGGCGCGGCCACGCGGGCCCGCCAAAAAACTCACCCGCTCCGCGCGGGCGGCGACCGCCCGCACGGCCGGGCCGGTCAGCAGCACATCGCCCGCACTGTCGAGGCGGGCCACCAGCACATGGCCGCTCATCTGCGCCTCCCGCGGTGGAACTCGGCAACGGTGTCGGCGAGCAGCCGGTCCCAGCGCTGTGCGAACTCGGTGATGCCGAAGTTCTTCACGGCCCAGGCCCGGGCGGCCTGTCCGGTGCGCCGGGCCAGTTCCGGATCGGCGATGTAGCGGCCGATCGCGCGGGACAGCTCGTCGAGATCGGTGGAGACGACACCCGCCTCCGGCGGTACCGCCCAGGGCGCCTCGGTGGCACCGACCGCCACCACGGGCATACCCACGTACATGGCCTCGAGCAGCGACAAGCCGAGCGAGGTCCAGCGAGCGGTGTGCACGAACACCCGTCGCCGTCCGATGTCGGTGTGCAGCCGTTCCTGGCCGACGTCGCCCGCCCCGTGAACCTGTGTCGCAGGGCAATGCTCCCACTTGTGCAATTCGCCGGTGTCGATGCCGAAGACGTCGATCGGCGCGGCCCGCGACAGTTCACCGAGCAGATCGGTTCCGGTGATCCGCCACCGCCGCACCGGTTCGTTGATGATCGAGGCCGCGCGCTCGATCTCCCCGGTGTATCGATAGCCCGGATCGACGACACCGTGCGGGACCGTCTCGGCCCGGCAGCGCCCGTTGTCCCACATCAGCCGGTTGAACCCGGTGACGTGCACCAACGTCACGTCGCTGCGGTCGGCCATCGGATGCCGGCTGGTGGCCGCGTGTTCGCGGGGGGTGTTGTGCTCGACGTAGATCACCGGCACCTCCTGGCCGGGCACTCGGCCGAGCCAGTCGCGCACCAGATCGAATTCCTCCGGCCGCTGCAGCACCACCACGTCGACGGACTCATCCGCCAGATCGGCCGGCGCGACCTCGACGGCGGATTCGGGCCAGGGTCGCCCGCACCGGCCCAGAGCCCACTGCCGCCGCCGGGGATCGGACGGCACCAGATATCGATGACGCCCCTGGACGAAGGAGGTCATCCAGGATCCGTGCACGTGCCACACAAGCACGCGCAGGGGATCCGAAACCGGTACGGCGGCAGCGGTCATGGCCACGACGATTCGGTGGAGGAGCACACCAGCATTTCCCGGACCTCCGAGCCGGCGGGGCGGGAGAGGGCGAAAACGACTGCGTCGGCGACGTTTTCGGGGCGTTCGAGCCGCACGTCGGGACCTGGGATGTACTGCTCCGGGCGGTCGTCGAAGAAGTGCGTGTCCATCCCGCCCGGAATCAGCAGCGTCACGCCGATCTCACCGGCCGTCTCGGCCGCCAGGGCCCGGGTGAATCCCACGACCCCGAATTTCGACGCGCAGTACGCCGTGGCGTCGGGCAGCGCCCGCATCCCCAGGGTCGAGGCACAGGTGACGACGTGGCCGCGCGACGCGCGCAGCGCCGGCAGCGCGGCGCGGATCACCGCCGCCGTACCGAGCAGATTCACGCGCACCACCCGCTCCCAGGCGGCCGCCTCGACCTTCTCCAGTGGGCCGCAGGCATCGATACCGGCGGCGGTGAACACGCCGTCGATGCGGCCACCGGCCCGGTCGGCCAGGGCGCGGGTGGCCTCCTCCGCCGCGGCCGAATCCGCGAGATCGGCGTGCTCCCAATCGACTTCGGCCTCGGGCCGGGTCCGATCGATGACCAGCGGGAC
Organism: Nocardia sp. AB354; assembly: GCF_049538315.1. Taxonomy (NCBI): domain Bacteria; kingdom Bacillati; phylum Actinomycetota; class Actinomycetes; order Mycobacteriales; family Nocardiaceae; genus Nocardia; species Nocardia sp. AB354. The sequence continues at coordinate 236,655 of NZ_JBMVFU010000006.1, read as the reverse complement.
GCCACCGGCGGCACGCACCGCGTGCACCGTCGCCGCGCCCAGTCCGGACGCACCGCCGGTGACGACGACATTGCCCAGGGGCCGAGTTCCATTGCCCGGGGGGCGAGTCGGTTGATTCATCCGCGAGTTCCTCCTGATGTCAGCGGGCGGACGACGCGATGTCGCCCGCGGCGGCGGTGGCGGCGGTCCGTCGATAGGCCGCCGAGGTATCTCTGGAGATCCGATCCCACGAATAGCGCGCGCGGGCCCGTTGCAGACCCGCCTCTCCCATCGCCTGCCGCGCCTGCCGGGTATCGAGCAGGCCCGACAGGACCTCGGCCAGAACCACCGGATCACCCGAGGGCACCAGGCGGCCGGTCACACCGTCGAGGACGGTGTCGCGCATGCCGCCGACCGCGGTGGCGACGACGGGCTTCGCACACGACATCGCCTCGAGCGGAACGATGCCGAACGGCTCGTACCACGGCGTGCACACCACGGCGTCGGCCGAGCGCAACAGCATCGGCATCTCGGCCCGCGGTACCGGCCCGCGCAACAGGACCCGTTGCGACACACCGTATTCCGCGGCCACCGCACGCAATCGCGCCTGCTCGGCCTCGTCCTCGGCGCTCTGCGAACCACCCGCGATCACCAGCTCGGTGTCGGGTACCTCCGACAATGCCGCGATCGCGGTGTCGAACCCCTTCCGCCGCACCATGCGGCCGACCGAGACGATCCGCCGCGGCGCATCGGGCTTCTCTGCCGGGCCGTCGGGAGTGAACAGCGACAGGTCCACACCACACGGCACCACCGACGTGCGCTCGCGCGGCACACCCATCCTGCCCAGCTCCCGGACCTCGTCGGAACAGGTCGCGACGATATGTGTCGCTCCGGCCGCGACCCGGCGCTCGGACTGGATGCGAGAGCGCGGGCTGGTGTCGGCCAGTCCCTGATAGCGCCGCTTCACGGTGCCCAGGGCGTGGAAGGTCAGCACGACCGGAACGGCGAGATCGCGTGCGGCGCGTTCGGCGGCGATGCCCGACATCCAGAAATGCGCGTGCACGACATCGGGCGGATCGGCACTCCATTGCTGTCGCAGGAATGCGGCGAAATCGGTGAGGAACGGCACGATGTCGTCCTTCCCGAGGTGCTCCGGCGGACCGGCCGGCACGTGGATCACGCGATATCCCGCTCCCACCAGCACCTCGGTGGGGATGTCGGGGTCGTCTCGGCGGGTGTAGACCCGCACGTCGTGCCCCAACCGGGCCAGTCCCGCGGCGAGCTCGGCCACATGCACGTTCTGCCCGCCCGCGTCCACGCCGCCCAGGGGGGCCAAGGGGCTGGCGTGCTCGGACACCATCGCAATCTTCACGCTTCCTCCGATCCGCGTCGCCGCCGGTGGACCTCGCGCTCTCGAACTGCGCCATAGCCGGCGGAACCGTGCCATGGATATGTGCGACTGCCGGCCGGCCCGATCGTTCGACTTCTGAACCGGTTCGTCGTCGTCATGCCCGCGCAGATGCGATGCAAACTGTCCGGACCGGAACCGTCCGACGACCGGGCCGGCCACGGATTCACCAGGACTGAGTCGCGGCTGCCCGGGTAGGGCTGCGGTATGTCCGAGACGACGACAGCCCCGACCACGACGGCCGCACACCGGCCTGTCCCCGCCCCCGCGACCGCACGTCCGAGCATCGGCCCGATCGGCGACATCGTGCCGGACGTGCGGCGCATCGTGGTCCTGCGCGGTGGCGCGCTCGGCGACCTGCTGTACGCGGTACCGGCCCTGTACGCGTTGGCCGCGGCCTATCCCGGCGCCGAGATCACGCTGCTCGGCTCGGCCCTGCATGCCGAACTCCTGCGGAACCGGCCCGGGCCGGTCGACGAGGTCGCGGTACTCCCGGTCACCCGCACCGACTGGAACGAACCCGCACAACCGGCCGAGGCCGAATTCGTCGACCGCCTCCGTGAACGCCCGGTGGACCTGGCCGTGCAGCTGCACGGCGGCGGCGCCTGGTCCAATCCCTTTCTACGCCAGCTGAATCCGCGGATGAGCATCGGTTCCCAGGCCGAGGACGCGGCGCCGCTGGACCGCAACCTCGCCTATCGCTTCTATCAGAACGAGGTGCTGCGAGCGCTCGAGGTGGTCGGACTGGCCGGCGCGCCGCCGGTGGTGATGGAACCGCGGGTGGAGCTCACCCCCCGGGATCCGGCCGCGGCGGATGCGGCACTGGGCACCGTGACCGGACCGCTGGTGATCGTGCACCCCGGCGCGAACGATTCGCGGCGGCGCTGGCCGGCGGACGCCTTCGCCGAGATCGCCACCCACTGCCTGGACCGCGGCGCGACGGTGGTGATCATCGGCGGACCGTCCGATCACGCACTGGTCGCCGATCTGCGTTCCCGCATCCCGGTCGCGGCGAACGGCGACGGGCGCGCGCACCGGCTGCGCACCCTGGTCGGCGCCGATATGCCGACACTGTGCGGAGTGCTCGCCCGCGGCGCGGTACTGGTCGGCAACGACAGCGGGCCGCGGCATCTCGCCCGGGCGGTCGGCACCCCGACCGTAGGAGTGTTCTGGATCGGCAACGTCATCAGCGCCGGACCGCTGAGCCGCGGCAGCGACCGCGTGCACATCTCCTGGCAGACCCACTGCCCGGCGTGCGGCCGCGACGCCACCGACGAGCGTCTGCCCCGCTGCCCGCACGGTGATTCGCTGGTGTCCACGGTGCCCGTCGCGGCGGTGTGCGCGGACGTGGACGAGTTGCTCGGCTGGACGTGAAACCCGCGCCGCCCGCTAGGACGGGGCGCCGGAGCGGATGCGCGCGATCACCTGCGATGTCGAGTGATCGGCCAGGTAACTCAGCACCCGCACCTCACCGCCGTAGCCGTTCACGATCGGCGCCTCCGGCAACATCTCCGGGCGGTAGTCGCCACCCTTGACGTAGAGGTCGGGTGTGGTCGCACGCAGCAGGGCCGCGGGGGTGTCCTCGTCGAAGATGGTCACGTGGTCCACGCAGCTCAGCGCCGCCAGTACGGCCGCGCGCTCGTGATCGGGGTTCACCGGCCGGTCCGGTCCCTTCAGCGCGCGCACGCTACGGTCCGAATTCACCGCGACCACCAGCACGTCGCCGAGCCGCTTCGCCTCGTTGAGATAGGCGATGTGGCCGGCGTGCAGCACGTCGAAGCATCCGTTGGTGAACACGATCCGTTTACCGGCCGACCGCTGATGCGCCAGCACCGTGGCGAGGTCCCGCGCCGACAACACCGCCCCCGCGCTGCGCGCGAGGCGATCGCGAAGTTCGGAGGTCGAACACATCGAGGTCCCGGTGCGGTGCACCACCACATCCGCGGCCGCCTGCGCCACCTCCACCGCGGCGGTCGTGGGCAGCCCGCCGAGCAGCGCCAACGTCAGCGCGGCGACGAAAGTGTCTCCCGCACCGGGAGATTGGCTCTCCGGCACGGGCTCGGCCCAGGTCCGGTGCAGCGGCCGGTCGCCCTGCAGCAGCACCGCGCCGTCGCGGTCGAGGGTCACCACCACCGCGCGGGCGCCGGTGAGCTCGAAGAGCCGGTCGCGATGCCGGTCGAACCATTCCACCCGCGACCGTCCCGGCATCGCCGACGGCATCCCCAGCCCCCGTGCGGCCTCGTCGGCATTCGGCGTGACCAGATCCGGACGCAGATCCGCCCACCGGGCGGGATGGTGGGTGTCGACGATCAGCAGCGGCAGATCGGCCCGGCGGGCGGCCAGCGCCTCCCGGACCCGCTCCCCGAGCACCCCGTCGTAATCGCAGACCACCAGGGCATCGGCACCGTCGAGCGCCTCGGGCAGCGTCTCGATCACCCGGTCGACGTCGGCAGCGGTCGCCGGTGCCGATGTACTGCGGTCGAAGCGGACCACGAGCTGATCCCCGGAGACCACCCGGCATTTCGCCACGGTCGCGGCATCGGCCGCGCTCAGATAAGTCGTGTCGACTCCGCAGCGTCGCAGCGAGTCGCGCAGATGGGTGCCGTGCTCGTCGGCTCCGGCCAGCGCCACCAGACGCACCTCGGCGCCCAGGGCCGCGATGTTGGCCGCGGTATTGGCCGCACCGCCGGGCAGGTAGCTCGTCGTGTGCACGTCGACGACGGGCACCGGCGCCTCCCGGCACAGTCGTTCCGAACGGCCCCACATCCACACGTCGAGCACCGCGTCCCCGAGGACGACCACCCGGGCGTGCTGCCGGGCGAGGCGGTCGGCGATCTCCGGAACCAGACTTCGCGAAACCGGTGACCCCGCTTCACGATTCATGTGACCTCCTCGAGCCGGCGTCTTCGGGTGGGTCACTGCGGCAGCAATTTCTCCAGCACGTCCTGGCAGGCCCGCTCACAGCGGTGGCACGCCTGCGCGCACTGCTCGCAGTGGGTCATACCGGTGTGCGAGGCACATTCCTCGGCGCACGAGGCACACGCCGCCGCGCAGGCCCGCACCAGCGCCGCGGCCACGAACGGCACGAATGCGGTGCGCCGCGCCAGCACCCGCGCGGTGGCCCCGCAGATGTCGGCGCAGTCCAGATCCTCGCGGATGCACTGCCGCAGCGCGGCCACATCCGGTTCGGCCAGGCACGAGTCGGCGCAGATGGTGCAGGCCGTCTGGCAGGCCACGCATTCCTCCACGCACCGGGCGACCTCGTCGGCGGTCAACGCGCCGGATTTACCGGGCCCGCCGGGATGTGCGCCGAACATGTCGAGCACCGTCGTCATGGCTCCTCCTCCGGGTATGAGCCGATGTATCAGTTCGTGCGGCGGGCGCGCTCGTTGGACCGCTGGATGGATTCGATCAATTCCTTCTTCGTCATCCGGGAGCGGCCGCTGATGTCGAGGCGTTTCGCGACGTCCAGCAGATGCTGTTTCGAGGCATTGGCATCCACCCCACCGGCGGTCTTGCCCGCCGGTTCGGGGCCGCCGTGGCGGGCGCGCTCGTCGGAGGGACCCTTCTGCTTCTTGGGCTCCCAGTGGTCGCCGACCTTCTCGTAACTGTGCTTGAGCGCGGCGTACGCGACGCGATGCGCGCGTTGTTCGCTCTGGTACTCCTCCAGCGCGGAATCGTGAACCTCGGCGAATATCCGCTGCGCGTGTTCATCGGATTTCCGTATGGTGCTGGGCAATTCGGACTGTTTCGGGTCACCGCGCCGAGTGGTCTTGGGCATCGTCTGCTCCCTTCGTCGACGGACAACTGCTCGGGACGCCGAAACGGCGGCCCTTGTCGACGCACTACCCGGACTGCTCCGGCATATTCACCGCAACAGCGCGATCTGTGCTTCGACATGCTCGGGCAGGCGGCGGCGTTCCCGCAGGGCGTGCGGCATCCGGGCCGCGAGGCCGAGCAGAGCCGGGAGGCCGCTGGGGTGGCGCAGCGCCGTCCAGCCCATAGTGGCCAGCTCACGCAGGCAGGCGCCGACGGGGCGGCGCATCACCGCGGTGAGCGCGGCGTTGCGGGATTCGAGGTGGGCGCGAGCCGTATTCGGCATCCGGCGCGGCGAGGGTATATGCCGGCTGACAATCTGCGGCGAATAGCACAGCAACCATCCCGCGGCGGCCAGATCGTAGGCCAGCAGCGTCTCTTCCCCGGCGAAATGCAGCACCGGGGAGAATCCGCCGGCCGCCAGGAACGGATCACGGCGCACCACGGCGGCCCCCGCCAGAAATCCCAGGACCGACGGTCCCGGCGCCCGGGGATCGGTCCCCAGGGGGCTGCGGTGCATCAACTCGTTGACCGGATCCTCGCGCTCGTCGGGACCGACCACGGTTCGGCCCGCGATGAGCCCCACCTCGGGGTGGCGGTCGAACAATTGCTCGGCCGTCGGCAACGCGCCCGGCGCCCACCAGGCGTCGTCGTCACAGAACGCGACGAACGGTGTGGTGGCGTAGCGGGCGCCGTGATTGCGGGCGACCGCGCCGTCGTTGCGCGACAGTTCGACCACCTCCAGCGCGCGGATCCGGCCGCGGAATCCGGCCGCGGCAGGCACCGTGTGATCGTCGGAAGCGTTGTCCACCACCACGATCGGCGGTTGCGGCTCGGTCTCGGCGAGGCGATCCAGGGTGGTGACCAGTTCGTCGGCCCGGTTGCGGGTCGCGATCACCACCGTGGTCCGGCTGCGGTCACCGCTCATCGGCCGTTACCGATCACGGTGAACCCGTCGCGCCGCAGTGCCTCGGCGTCGAGCAGATTCCGGGTGTCGACGATCAGCCGGCGCCGCGTCAGGGTGCCCAGCCGCGGCCAGTCCAGTTTGGCGAATTCCGGCCACTCGGTCGCCACCACCACCACATCCGCCTCCCGCGCGGCATCGTAGGGATCGTCGACGATGTGCACCCGGGCCGGCAAACCCAGATCCCGCCCGCGAACCGGCGCCACCGTCGGGTCATAGACGCACAGCTGCGCGCCGTGTCCGGCCAGGGCTGCGGCCAATCGACGGGCCGGCGAGTCACGCAGATCGCCGGTGCCGGCCTTGAACGTCAGGCCGAACAGTGCGGCCCGCACCCCGTCCAGATCTCCGCCGCCGCGGCCCAGTACCTGCGCGACAGTCGCGACGGTGCGATCGGTCTGCGCGCGATTGGCCGCCACCGCGGCCTCCAGCACGCCCAGGTTCACCTGTTTGTCGTGGGCGATGTGCAGCAGCGCCTCGGTGTCCTTCGGCAGACAGGACCCGCCCCAGCCCGGCCCCGGCCGCAGGAACGCGGCGCCGATACGCGGATCGGACCCCAGGCATTCGCCGACGAGTTCGATATCGGCACAGACCTTTTCGCACAGCTCGGCGAGTTCGTTCACGAACGACACCTTCGTCGCGAGGAAGGCATTGCTCGCGTACTTGGCCACTTCGGCGCTTTCGAAGTCGACGATCTGCACCGCCGGCGACTCCACCCCCTGATACAGCCGCGCGATCCGCTCACCGACCGCGGCATCGGCGGCACCGATGACGATGCGGTCGGCGTGCAGGAAGTCGTAGACCGCATGACTTTCGCGCAGGAATTCGGGATTGCTCACCACATGCAATCCGCACCGGCCCGCCGCTTCGTCGGCCGCGCGCGCCGTGCCGACCGGGACGGTGGATTTCAGCACGATGATCGCGCCGGGCGACAGCAGATCGAACAGGGCGGCCAGCACGTCCTGGACGGCACTGGCGTCCGCCGCACCCGAGGGGGTGGCCGGCGTCGGCACGCAGACGAAAACCACTTCCGCCTGCGCCAACCGTCCGATATCGGTGTCGAACTCCAGTAGTCCGGCCCGAATGCCCTGGCGCAGAAGCGGTTCCAAGTCCGGCTCCTGAAGGTCGCTGCGCCCCTGCCGCAACCGTTCGACACAGCCGGCGTCGACGTCGACCGCGGTCACCGGCAATCCGAGATGCGCGAGTCCGGCCGCGGTGGTGGTGCCGACGTACCCGGCTCCCACCACACCGACGCGTTCACTCATCGCCGGACTCCGATCCGCCGCTCGCCGGCCGGGGCAGCCGAGTTCCGCGCGCCACCTGCCATTCGCCACGCAACCGATGCCAGCAAGCGGCCGGTGGAATCAGCACACTGGTCAGCGTCATGGCAGCGACCTCGCGCACGGTGGCGGGCCCCTGACCGATACGCCGCGCCGCGAACTCGGCCGTTCCCGCCAGCCACAGGCCCGCACAGGCCAGGGCAGGCGCGCGGCGGCGGCGCATCGCGAAGAACGCGGCCGCGACCCCCGCCGACGAAACCGCCGCGTGCGTGCCGAGCCGGCCACCGCTCTCGCCGATGTCGTCGCGCCAGGTGCGGCCGAATTTGCGGCGCATCAACGCATTGTCCGCATTCCCGGCCTGGGCGCGCAGCGACGACAGCAGCGAACCGGTCGCGGGAGGATGCGTGGTCACCCGGGTGCCCGAGGTGATGTGGAGCCCGGTCCGCACGACCCGCAGGGCGAAGTCGGAATCCTCGCGGTAGGCGCGCCGGAAGCGTTCGTCGAAGCCTCCCAGTTCGGCGAGCACCGCGCGGCGATAGGCCATATCCGCGGTGATCCAGCGCGCACCGGCCAAGGCGGCGGTTCCGCGTTCGGCGTCGGTGGGCCGGCGGCCAGCCGGCAGCGGCACCCACAACCGTGCCTGCGATCCGGCGACGTGCCCCGGCAGATCACGCAGATCCTCGGCCAGGCGCGTCCGCCATTCCGGTGACGGAACCACATCGTCGTCGAGAAACGCGATCCATTCCGACTCGGCCGCACGCCACCCGGCGTTGCGCGCCGCCGCCGGTCCGCGGCCGCCCGAGCACACCACGCGCACCGGAATATCGCTGGGCGGCACCGACAATGGTTCGGCGGCATCCGATCGGCCGGCCCGCGGCCGGTCGTCGACGACGACGATTTCGGCCGGGGCGACACCGCCGGGCCGATTCACCGCTGCCAGCACGTTCGCCAATCCGGATCGCCCGATCGTGGGAATCACGATCGTGTAGTCGAGAGCCCCGGTGGCGGTGCCGCCCGGAGTCTCCGCCTCGCGCACGCCGATCACCGCCGCACGACGAACGGGCCGATCGCGAGCAGATCCACCGGCGCGGAACCGAAACACTCGAGCGCGTCACGCGGTGAATCGACCATGGGCCGCCCGGCGGTATTGAGGCTGGTGTTCACCACCACGGGCAGCCCGGTGAACTCCTCGAAGCGGCTGATCATCCCGGCCAGCAGCGGCTGATCGGCACCGTCGACGGTCTGGATGCGGGCGGTGCCGTCCACATGGGTCACCGCCGGCAGGCGCTCCCGCCACGGTTCGGCGACATCGTGGACGAAGAGCATGTAGGGGCTGGGCAGCGGGCCGCGCGTGAAGATCTGCGACGCCCGCTCGGCGAGCACCATCGGCGCCACCGGGCGGAACTGCTCCCGGCCCTTGACGGCGTTGAGCCGCTCCAGATTTCCGGCGTACCCCGGATGCGCCAGCAGGGAACGGTAGCCGAGGGCGCGGGGACCGAATTCGGCCCTGCCCTGGAACCAGGCGACGATCTCGTTGCCGGCCAATGCCTGGGCGACGGTGGAGGCCGGATCGGGCGGTCGCTCGTAGCGAATGTGGGCCTCGCGCAACGTCTGTTCGATGTGGGCGTCGGAGAAACCCCGGCCGAGGGCGGCCGTGGTCATGGGATCGGGAGGCGGTCCCGCTTCGGCCGCTATCGCCAGGGCGGCGCCGAGCGCGGTGCCCGAATCACCCGCTGCCGGTTGCACCCAGATGTCGTCGAACGGACCCTGGTCGAACAGCGCGGTATTCGCCACGCAGTTCAGCGCGACACCTCCGGCCATCGTGAGCTTGTCCGCCGAGGTGGCCGCGTGCAACCACCGGCACAGGTCGAGCATCACCTCCTGCAGGACCTGCTGGACCGAGGCGGCGAGGTCGGCGTGTTCGGGCCACATCGGCTCGTTCGGGGCACGCTTCGGCGCGTAGGCGTCCCAGTTGATCGGCTGCGTGCGAAAACCCCCGTCACCGGTGCTGAAGACCTTGTCGCGCAACCAGTCCACGAAGCGGGGCTGTCCGTACGAGGCCAAGGCCATCACCTTGTACTCGTCGCTGGAACGCGCGAAACCCAGGTGGGCGGTCAGTTCCTCGTACATCAACCCCAGTGAATGCGGAAGTTGTTGCGTAGCAAGGATATCCAGCTTGCCGTTGCGGTATTCACCCGCGAGCATCGACGTCGACTCGCCGCGCCCGTCCAGCGTCAGCACAGCGGCGTCTCCGAACGGCGCGGCGAGTCCGCATGACGCGGCGTGCGCTACGTGGTGCCGCACGAAACGGACCTTGTCCGGGTCGAGCCCGGGAAGCTCGGTCGCCAACAGGTACGGAGCTCGCTCGGCGTATCGGGTGCGCAGCGGTTCCCAGCTCGGGTCGAGGCCGTCGACGCTTTCGTCCACCTGCGCCGGATCGTAGGAGTAGCCGACGGCGTCGAGATCCGCCGCGGTGAGGCCCGCCTGGTCCAGACACCAGGCCGCGGCCTGTGCGGGCTGTTCCCAGGCCGAGAACGGCACCGGCCGCTTGCCGTGCTTGCGCCTGCTGAATCGTTCCTCTTCGGCGGCCGCGACTATTTTGCCGTCGACGACCAGTGCCGCTGCCGAATCGTGAAATATCGCATTGATTCCGAGAACGCGCATCGAACACCTCCACAGGTGTCGCAAGGCTTGTGCCGGCGAACTACCCGGCGTGTGATGGCATAAACCGCGTCCGCGCCCGCCGCTGCGCGAACCACGCCAATGTCCGGCGCAAACCCTCCTCCGGCGAGACGGTGGGTTCCCAGCCGAGCAACGCACGCGCGGAACCGATATCGGGACACCGCCGTCGCGGATCGTCGACCGGCATGTCGACAAACCGGATCGGCGAGTGCCCGCCACCGAGCCGCTGGATCAGCGCCGCGATCTCGTTCACCGTCATCTCCCGCGGATTCCCGATGTTCACCGGACCCCGATGGCCGGACTCGGCTAGCGCGAGCAGCCCGCGCACGGTGTCGTCGACATAGCAGATCGAGCGGGTCTGCTCGCCGTCGCCGGCGATGGTGAGCGGTTCCCCGGCCAGCACCTGCTCGATGAACGCGGGCACCATCCGGCCGTCGTCGGCACGCATGCCCGGCCCGTAGGTGTTGAAGATGCGGGCGATCGCCACATCGGCCCCGCGGTCGCGGTGATAGGCGGTGACCAAGGCCTCGGCGTACCGCTTCGCCTCGTCGTACACACTCCGTGGGCCGACGGGATTGACGTTGCCCCAATATGTTTCGCGCTGCGGATGTTCGGCCGGGTCGCCGTAGACCTCGCTGGTAGAGGCCAGCAGCAGCCGCGCTCCGCGGCGATCCGCCAGGTCCAGCGCCGCCGCGGTACCGTCCGCGCCGGCCCGCAGCGTCTGCACGCCGAGCCGGGCATAGTGGATCGGCGACGCGGGCGAGGCCAGATGCGCGACCAGACCGACGGGCCCGATATCGGGCAGTCCCCGCGTGACGTCGTGGGCGAGGAATCGGAAACCCGGATACTTCTCCAATTTCGCGATGTTGTCCGGATCTCCGGTGGAGAAGTTGTCCACGCCCACGACCGCGGTGCCTCGTTCGAGCAGCGCCGCGCACAGGTGCGCGCCGATGAATCCGGCGCACCCGGTCACGGCTGCCCGGCGAAAACGCGGCGCGCTCGTCATCGTCAGCCCTCGAACCGGGCCCAGTATCGGACTTCCCGGCACCGGCCGAGGAAGTCGGCCACCGATGCGCCCGCCGCGAGATCCATGACGCCGGCATCGAGTTCGCCGGTCAGTCCCGCGGCCGCGAACAGCGCGCCGGCATTGCGGTGGGCGATGAATTTGCCGTGTGCGTAAGCGTCGCTGACGAAGTCGCGCGCCGGCGGCACGGTGGCGAGTTCGGCGGCTCCGGCCTCAGACGCGAGAATCACGACCGCGTCGTAGAGCACCGAGGGTCCGCCGTCGATCTTCTGGTCCGCTTCGACAGTCTTGCCGTCCTTGGTAGTGACACCGCCGACCTTCGGTGCGACGATCTCGAGGATCGCCTTCTCCGCCTGCACCGCCTCACGTACCTCGGCCAATGCCTCGGCATCGACCCCGTCGGTGACCAGCACGCCGATCTTGCGCCCCGCGATGCTGTCCGGACCGTTGCGCACGATACTCAGCGCGGGCGAGGGCGCCAGATCGGTGATCGGCTCGCGGGCACAGCGAGCCGGTTCCGGAAGCTCCGCGAGGCCGAGCCCGTCGGCGACCGCCGTGGCCAGATCCTCGTGAACGTTGCGCAGCGCGGCGACGACCCGGGCACGGATCTCGACTCGATCGCATTTGCTCAGCTCGAAGACGAACGCCTCGACGATGTGCTGCTGCTCGATACTCGTCTGGCTCACGTAGAACTGACGAGCCTGGCTGTAATGGTCGGCGAAGCTTTCCGCGCGCAGCCGGCGTGTGGGACCGGATACAGTCTCGGGAACCGTCGTGAAGCCCCGTTCGGGGTCCTCGCGCGGGCCCTTGATCGCGTCGGGCCACGAATTGGGCTCGTAATTGGCCCGGCCCTTCGGATTGACCATGGCCATGTGGCCGTCCTGCTGGAACGTCGCGAACGGGCACTTCGGCGCGTTCACCGGCAGATGGGTGAAGTTGGGGCCGCCGAGCCGCTTCAGTTGGGTGTCGAGATACGAGAAGTTGCGGCCCTGCAGCAGTGGGTCGTTCGTGAAATCGATGCCCGGGATGATGTTCTGCGTGCAGAACGCCACCTGCTCGGTTTCGGCGAAGAAATTGTCGACGACCCGGTTCAGCACCAGCTTGCCGACCGGGCGCACCGGCACTTCCTCCTCCGGGATGATCTTCGTCGGATCGAGGATGTCGAAGGCGAAGCGATCGGCGAAGTCGTCGTCGAACAGCTGCATGCCCAATTCCCATTCCGGATAGTCACCGGACTGAATGGCATCCCAGAGATCGCGGCGGTGGAAATCGGGATCGGCGCCGTTGATCTTCAGCGCCTCGTTCCACACCACCGACTGCATGCCCTGCTTCGGCTTCCAATGAAATTTGACGAACGTGGAGCGGCCCTCGGCGTTCACCAGCCGGAAGGTGTGGACACCGAATCCCTCCATGAACCGGAACGAGCGCGGAATCGCTCGGTCGGACATGATCCACAGCAGCATGTGGGTCGATTCGGGAGTGAGCGAGACGAAGTCCCAGAAATTGTCGTGGGCCGTCTGAGCCTGCGGAAAGCCACGATCGGGCTCCTGTTTGGCGGCGTGGACCATATCCGGGAACTTGATGGGGTCCTGAATGAAGAAGACCGGGATATTGTTCCCGACCAGATCCCAATTGCCCTCGCGCGTATAGAGTTTCACCGCGAAACCACGGACGTCGCGAGCCAGATCGAACGAACCCTTGTTACCGGCCACCGTGGAGAATCGGACGAATGCCTCGGTCCGGCGACCGGCCTCCTGGAACGGATCGGCCCGGGTCAGATCGGACAGCGAATCGTAGTTCTCGAAATAGCCGTGCACGCCGAAACCGCGGGCATGAACCACCCGCTCCGGAATCCGCTCGTGGTCGAAGTGGAAGATCTTCTCGCGGAAGTGGAAGTCCTCCAGCAGCGCGGGCCCGCGCTCCCCCGCCCGCAATGTGTTCTGATCGTCTCCGACAACCACACCCTGCTGGGTGGTCAGCCGCACGTCCTCACCGGTTGCCTCCTGGTGAGTTTCGCCGCCGTTGCCCGGCCGACCTGCCACATCGTCCGTCATCTCCCGACCTCCTGCCGCTGTACGCCGAACCGCTCGGTCACCGAGCCGATACCCGCCCGGTCCGGAGACAAACGTTCGCTCGGCTACCGAAAGGGCCGTGCGGCGAACTTCGACGAGCAGACCCTCCGGCCCGCGACGGCGAGCGAAAGTCGTTGCAGTCCTTGAGATCCCGATCGCTCAACCAACGGCACAGCTCGGGCCGGTCCCGAGCAGGACAGCTGCGGGCGGCCTCGGCGTTCGATCCCGGTCTTCGGACGCGTTTCCCCTCCCCATCACGCGCACTACCCGAGCCGATCGCGACTATTCCTCGGCAAGTGACCGAAGACCCTATGAACGGCCGGCATTCTGTCCGTAGAAAAGGCTGCAGCGACATCGCAGGCGGTAGGGAGGAGTGACGCCGAGGGCGCCATGACCGAGCAGATGAAGAGATCGATCACCGCAACCGCGCTGTTGGCCGGAGCCGTCGTCCTGGCGGCGCCGGCGGTGGCTCCCGCCGATTCGCCCGGTCGGGTGGTGGGGCCCGGCACCTCGCTCGGCCTCTGCACGATCACCGCGGCCGGACACGACGCAGCGGGCAACGCGGTGGCGCTCACCGCCGGTCACTGCATGTTCAGCCCCGGGCAGAGCGTCGTCGCCCCCGCCATCGGCAGGATCGGGCACTACGCCAGCTGGACATCGAAATGGGCGCTGCTGCAATCGGATTCCACCAGCGACTGGGCCGTCATCGCACTGCGCCCCGGCATCGGCATCTCGACCGTGGCCCCGAACGGCGCCGTGATCGATCACGTCGGTGCGGTCCCGGCCCCCGGCAGCCGCCTCGACAAATACGGCAGCACCACCCGCTCCACCAGCGGCCAGGTCGATTCGGTCACCGACAATGTGATCCACACCTCCGTCCCGGGCCTCAACGGCGACAGCGGCTCCCCCGCCTACCAGGGCACGGGTCTGGTGGGCATCGACTCGCAGATCAACCCCACGACACCGGCCGGCCCGTTCTGGTTCTCCGGCATCGATGGTGTGCTGGCCGAGATCAACTCCCGTCCGGGGATCGTCGGCTACGGCTTCCGGATCGGCTGATCCGATGCGCCGCTCAGACAGATCAACGTCTGCTGACCGGTCGCGATCAGTGTGCGCCGATCGTCGCGGACCCCGAACACCTCCAGCCTGCACACGGTCAGCGTGCGCCCCGATTTGAGGACGACACCGACCGCTTCGAGGTGATCCCCCTCGGCCGGGGCGAGCAGATTGATCTTGTACTCCACTGTCAGCACCGAGGAGTCGTCGGGGAACAGCGTGTATGCCGCATATCCGCCGGCGCTGTCCGCGATGGCGCTGGTGGCGCCGGCATGCACATACCCGTGCTGCTGCGTCACCTCGGGCCGGTGCGGCAGTTCGATGTGCACCCGACCCGGACCGATATGGGCGAGCCGGGCGCCCAGATGACGCATCAGCCCCTGCCGCTCGAAACTCTCCCGGATGCGCGCCTGCACAGCGGGACTCGCCTGCTCGTATGCCGCCTCGTCCATCGATCTCCTCGTGAGCCCGTTCGCGGCGCACATCGTATCCCCGCGCCCTGCGACCGCCCGGCGGTGAGGATCCCGAATCGGACGGCCGCGTTCGCCCAGGCCAGGGCTCTCAGAACGAGAACAGCCCCTGGTCTGTGGTACGTTCCCACAGGCCAGGGGCCGTTTTCTGCTCCCCCATCTGGACTCGAACCAGAAACCTGCCGATTAACAGTCGGCTGCTCTGCCAATTGAGCTATAGGGGATTGCTCCGGTCAGCCCGTGCGGGCCGGCCGAGCACAAACTTTAGCTTATGTCCGGTCGGCTCCCCAAATCGGCCCGGGAGCTGGGGAAATGCGGAACGCAGCGGCGTGTCGGGGGCGGGCGGCACGGCCCCGACCGCGGTCTCCAACCAAAGTGTGCCGGTGGGGAATTCGAGAGCCCGGCGGTAAGGATCGGAAATTGTCGGTGGGGTCTGGCAAGGTGGTGCCGGATCGACAGTCCGACTCGATGTCGGGCAGGATGTACGGCGCGGACAGCTACTGGGAGGAGCCCGAAAGAATGCTGCGGTTGATCATCGGCGTCGCAGCCGGTTATGTGCTGGGGGCCAAGGCGGGGCGGGCTCGCTACGAGCAGATCAGCAAGACCACCCGTGCTGTCGCCGCCAGCCCGGTCACCCGCAAGCTGGTTCAGGCCAGCCGCCAGAAGCTGTCGGACCGCCTCAATACCCAGCCGCGGCTCGAACCCATGGAGCCGATCGACGAGCGCACCACCGTCCTCGTCCCCCAGGACCAGCTCCGCCGCTGAGCCACGATCCCGGTGACATGTCGCCCGACGTTTCCACCTGGCAGCGTGTCACCGGATCGTCCAACTACCGGCCGAGCCGATTTTTCCCGGGCTCCGCTTCGGCCCGCGAGCCCGCGCGTACCGCCGCGGCGATGTGGCGGGCGAGCAGGTGCGGCGCCTGCGCGTGCGCCAGATGCCCCTGCCCCGGTAGCCGGTCGATGCGGGCCTGCGGTAGCGCGCCGGCGATGCGGTCGAATGCGGTGCCGTAGGGTGCGGCGTTCGCGTTGAGTTCGCCCAGCAGCAGGGTGACAGGGACGCTCAGGGCTCGATACCGCCGCAGGTCCACCCGGTAGGCCTCGATTGCCGCGAGTTCCGTCGGCAGCGGCGCCGCCAGCGGGCGCAGCACCGCCCACACCGGCGATTCCCGCAGGGCGGCAACATATTCCGTAGAGAAGCCCGATACATCGGTGTTGACCAGCCGGACGGCCGCATCCAGATCACCGCGGTCGACGGCGGCGCGCAGCGCGGGAATCGCGGCGGGGGCGAAGGGCGCCGATACCGGTTCGTAGGCGATCACCGACCGCAGATCCGACCGCTCACAGGCCGCCTCCAGGGCGATCAGTCCGCCGTAGCTCCATCCGAACAGCTTCACCGCCGCGCCGAGGGCGTCGAGGATGTGGTGCAAGTCGTCGATCTCGGTCCGTACGGAGTAGTCGGCTCCCAGCGGGCCGCTCGGCACCCGTCCGCGGCGATTGATCGTCACCACCGGATTGGACAGTCCGAGCCGCTCCACGACGGGCCGCCAGGTGGCGGCATCGGACATGACCCCCGGAACGATCACCAGCGGCGGGCCGTCACGGTCGACGATCTCGGCGGTCAGTTCGGTCCCGGAGCGATGGAAAGAGATCGACCTCATTCCGAATGGAACGATCAGGCCACGTTGAAATCATCCGAGTTGCCCATGGCCTGGGTGAGCAGGCTCTTGCGGTACTGCTCGAGGGCGACCAGATCGCCGAACAGGGCCATGTAGTCGTCCGGCTGTTCGGTCGATGAGACCCGCTGCAGTTTCGACTTGAGCGTGGCGACCTGGCGCCCGACCCACGCCTCCTGCACCCGCGCCAGCACGCCGGAGATGAACCGGGGGATGTCGTCCATCGATTTGACCGGGAGCGGCTCGGCGGCCAGTTCGGAGACCAGCGCGCGCAGCATCAGATCGTCGGTGTGATCGGCGACGCGCGAAACCCATTCCGCGCCACCGAGTCCCGCTGCCGTGCCACCGGCGGCGGCGAGGGCGGCGCGCACGGCGGTGTAAGCGGGGTGGGTGAACGCTTCGGGCTCGAGACTGTCGAAGATCGGTCCCGCGGTCGCCGGATACTGCAGGGCGGCGGCGAGTACTTGCCGCTGCGGCAGCAGCACCGGATCACCCGGATTCGGGCGGGCGGCGGCCGACTCCGCGACCGCTGTCTCGGCGGCCGCTTCGCGGCCGGGCACGCCCTTCACCGGCTTACCGCGGCGGGCGTGGTCACCGACCCGTCGCACCACCAGCTGGATGTCGTCCCAGCCGACCCACCCGGCCAGTTTCGTGGCGTACGCCTTGCGCAGCGCGTTGTCCTTGATCTGCGCCACCACGGGCACCGCGCGCCGCAGCGCCTCCACCTGCCCCTCGGGGGTGTCGAGGTTGTGGTCGGCGAGCAGGCCGCGAATCACGAACTCGTACAACGGGACCCGCCGGGCCACCAGATCGCGGACCGCACCGTCGCCGGAACGCTGACGCAATTCACACGGGTCCTGCCCGTCGGGGGCGACCGCGATATACGTCTGCCCGGCCAGTTTCTGGTCACCGGAAAAGGCCTTCAGCGCCGCTGCCTGGCCGGCGGCATCACCGTCGAAGGTGTAGATGATCTCACCGCGCCAGAAATTGTCGTCCATCAGCAACCGGCGCAGCATCGACAGGTGCTCGTCGCCGAAGGCGGTGCCACAGGAGGCGACCGCGGTCGTCACACCCGCCAGATGCATGGCCATCACATCGGTGTAGCCCTCGACGACCACCGCCTGGTGGCTCTTGGCGATCTCCCGCTTGGCGTGGTCGAGCCCGAACAGCACCTGAGACTTCTTGTACAACACCGTTTCCGGCGTATTGATGTACTTGGCGGTCATCTGGTCGTCGTCGAACAGGCGCCGGGCGCCGAATCCGATGACGTCGCCGCTCAGATTCCGGATCGGCCACAGCAGCCGACGGTGGAACCGGTCGATCGGGCCGCGCCGGCCGGGCTTGGACAGCCCCGCCGCCTCCAGCTCCTTGATGTCGAAACCCTTGCGCAGCAGGTATTTCGTCAGTGTGTCCCAACCGGCCGGGGCGTAACCGCAGCCGAAATGCCGCGCGGCGCCTGCATCGAAATTGCGGTCGGTGAGATACTTGCGAGCCACCTCCGCGCCCGGTTCGCGCAGTTGCGCCTGATAGAACTCGTGCGCGGCCGCATTGGCGGCGACCAGCCGGGAACGGGTGCCGCGGTCGCGCTGCACCGAGGTTCCGCCGCCCTCGTAATTGATCTTGTAGCCGATCCGGTCGGCCAGTTGCTCGACCGCCTCGACGAATCCGACGTGGTCGATCTTCTGCAGAAACGCGAACACGTCGCCGCTCTCGCCACACCCGAAGCAATGGAAGTGGCTGTGGTTCGGCCGCACGTGGAACGACGGCGACTTCTCGTCGTGGAAGGGGCACAAGCCCTTCAGCGAGTCCGCACCGGCCCGCTTGAGCGACACATATTCACCGACGACATCCTCGATGCGTACGCGTTCACGTATTGCCGCGATATCGCGATCCGGAAGTCGACCTGCCACGAAATGCGAGTCTAGCCGCGTACCGGTCGGCCCACGCCGACGACCGGGGTCAGTGGGCCGCGATCCGTTCCAGCCTGCTCTCGGTGTAGGAGGCGATCTGGTCGACGATCACGCGCACGCGGGCGGTGTCGTCGGTGGCCGCCTCCCACCACGGCAGCAGGATCGGGTCGAGGCCCTGGGGGGCGCCGGCCAGCAGGCGGTCGGCCACGAATCGGACGCGCTCGCGCTGTTCGGCCTGGCGTTTGTGATGTTCGGGGTCCGACATCACGTACCGCAGGGCGACCGTTTTCAACAGCGCGACCTCCGCGGCCACCACGGCCGGCACCTCGAGGTCGGCGGCGTAGCGGCACAGCGACTGCCCGGTCCATGCGGCACGGGTCGCCTCGACCGCCGCGGTCGCGAACCGGCCGACCAGATCACTGGTCAGCCGCTTGAGCGCGACCGAGGCGCGCAGGGTGCCGTCGTAGCCGGCGGCCTCGGCGATCACCTGCAGCTGCGAGAGCCGCTGACCGGCCGCGATCAGATCGTCGGCGGACAGGTCGCGGTGCTGGCGCTGGCCCAGTTCGGCGAGGGCGGCCTGTTCGGCCGGATCGGCGAGCGCCCGCAGATCGATCCGGCCCGCGATGACGCCGTCCTCGACATCGTGCACCGAGTACGCCACATCATCGGACCAGTCCATGACCTGCGATTCCAGCGACTGCCGCCGCTCGGGCGCACCCTTGCGGACCCAGCTCAGCCGGTCCAGATCGGCGTCGTAGGCGCCGAACTTCGCACCGGAAGCCGTTCTGCCCCACGGATATTTGACGGTGGCGTCGAGGGCGGCGCGGGTCAGGTTGAGGCCGTAACTCTCCCCCGCCGCATCGAAGACCTTCGGCTCCAATCTCGTCAGAATCCGCAGATTCTGGGCGTTGCCCTCGAACCCGCCGTAGGCGTCGGCGAATTCGTCGAGGGCGCGTTCGCCGTTGTGGCCGTACGGCGGATGGCCGATGTCGTGAGCCAGCCCGGCCAGATCGACCAGGTCCGCGTCACAGCCCAGCCCCTCGGCGATGCTGCGCCCGATCTGGGCGACCTCCAGCGAGTGGGTCAGCCGGGTGCGCGGTGTGTCGCCGTCGCGGGGACCCATCACCTGGGTTTTGTCGGCAAGTCGCCGCAACGCCGCCGAATGCAGCACCCGCGCCCGGTCCCGCGCGAAGTCGCTGCGCCTCGCCGGTGCGGGCGACCACCGCAACCCCGCCGTCGGCGAGGTCTCGGACACCATGCGCTCGTGATCGCTGTCGACATACGGGCATTCGGGCATCGCGTCGAAACTCATGGGAGATACCGCCTGGTACGTTTCTCACTGCTCCGCGGTGTATTTGAAATCCGCGGAGAAGTGAGTGAGCTGATACCACAGCAGCGCACCGGTTTCGCGGGCGATGCCGTGGAATTGGGACTCCCGGGTGTAGACCGCCGGGCCGGTGCGCGTCGGCGCGGTCCACGCGTCCAGACCGGCGTCGCGGGCCATGGTGCGGGTGCGCAGCGAATGCCACGGATCGCTGACCAGCACCGCCGAGGACAGGTCGCGAGCCCGCATCGCGGAGGCGACCGCCTCGATACTCTGCAGCGTGTCCGATCCGGTCTCCACGGCCACTACCCGGTCGGCAGGCACGCCGCGATTCTTCAGGTAGTTCTTACCGGAGGCGGCCTCGGTGTAGTTGTCGCCCACCTGTTTGCCGCCGACCGTGATCACCAGCGGCGCAACACCTTTGGTGTACAGGTGATAGGCCTGGCCGAGCCGGGCCTCGAAAACCGAGGACGGGGTGCCGTCGTATTGCGCGGCGCCCAGCACCACGATCGCGTCGGCGCGGCTGTAGTCGTCGATCCGAGCCACCTGCCAGACCCGGAAAGCGGTGCCGCCGACGAGCACGACCCCGATGAGGACGGTGCCGGCGATCACCCGGCGCACCCAGCGCGCGACCGCCGATCCGCGCGGACGGCGCGGCGCGACGGGCGTGCGGGTCGGGGCGGGATGGGTGAGGGCCGAGGGCATTCCCCGAGTGTGCCAGTGCTCGGTCACGCCACGATTGCGGAGCGCCGGATCCTCACCGCTGCCGGACACCGGAACCGCTCACCAACCGCGTTGCCGCCACTGCGCGAGCTGCGGACGCTCGGCACCCAGGGTGGTGTCGTCGCCGTGGCCCGGGTAGACGACCGTATCGTCGCCGAAGCGGTCGAACACCTTGGTGGTGACGTCGCTGTAGAGGGAATCGAAATCCTCCGGGGAAGTGGTGCGCCCGACACCCCCGGGGAACAGGCAGTCGCCGGTGAACAGATGAGTGCGCCCGGAGCCGTCGGTGAGCGCCAGCGCGACCGAACCCGGGGTGTGTCCGCGCAGGTGGACGACCTCGAAC
This sequence comes from Nocardia sp. AB354, assembly GCF_049538315.1. NCBI lineage: Bacteria > Bacillati > Actinomycetota > Actinomycetes > Mycobacteriales > Nocardiaceae > Nocardia > Nocardia sp. AB354. Next base: position 215,932 of record NZ_JBMVFU010000006.1, on the reverse strand, counting down.
TCCAGTTCACCGATCGAGACGGTGTCGCCGTCGGCCAGCAGCCGGTCCGGCCGCACCGGAAGCGGTTCGGCATCCAGGGCGTGGGCGGCGGTCGGTACGCCGGTGTCGGCGACCACCGCGCTCAAGGCCTGCCAGTGGTCGAAATGCTGATGGGTGGTGACGATCAGCCGCAGCCGCCCGGGCACCTCCTGGTCCAGCAGGGCCTGGATGCGTTCGGATTCGTTGGCGGCGTCGATCAGCACCGCGTCACCGGTGGCGGTGTCTTGCACCAGATAGACGTTGTTGTCCATACCGCCGACCGACATCTTGACGATCCGGGCGCCCGGCACATCGCGCTGCTGCGGATTCGAACCCGGCGCGACGTGGCCCGTATAGGGGATATCCAGCGTGATCACCCTGCCGATGGTAATCATCGGTTCCGACACGGGTCGGCCGGATCAACGCCCTTTACGCCGTGTCGGCGGATACATTCGTGCTATGCCGCCGGACTCGCGTCTTCGCCGATCACAGCCGCCGACGCTGCTCGCGGTGCTGCTGTCGATCGTGTTCGGGTTCGTGCTCGGCTGCTGCGGCCCGGCCGTCGCCGACGAGCCGATGCGGCTCAACGAATACGTCACCGATTCCGCCCAGGTTCTCGACGGTCCGCAGCGCGACACCGTGCGCTCGTCGGTGGACGCGCTCTACACCGCGCACCGGGAGCGGCTGTGGGTGGTCTACGTCCGCGATTTCGGTGGCGTGGATCCGCAGACCTGGGGTCAGCGCACGGCGACCGCGTCCGGATTCGGCGAGCGCGATGTGCTGCTGTCGATCGCGACCAGCGACCGCTCCTATGCCTTCACCGGTGCGCTCCCGCCCTCGGTGAGCGATGCGGAACTGAATTCGCTGCTCACCGATCAGGTGGAGCCGCGGCTGCACAACGGCCAGTGGGCCGAGGCCGCGGTGGCCGCGGCCGACGGATTGTCCACTGCCATGGGCGATTCCGGTGGTGTCGGGATCTGGCCGCTGATCGTGATCACTTTGATCGTGCTGGGTGTGATCGGCCTGGTGCTGGGCTATTCGCAGTTGCGGCGGCGGGCACGGGGGCGCGCCGAGGCCGACGCCGCCCGGGCGGTCGACCCGACCGATACCGCCGCGCTGGCCGGGCTCCGCCCGGATCTGCTCGAGGCTCGCTCGGCGCAGGTGCTGGTCGACACCGACAACGCGATCCGGGCCAGCGCCGAGGAACTGCGCCTGGCCACCGACGAATTCGGCACCACCGCGACCGCCCCGTTCGCCGCCGCGCTCGAGTCCGCGAAACAGGCGATGGCGCATGCCTTTTCGATTCGCCAGCGGCTCGACGACGAAATCCCGGAAACTCCTGATCAACGCCGCGATCTGCTGGTCGAGCTGATCACCACCTGTGGGCGGGCCGATGCCGAACTCGACGACAAGGTGGCCGAATTCGACGCTATGCGCAATTTGCTGATCGACGCCCCACAACGGCTGGACGCGCTGACTCGCGATGTGGTCGATCTCACCGTGCGCCTGCCGCGCTCGGAGGAGACGCTGCGGCGGCTGCTGGCCGCACAACCGGAATCGGTCACCGCGCCGGTGCGCGACAACGTGACGATGGCGCGGGAGCGAATCGGGTTCGCCGAGAACACGATCGAACAGGGCAGGCAGGCCGCGGCCGAGCCGGTCGGACGCCAGGGTGGGGTGGTCGCGGCGATTCGCGGCGCGGAGGCCGCGGTGACCGCCGCCCGTACCCTGCTCGACGCCGTGGACACCGCCGAGACCGATATCACCCAGGCGCGAGCCGGTCTGCCGGCGGCGATCGACGAACTGGGCCGTGACCTCGAGACCGCGCGGGGTCTGACCGAACACGGCGGCCCGGAATTGGCGGACGCGATGTCCGGCGCCCGCACCGCATGGGAGGCGGCCCGGACCACCGGGGACCGCGACCCGCTCGGCACGTTCCACCGCGCGGTCGCGGCCGATACCGCACTGGATCGCGCGGTCGCGGCGGCCGGTGAGCGCAAACTCGCCGCCGAACAACTGCGGCGCCGCCTGGACCAGGCCGTGATCGCCGCGCAGAGCCAGGTCCGGGCGGCCGCCGACTTCATCGACACGCGCCGCGGCGGTATCGACGCCGCGCCCCGCACGCGCCTGGCCGAAGCCCAGCGGAATCTGGATCGGGCGCAGCAGCTTTCGACCACCGACCCGCAGGCGGCACTGGACAGTGCGCAACAGGCCGCCGATCTGGCCACCCGCGCACTGCACGCCGCCGAGGCCGATGTGCGGGAGTGGCAGGCGCACCGGCCGGTGTCGGGGACCTCGCAGGCCGGCGCCGTATTGGGCGGAATTCTGATCGACAGTCTGCTGCGCGGCGCGGGCAGCGGCTATCGCGGCCGTTCGATGGGCGGATCCGGCTGGGGCCCCGCCTCTTTCGGGGGATCCGACAGTTCCCGCCGGATCAGCCGGGGCGGGCGGTTCTGATCCGGTCGTCTCACCGTGCCGGTGGTACGGCGTCACCGGTGCGGGTCGCGAGCCACTGCTGGAGTTCGATCAGGTTGCCCTCGGGGTCGCGCAGATAGGCGCAGCGGAGACGGCCGTCGTATTCGACTGGTTCGCCCGAGATTTCGGCGCCGCGCGCGGTGATCTCGGCGAGATAGGCGTCCAGATCGTCGACCCGCAGCGACACCATCGCCGCGTCGGCGGGCGGGACCGGCGCCACGTCGCTGCCCGACGGCGATCGCGGGCCGGCCTCGGACCGCAAGGTATCGCCCAGCGCCGCGGCCAGATTCGCGCGCTCGTGCAGAGCGAGCGTGCTACCCAGCTCGGGTTTGAAGGCCGCGTAGGGCGGGCGCGGGGCGTCGGTTTGCGGTGTGAGTCCGAGAATGTCGCGATAGAACGTCACGCAGCGGTCGAATTCGGACACGATCAGGCGGATCTGCGTCAGGTGCACATCGGCGAATCTACGCCCGCGGCAACCTGGGCCGCTCACAACCAGCCGAGGCGTTCGGCGGCGCGGACGGCCTCGGCGCGGGTGCGGGTGCCGGTCTTGCCGATCGCGGCCGACAGATGGTTGCGGACGGTCCCCTCGGACAGATGCAGGCGGCCCGCGATGACCGCCGCCGTCGATCCGTCGGCCGCGGCGGCGAGCACCTCGCGCTCGCGTGCGGTGAGCGGTGAGGTTCCCGCGGTGAGGGTTTCGGTGGCCAGCGCCGGATCCACCACCCGCAGGCCCATGTGCACGCGCCGCACCGCATCCGCCAATTCCCGTGCGGGCGTGTCCTTGACGACGAATCCACCGGCTCCGGCGTCGATGGCGCGGCGCAGATAGCCGGGCCGGCCGAACGTGGTCACCATCAGAATCCGGATGTCCGGGAATTCCGCGTGCAGACGCGCCGCGACCGAAATACCGTCCATTCCGGGCATTTCCACATCGAGCAGGACCACATCCGGTGTGGTGCGCCGCACCGCGTCGACAACCTCGTCACCCCGGCCCACCTCGGCTACCACCTCGAGGTCGGACTCCAGCCCCAGCAGTGCCGCCAATGCGCCCCGCACCAGCGCTTGGTCGTCGGCGAGCAGCAACCGGATCACCGCCGTCGCCCCCGCCGTGATTCACCGACCGACATCATCCATCGCACACCTGCGACCCTAATCCGGACGGCAGGCTCGCCGCCGCCCGACCGGCCGAACCTCGGCCGCGGTGGTGAAGTCCACGGCGATCACGGTTCCCCCGGAGGGAGGTGTGTCGACCGTGAACACACCGCCCGCGTCGCGCACCCGGTCGCGTAAGCCGCTCAGTCCCGAGCCGAAGACACTGCCGGACAGCCCTTTTCCGTCGTCGAAGATGTCGATCCGCGATTCGCTCACCCGTACCCGGCAGTGGCGGGCGCCGCTGTGGCGCACCACGTTCGTCACCGCCTCGCGCAGGACCCATCCGAAGATCACCGCGTATCGCCCGGGGAGTTCGGCCGGGTCCGGGAGCTCCGCCTCGATACCGGCGGCGCGCAGGGCCGTACGCGCGTTGACCAGTTCACTCGCGAGCGACACCTCGCGCAGGCCGCCCACCGTATCGCGCACCCCGGCCAGCGCCTCCCGGGCGAGTCGCTCCACATCGGCCATCTCCTGCCGGGCCCGGGACGGATCCGAATCGAGCAGCCGTTGCGCCAATTCGGTTTTGACGGTGATGACGGTCAGCGAGTGCCCCAGGATGTCGTGCACGTCGCGCGCCACCCGGTTGCGTTCCTGCACGATCGCGAGCTCGCCCTGCTGGCGGCGAGTCAGTTCCCGCAACTGGCCACGCCGCCGGCCGATTTCGCGACCGGTCCACATCACCACCGGAATGAAGGCGAAATACAGCGGGGCGCTGCCGTAATGCAGCGACAGGCCGATCAGCAGCGCGGCCGTACCCGCCACCACCGCACCGGATTTCGCGGTCGGAAGGACGAAGACGGCGGCGGCCGCGACGTAGATGGCGGTGCCCAGGCCGGTGACACCCAGCAGTACGGTCATCGCGGCGGCGAGCGCCGCCAGCGCGCCCACCACGAGCCATCGCGGCCACTCGTACGAGACCGGCAGCACCGCCTGTGCGTGTCCCTCGTCCCAGTCCGGTTGCCGGAACGGACCGAAGCACGAGGCCGTCAGCATCCAGAAGACCGCGAGGCATACCGCCGCCGCGACGGCCCGCATCCGGTGCCCGTCCTGCCATTGCGAGACGATCGGCGCGATCAGATAGAGCAGCCAGATCAATGCCAGCACCGCGCCGAAGAACAGGCGTCGATGCTGGATGGCGGTATGCGGGGCGGGTTCGCGGTCCATCCTGCGAACGATCCGGTCCAGCGCTCCGGATATCGGCCGGTCGACCGGAGGTACCCGCATCCGCACCCTCCGTCTCCTGCCCTGGCCGCCGCCGGATTCCGACGCTACCGCACCGTCCACCGAGGCGGACGGTGCGACGCGGCGGTCAGCGAGCGGTGTCACGCCGGAACAGAACCGCGGCTCCCAGGGCGAATACCGACGCCCACACCGCGATATTCAGCACGGCCAGTGCGGCGGAACCGGCACCGGTGTCGCCGAGCGGCAATCGGGCCAGGGTCGCGACGCCGTTGGTCGGGAAGACCTTCGACACCGTCTCGAACCAGCCGTGCAGCGGCATGAACAAGCCACCGGCGAACGACAGCAGCGCCAGGACCGGGCCGAGGATCTGCATCACATTCTCCGAGGGCAGCACATAGCCCATGAACAATCCGAAGGCCGCGAAGACCACCGAGGTCAGCCAGGCGATCAGGAAGCAGCCCACCCAGGCCGCCGTGGTCAGATGCGCGCCGGTCACCGCGCCGGCGACGAAAACGACGACGACCGAACACAATCCGAGCACCATCGCGCCGGCCACTTTGGTGGCGACGTAGGCGGCCGGGCGCAGCGGCGTGAGACGGAGTTGGCGTACCCAGCCGGCGGCGCGCTCCACCGCGACCATGGCGCCGCCGCTGGTGGTGGCCAGCATCGCCCCGTAGACGGCCATCGACACCATCACGTAGGCCGTGACATTCGCCGAGCCGTAGGTTTCGTTGCGGGAGGAGTTCTGGGCGCCGAAGATCACGAAGAACACCACGGGCATCACCAGCGCGAAGATGACGGTGCGGCGGTTGCGCAGCATGCGGCGCAGTTCGAGCAGCAGGAATCCCCAGCTGAATCCGCCGGCGCCCGGGCGGGCGGCATGCGATGCGGGCACGATCGTCGTAGTCATCTCAGTGGTCTCCGGTCAGTGCGAGGAAGGCGTCTTCGAGATTGCGGCCGGTGATTTCGATGTCGACGGCCGGTGTCCTGGTCAGCAGATAGCGGGCGACCGCGTCGGAGTCGTTGCCGTGCACCAGCACTCGATCACCGCGCTGTTCGACCCGGTCCACGCCGGCGAGGGCGAGCAGGCTCGCCGGATCGGCGTCGGGCAGCGTCGCCGAGACGGTGCGGCCGGAGGCCAGATTCTTCACCGACGCGGCACTGCCGTCGGCCACGACCCGCCCGCCACGCACCAGCACGATCCGGTCGGCGTAGGCGTCGGCCTCGTCGAGATAGTGGGTGGCGAAGACGACGGTGCGGCCGAGATCCGCGTCGGCGCGAATGGCGTTCCAGAAATCGCGGCGGCCCTCGACGTCCATACCGGTGGTCGGCTCGTCGAGGACCAGCAGATCCGGATCGGGCAGCAGCGCGAGCGCGAACCGCAGGCGCTGCTGCTGACCGCCGGAGCATTTGCCCACCATGCGGTCGGCGATGCCGTCGATTCCGGCACGGACGAGCACCTCCCGGGCGGGGCGCGGATTCCGATGCAGGGCCGCGACGACCCGCACCGTTTCGCCGACGGTGAGATCCGGGAGCAGACCACCCGACTGCAGAACGGCCGAAATCCGGCCCGCCGCAACCGCTTCCGCCGGCGTTGCGCCCAGCATGCGGACGGTTCCGGCGTCGGGCCGCAGCAGGCCGAGCATCATGTCGATACTGGTGGACTTCCCGGCACCGTTGGGTCCCAGGAAGGCGACCACCTCACCCGCGGTGACGGTCAGATCGAGTCCGTCGACCGCGCGGACGGGCCCGGCGGAGCTGCGGAAGGTTTTGGTCAATCCGCGAAGCTCGATCACCGGTGCGGCGGCGACCCGTTCCGCCGAACCGGATGTCATTGCTGATGTCATGGTTCCACTGTCGCGGGGAACCCGGCGCCGTACCTGGCCCGAGCGTCACGACTGTGCCATGACAGATGTCATGGCAGCAGGACGATCTTGCCCCGGGTGTGGCCGCGCTCGAGTTCGGTGAACGCCGCGCGCACCTCGCCGAGCGGATAGGTGGCGGCGATCGGAATCCGGACGGTCCCCGCGGCGGCCAGTTCGGCCAGTTGGGCGAGCACGTCGATGGTGTCGGCGGCCGCATTGCCCTCCGCCTTGACGCCGTACTTCTCCACGGCGGCGAAATCGATGATCGTATCGATGCGCTCGGGCTTCACGCCGAGATCGAGGGCGAGTTCGACGTAGCCGTTGCCGTGCGTATCGATGAAGGCGTCGATACCGCCCGGCGCCGCCTCCCGGATGCGCTCGGCGAGACCGTCACCGTATTCCACCGCGACCGCCCCCAGCTCGCGCAGATAGTCCTGGTTGTCCGGCCCGGCGATGCCGATCACCGTCACCTCGCGGGCCCGAAGCAGTTGCACCACAATGGATCCGACTCCACCGGCCGCGCCGGACACCGCGATGGTGTCGCCGGCCTCCGGACTCACGGCCCGCACGGCGGCGAAGGCGGTGGTGCCCGCGACGTACAGCGATCCGGCCACCTCCCACGACAGGCCCACCGGCTTGGGGGTGACCTGCTGGGCCGGCACCACCACCCGGGTGGCGTGGCTGGACCGCTTGTCGCTGAATCCGAGCACCTCGTCGCCGACGGCGATCCCGCTCACCCCGTCGCCGAGCGCGACGATGCGCCCGGCGAAATCGGTGCCCTCCCCCTCGGGAAAAGTGGCCGGCCACAGCTCGTGCAGCGAGCCGTTGCGGATCTTGGCCTCGCCCGGATTGATGCCCGCGGCCACCACCTCGACCGCGACCTGGCCGGGTCCGGGCTGCGGATCCGGCACCTCACGAACCTCGAGTACATCGATATCGCCGTAACGATCGAACTTGACCGCCTGCGCCATGATCAGGACCTTTCGTCGCACCGGTGGGCCGGGCCCGGCCGGACCGCACTCGGCCCGCCGAATCCCGGATTCTCAGTGCCCGGAACGACTCGGACCACCGCGTTATTTCCGCCGCTCCCACTTTTGCGCGCGATCAGCCCCGATGACGCCCGGGTCTTCGGTTATGTCCGAATTCGGTATACCCGGGCGCGGTGAACTCAGGCGCCGAGCAGGCGCTGGGCCAGGTAACCCTCCACCTGGTCGAGCGCGATCCGCTCCTGTGTCATCGAGTCCCGCTCGCGCACGGTGACCGCCTGATCCTCGAGCGTGTCGAAGTCGACGGTGATGCAGAACGGGGTGCCGATCTCGTCCTGGCGGCGGTAGCGGCGGCCGATCGCACCGGCGTCGTCGAAGTCGACGTTCCAGTTCTTCCGCAGTTGCGCGGCAAGGTCTTTCGCCTTCGGCGACAGATCGGCGTTGCGCGACAACGGAAGTACGGCGGCCTTCACCGGCGCGAGCCGGCGATCCAGGCGCAGCACGGTCCGCTTCTCCATGACGCCCTTGGCATTCGGCGCCTCGTCCTCGGTGTAGGCGTCGATCAGGAAGGCCATCAGCGAGCGGGTCAGGCCGGCCGCCGGTTCGATCACGTACGGCGTGTAGCGCTCGTTGGTGTTCTGGTCGAAGTAGCTCAGATCGGTGCCGGAATGCTTGGAGTGGGTCGACAGGTCGAAGTCGGTGCGGTTGGCGACACCCTCGAGCTCACCCCATTCGCTGCCCTGGAAGTGGAAGCGGTACTCGATATCGACCGTGCGGGTCGAATAGTGCGAGAGCTTCTCCTTCGGGTGCTCGTAGAGCCGCAGATTCTCCGGGTCGATGCCGAGGTCGGTGTACCAGGCCAACCGGGTGTCGATCCAGTACTGGTGCCACTGCTCGTCCTCACCCGGCTTGACGAAGAATTCCATCTCCATCTGCTCGAATTCGCGGGTGCGGAAGATGAAGTTGCCGGGGGTGATCTCGTTGCGGAAGCTCTTGCCGATCTGCGCGATACCGAACGGCGGCTTCTTGCGCGCGGTGGTCATCACGTTCGCGAAATTCACGAAGATGCCCTGCGCGGTCTCCGGGCGCAGGTAGTGCAGGCCCTCCTCGGACTCGATCGGCCCGAGGTAGGTCTTGAGCATCATGTTGAAATCGCGCGGTTCGGTCCACTTGCCGACCGTGCCGCAGTCCGGGCAGCCGACCAGATCCATGGACACCGAGTCCGGATCGTCGATCTTGTGCTTCTCGGCGTACGCCTCCTGCAGATGGTCCTGCCGGTGCCGCTTGTGGCAGTTCAGGCATTCGACCAGCGGGTCGTTGAAGACGCTGACGTGTCCGGAGGCCACCCACACCGGCCGCGGCAGGATGATCGCGGAGTCCAGGCCGACCACATCGTCGCGGCTGGTGACCATGGACCGCCACCACTGCTTCTTGATGTTCTCCTTGAGCTCCACGCCCAGCGGGCCGTAATCCCACGCCGACCGGGTCCCTCCGTAGATCTCGCCGCTGGGGTATACCAAGCCACGACGCTTGGCGAGGTTCGCGACGGTGTCGATCTTCGACTTGGGTGCCACGGTACGAGCTCTCCCTCTGGATGATGGGTGGAACGATTCGCCCCAGCCTAGCGACACCCCCGGGCGCACCGCGAAGCAGTATCGACGGCCCGCCTCCTTGACATGCGCACTTATGCATATCAATAATGGCATCGGTTTCCAATAAGGAGTTGGTTCGATGACCGCCGACAGCGGTGTCCCCGCGCGTCGAAGCCGCGTCGCCGTCGAGGCGCCCGCGCCGATCCCGCACGACCCGTATCCCTATCGCGCCCCGACCGCCCCCGCGGTCCCCGCCCGCACCACCCTCGACAACGCGGGTGAACTGCTGCGCGCGCTGGCCGCGCCGGTGCGGATCGCGATCGTGCTGCAGCTGCGGGAATCGCCGCGCTGTGTGCACGAGCTGGTCGACACGCTGGGCGTCACACAGCCCCTGGTCAGCCAGCATCTGCGCATTCTGAAGTCCGCGGGCGTGGTGCGCGGTGAACGCACCGGCCGTGAGGTGATCTACGAACTGGTCGACGACCATCTGGCACGCATCGTCGTCGACGCCGTCGCACACGCCGAGGAAGGATGACCGTGCCGGAGAAGACGGGCACCGCCGAGAAGACTGTCGGAATTCGCAGCACCCGCCAGCGCAGTGCGATCACCGCCCTGCTGGGCGATATCGAGGAATTCCGTTCGGCCCAGGAGCTGCACGACGAACTACGCCGCCGCGGGGAGGGCATCGGCCTGACCACCGTGTATCGCACGCTGCAGTCGCTCGCCGACGCCGGCAAGGTCGACGTATTGCGCACGGACACAGGCGAATCCGTGTACCGGCAGTGCTCCAAGGGCCACCATCACCACCTGGTCTGCCGCCAGTGCGGACGCACCGTCGAGGTGGAGGGTCCCACCGTGGAGGCCTGGGCCGCGGCCATCGCGGGCGAGCACGGCTTCACCGACATCAGCCACACCATGGAGGTGTTCGGCACCTGCCGCGACTGCGCCCACATCGGGCGCTGATCCGGTCGCCCCGCCGGTCAGGGCACCAGGCCCTGGCGGGCGCGGCCCGCGCCGGAGAGGACCAGCAGCAGCATCGTCGCCAGCGCGTCGTCGTCGAGGCCCGCCGCGGGGAAGGTGTAGCGCAGCAGCACGTCGGCCAGTTTTTCGTGGGCGATGATGGTCAGCGAGCCGAACTGCAGCGCGTTGTTGCGATCGGCTACCCGCTTGTGCAGTTGCGGCTTCAAGGGACGATCCCAGGCGAGGACGCAGGTCAGCGTGAGAACGTCCAGGCCGGGCGCCAGTGTGACACCGCGCAGCGAGCACAGCGCGCCCTCGAATTCGAAGCCGAGGGCGCCGCCGTCCTCCTCCCGCACGGCGACATCGCATTTCCGCAGGCAGGCGGCGGCTTGGGCCTGCAATTCCCGGGCGACGGTCAGATCGTTGCTCACTTCACGCCACCGAACCGGCGATCGCGCTTGGCGTACTCCACACAGGCCTCCCACAGGTCGCGGCGGTCGAAGTCGGGGAACAGGGTGTGCTGGAAGACGAATTCCGCATAGGCGGACTGCCAGATCAGAAAGTTCGAGCTGCGCAGCTCACCGGATGGCCGCAGGAACAGATCCACATCCGGCATATCCGGTTCGTCGAGATACTTCGCGAAGGTCGATTCGGTGATCTTCTCCGGATCCAGCTGTCCGGCCGCGACCTTCCGCGCGATTTCCCGTGCCGCGTCGGCGATTTCGGCGCGGCCGCCGTAGTTGACGCACATGGTCAGCGTCATCACGGTGTTGTCCTTGGTGAGCTCCTCGGCGATCTCCAACTCCTTGATCACGCTGCGCCACAGGCGCGGGCGGCGGCCCGCCCAGCGAACCCGCACCCCCATCTCGTGCATCTCGTCGCGGCGGCGCCGGATCACGTCGCGGTTGAAGCCCATCAGGAACTTGACCTCGTCCGGGCTGCGCCGCCAGTTCTCGGTCGAAAAGGCATAGGCGGAAAGCCATTTCACGCCGATCTCGATACACCCCTCGACGGTGTCCATCAGCACCGCCTCGCCGCGCTCGTGCCCGGCGGTGCGCGGCAGCCCCCGATCCTGGGCCCACCGGCCGTTGCCGTCCATCACCAGCGCCACATGCCGGGGCACGAATTCCAGCGGCAGCGCGGGCGGGGTGGCGCCCGACGGGTGCGGTGACGGCGGACGAATCGTGCGGGTGGTCTGGGAGCGGTTACCGATCACGCCACCTATCCTGCATCACCGCGCGCCGCCCGTGACCGGTGCCGTGGGAATTCAGCGCTTGACGCCGACCGCGGCCCAGATGCCGAACGCCTCGTCGGCCCACGCGAGCCGCTCCTCCGGGATGTAGAAGTCCGGATTCGGCTGCCAGCGATGCATCGGAACCACGCCGGGCTCGACGATCTCCAGTCCGTCGAAGAAGCGGGTGACCTCGGCCTTGTTGCGCAGGGCGACCTTCATTCCGGCCTGGGCGTAGACCGCCGCCACCTTCGCGAGCCGTTCCGGATTCACATCGCTGGAGGCGTGGGTGATGCTGAGGTACGACCCGGGCGCGAACGCGTCCATATAGGTGCGCACGATGTCGTAGGCGCCCTCCTCGTCGGTGACGAAATGCATGATCGCGGCCAGGTTGAGCGCCACCGGCCGAGACAGATCGATCACCGCGCGGAATGCCTCGGAGCCGAGGATCACGTCCGGATCGCGCACATCGGAGGGAATGTATTCGGTACGTCCCTCCTCCGAGCCGATCATCAGCGCGCGGGCATGCGCCAGCACCAGCGGGTCGTGGTCGACGTACACCACGCGACAGTGCGGGTCGACCGCCTGCACGGCGTTGTGCAGATTCGGTTCTGTCGGAATTCCGGTACCGATGTCGAGGAATTGCCGCACGCCGTTGCGCGCCGCGAAACGCGCTGCCCGATGGACGAATTCGCGATTGGCGCGTGCCGCCTGCGCGGTCTCGGGAAATACCTCCATCACCTTCGACGCGGCCTCGCGATCGGCCGGATAGTTGTCCTTGCCGCCGAGGTAGTAGTCGTACATCCGCGCCGAATGCGCCTTCTCCGTATCGAACTCGACCAGTTCGTGAGACATCGAAGCTTTCTCCGTAAGGTTGGGTGGGACCTCCGAGTGAAGTTACCTCGTCCGAGCCGCACGTAGGGCCCGCATTCCGGGAAACCTCTTGACCTGGAGTGCGCTCCAGGGCATAGCGTTCTCCCTCGGGAAGTCAGTCACTGACGAGGAGAACTCCATGGAGCTCGGGTTTCACATTCCTATCTTCGATATCGACGGCGGCACCCCCGCGATCGCGGGTGAGCTGGCGCGAGTAGGGCAGGCCGCGGAGGCGGCGGGCGCCACCTGGTTGTCGTTCATGGATCACTACTTCCAGATCGAGCCGACCGGCCTACCGGCCGAGGCGAACATGCTGGAGGGATACACCACGCTGGGATACCTTGCGGCACATACCAGCTCGATCGACCTCGGGCTGCTGGTCACCGGCGTGACCTATCGGCATCCGGGTCTGCTCGCCAAGATCGTCACCACCCTCGACGTGCTGTCGGGCGGCCGGGCCACGCTGGGTATCGGCGCCGCCTGGTTCGAGCGGGAGCATCGCGGGCTCGGGGTCGAGTTCCCGCCGCTGGCCGAACGGTTCGAGCGGCTGGAGGAGACGCTGCGGATCTGCGCGCAGATGTGGGATCCGGACAACAACGGGCCGTTCGAGGGCAAGTACTACCAGCTGGCCGAGACGCTGTGCTCACCGCAGCCGATCCATCGCCCGAACGTGCTGATCGGTGGCGGCGGCGAGAAGAAGACGCTGCGATTGGTCGCACAGTACGGCGACGCCTGCAATCTGTTCGGTACATCGCCGGAGGATGTGGCCCACAAGCTGGACGTGCTGCGCCGCCACTGCGACGATGTCGGCCGCGATTTCGACACCATCCGCACCACGATCATGGCCAACAATCCGCGCCCGAATCCGGATGTTCGCGATGAATTCGTCCGCAGCATGGCCGATTACGCGAAAGTGGGCATCGACGCGGTGCTGATCACCCCGACCACGAGCTCGCCGGCGGCATGGATCGAGGGCATGGCGCCGGCGGTCCCGCAGCTGGCCGACCTCGGGTAGGCGGCCGGGTTATCCCACCCGCGAGGCCGGCGGCTCCGCCGCTTCGTGCGGACGAGAGCGCTCGATCAACGGCAAGGTCCGCAGCTGCCGTTCCAGATGCCACTGCAGATGGGCGGCGGTGAGCCCGCTGGCCTGGCGGCGGACGGACTCGGCGACCGCGTCGAGTCCGGTCCAGTCCCCGCGATTGAGCGCACTCATCAATTCCAGGACCCCGACCGAGGGCGTGGCCGAGCCGGGCGGGCGGCAGTGGACGCAGACCGCTCCCCCGGCGGCCACGTGGAAGGCGCGGTGCGGGCCGGGGGTCGCGCACCGGGCACATTCGTCGAGGGCGGGCGCCCAGCCCGCGAAACCCATGGCGCGCAACAGGAATGCGTCGAGAATCAGTTCGTGCGGGCGCCGGCCGGCGGCGATCGCGCGCAGGGCGCCGGCGGTCAGGGTGTGCAGGCGGGGCGCGGGGGCGCGCTCCTCGCCGGCGAGGCGTTCGGCGGTTTCCAGCACCGCGCAGGCGGTGGTGTAGCGACCGTAGTCGGCGACGATATCGGCGGCGAACGCCTCCACGGTATGCACCTGCGTCACGGTGTCGAGGTTGCGTCCGGGATACAGCTGCACGTCGATATAGGCGAACGGTTCCAGCCGGGCGCCGAACTTCGACCGGGTGCGGCGCACACCCTTCGCCACCGCCCGGACCAGCCCGTGCTGACGGGTGAGCAGCGTGACGATGCGATCGGCCTCACCCAGTTTGTGCTGGCGCAGCACAATCGCCTGGTCCCGATACAACAACACGTTCACAGTCTCCCACGCCACCCCGACGTGGCCGCGCCCCCACGCCACTCGACCCGATCGGGCGATACGTTCCCGCCCCGGCCGAATGTAGCCGGCCACCGATTCGCCGGGCATCCGTCCCGCTCGGGTACACCAGGTCTGCGCGGCCTCTACACGCTGCGCGGCAGTCCCTCGGCATACAGCTGCGCGATGCGAGGCGCGTGAATTGTGCGCAGCATCAACGTGGTCCAGCCGGTGCGGATCGGGTCGATCGCGCCGCGGTCGGCCTCGACGAGCATGCGCTCGGGCCCCTGCAGTTCCATGGTGACGGCGGGGTGACCCAGCCAGACGTCGACCAACGCCTCCTGATTTCCCCAGATGACGAGGCGTTTTCTGCTCATCCCGATGGTTCCGCCGACGATGTTCTCCCAACTGGAGGAACCGTAGTGCAGTGGCGTCCGATAATTACGTCTGGCCAGCGATCCACTCACCGGGCCGAATACGACGATCCCTTCCGATTCCAGATCCGAACGCACTTGTGGCGGCAGCTCTTTCGAGCCGAACGCCCGGGACATCCACTTCACGCCAGGATCGTAGGCCCGTCTCACAATGTGCGTGCGCACACAGTTCGCCCGCTCCTGCGGAAATACCGGAATCGCACATTACAATTCGACTACGGCCGACCTGGGACTCCGATATGGACGGGTGACCAGCTTCGCGCCGGGTTTCGCGCGCGCCCCCGAGACGGAGATCACAGATGACGACGTCATCGATCGGAGCCGCACCGGTCGGACCGATCCCTCGTGGGAACGACGATCAGAATCCCAGCTTGCGCAGCTGTTTGGGGTCGCGCTGCCAGTCCTTGGCGACCTTCACGTGCAGATGCAGATAGATCCGGGTGCCCAGGATGTGCTCGATCTGCTTGCGCGCCGCGGTGCCGACCTCTTTGAGCCGGGCGCCGCGCTTGCCGATGATGATCGCCTTCTGACTCGGCCGCTCCACGTACAGCAGGGCATGCACGTCGAGCATGTCCTCGTGTTCCTCGCGCGGCATGATCTCCTCGATCACCACCGCCAGCGAATGCGGCAGTTCGTCGCGCACACCCTCCAGCGCCGCCTCGCGAATGAGTTCGGCCATCAGGGTTTCCTCGGGCTCGTCGGTCAGCTCCCCGTCGGGGTAGAACGCCGGGCCCTCCGGCATCTTGGAGGCGATCACATCGACGAGCAGTTCGACCTGCTCACCCTTGGCCGCCGACACCGGAACCACCTCGGCCTCGGGGCCCAGCAGTTGCGAGACCGCGAGCAGTTGCTCGGCGACCTGCGGCTTGTCCACCTTGTCGATCTTGGTGACCACGCCGAGCAGCGTCGTCTTCGGCGCCATCTGCTTGACCTGCTGGACGATCCAGCGGTCACCCGGGCCGATCTTCTCGTCGGCCGGAATGCACAGCGCGATCACGTCGACCTCGGAGTAGGTGTCGCGCACCAGATCGTTGAGGCGCTGCCCCAGCAGGGTGCGCGGCCGGTGCAGTCCGGGAGTGTCGACCAGGATCAGCTGGGCGTGGTCGCGGTGGACGATGCCGCGGATGGTGTGGCGGGTGGTCTGCGGCCGCGAAGACGTGATCGCGATCTTCTGGCCGACCACGGCGTTGGTGAGCGTGGATTTGCCGGTGTTGGGCCGGCCCACGAAACATACGAAGCCGGAACGGAATTCGCCCTCGCCGGGCTGCTGGACGCTCATCGCGCCGACTCGGTTCCGGCGGCGACGGTGCGGTAGCCGGCGCCCTTGCGATCGGTGACGATGACGACCGCCGACGCGCTCACCTCACGCACCGCGGCCACCCCCGGATCGGAATCCTGACCACCGACCAGCACCGCCGCCTCGAACCCCTCCGCACCGCTGGAGATCGCGGCCGCGACCGCCGCCTGCAGCGCGGACAGCGACAGCGCGTTCAGCTCCACCGTGCCCGCGGCGTAGGTGCGGCCGTCGGTATCGCGGACCGCCGCGCCCGCCACCCCGCCGGTGCGTCCCATCGCACCGCGCGCCAGCACCAGCAGTTTGCCGTCCTCGGCGTTCAAATCGGCGGTGTTCACATCGGCGGTTTCACCCTCGGTCATCGCCATCTCCGTTCTCGTATCTCGACGTCTCTTCCCGCCCCTGACGGTCGCCGCGCACAGCATCCGCGAGCGCGCCCGACATTTCGTCCGGTTCCTCCGCGCGGCGCGCGACGACGGTGTGCACCCGCACCCGGCCGCGGGTATCGGCGCCGCCCTCCCCCTGCAGCAGCAGCCCGTGCACGACGACCTCCGATCCCGGCAGCGGCACCCGGCCCAGCGTGTGGGCCAGCATGCCGCCGACGGTGTCGACGTCCTCCTCCTCGATCTCCAGGCCGAACAGCTCGCCCAGATCCTCGACCGGCAGCCGGGTGGAGACGCGGTAGACGCCCTCGCCCAACTCCTCCACCGGCGCGATCTCGTCGGTGTCGTATTCGTCGGCGATCTCACCGACGATCTCCTCGAGCACATCCTCGATGGTGACCAGCCCGGCGATTCCGCCGTATTCGTCGACCAGCAGCGCCATATGGTTACGGCGACGCTGCATCTCGTCGAGCAAGGCGTCGAGCGGTTTCGAATCGGGCACGAACACGGCCGGCCGCATCACCGCCCGCACCTGCACGCTGCGGCCCCGATCCGCATACGGCACAAGATCTTTCAGATAGACCACGCCGAGGATGTCGTCGACGTTCTCACCGATCACGGGAATGCGCGAGTGCCCGGACCGCACGGCCAGCGACATCGCCTGCGCCACCGCCTTGTCCGCCTCGATCCACACCATCTCGGTGCGCGGCACCATCACCGCGCGGGCCGCGGTGTCGCCGAGTTCGAACACCGACTGGATCATGCGGCGTTCCTCGGAGTCGACCACACCGCTCTGCTGCGCCATATCGACGATTTCACGCAGTTCCACTTCGGAAGCGAAGGGGCCGTTGCGAAATCCGCGACCGGGGGTGATGGCGTTACCGATCATGATCAGCAACCGGCTCACCGGTCCGAGCAGCGCCCCGATCGCCTGCAGCGGCAGCGCGGCCGCCAGCGAGATCGAATACGCGTGCTGGCGGCCCAGGGTGCGCGGGCCGACACCGATGACGACATAGTCGACGACGACCATGATCACCGCGGTCACGGCCAGCGCCCACCCCCAGCTGAGCACCTCGCTCAGCGCGGCGGCCAGCAGGACCGTCGCCGCGATCTCACAGGTCAGCCGCAGCAACACCATGAGGTTCACATAGCGCGGCCGGTCGATCGTGATCCGGGCCAGCCGGCGGGCGCCCGGACGGTCGGCGCGGACCAGATCGTCGACCCGCGCCGGCGAAACGGTCATCAACGCGGAATCGATCGCCGCGAAGACACCGCCGACCGGCACCAGCAGAATCGCCAGCAACAGTGGGATCAGCCAGTTCACGCTCTGCCCTCGGCCGCATGAGCTCGGGCCTGCGTGGTGACGCTGCGCTGCCGCCTCCGGCCCTGACCGCTCATGCTGTGTTCAACCGCCGCATGAGCTCGGGCCTGCGTGGTGACGCTGCGCTGCCGCCTCCGGCCCTGACCGCTCATGCGGGGTCCAGGGGGTCGCCCGGGGCTGTGAAACCGGTCTTCCCCAGCAGGCGGCGGTCGCGTTCGGCCAGTTCGGCGCGGCGGGCGGCCTCGCGCAGGCTTTCGTACCATTCGGCGAGCAGGCGGTTCTGCAGGCCGAACATCACCTTCTCCTCTTCCGGCTCGGCGTGGTCGTAGCCGAGCAGATGCAGCACCCCGTGGACGGTGAGCAGCGCCAGTTCGTGGTCGAGGGAATGGCCGGCCTTACCGGCCTGGGCGGCGGCGAATTCCGGGCAGAGCACGATGTCGCCGAGCATCGAGGGGCCCGGTTCGGCGCCGTCGGGACGGCCACCGGGTTCGAGTTCATCCATCGGGAACGACATCACGTCGGTGGGACCCGGCAGGTCCATCCACCGCATGTGCAGGTCGGCCATGGTGTCGAGATCGACGAGCACCATCGACAATTCGGCCGCCGGATGCACGTCCATCCGCTCGATCGCGAACCGCGCGACGCTGACCAGATCCGGTTCCGATACGTCGATGCCCGACTCGTTGGCGATCTCGATACTCACCCTGCCAGCCTAATGGGGGCCGCGCACGGCCTCACCACCACACCAGCGGCGAGCCGCTCAGGCAACTCAGCGGCGAGCCGCTCGGGCAACTCAGCGGCGAGCCGCCTTGTCCGCCGCGCGGCGCTGGGCTCGGTTGCCGCCCGGGTAGTGCCGCGCCACCTGCGGCCGGGCGTCGGACTCGTAGCGGTCGTAGGCGTCGACGATGTCCGAGACCAGCCGGTGGCGCACCACGTCGCTGGAGGTGAGCTCCGCGAAATGGATGTCGTCGATATCGGTGAGGATGTCGCTGACCACCCGCAGCCCGGATCGGGTGCCACCCGGCAGGTCGACCTGGGTGACGTCGCCGGTGACGACGATCTTCGAGCCGAAACCGAGCCGGGTCAGGAACATCTTCATCTGTTCCGGCGTGGTGTTCTGCGCCTCGTCCAGGATGATGAACGAGTCGTTGAGACTGCGTCCGCGCATATACGCCAGCGGCGCGACCTCGATCACTCCGGACGCCATCAGCTTCGGAATCGCCTCGGGGTCCATCATGTCGTGCAGGGCGTCGTAGAGCGGACGCAGATACGGGTCGATCTTCTCGTTCAGCGTGCCCGGCAGAAATCCCAGCCGCTCTCCTGCCTCCACCGCCGGACGGGTGAGGATGATGCGGGTGACCTGCTTGCTCTGCAGCGCCTGCACGGCCTTGGCGACCGCCAGATAGGTCTTACCGGTACCGGCCGGGCCGATGCCGAAGACGATCGTGTGCTCGTCGATGGCGTCGACATAGCGCTTCTGGTTCAGCGTCTTCGGGCGGATGGTCTTGCCGCGCCGGGCGATGATGTCCAGACTCAGCACCTCGGCCGGGGAATCGGAGGATCCCTCGGTCAGCATGGACACCGTATGCCGGACCGCTTCCGGGGTGACGACGCGATTGTGCGCGGTCAACGCTACGAGCTGCTCGACCACCCGCTCGGCCAGCGCCACGTCGGCGGCCTTACCGGTGAGGGTGACCGAATTCCCGCGCACGTGGATGTCGGCATCGAGCAGACCTTCGAGTTCACGCAGGTTCGCATCGGCGGAACCGAGGAATCCGAATACGGACTCCGGGGCCAGTTCGATGCTGGACCGCACCGTCCGGGCCGCTGGACCCGAACCGTTACCATTGCCGGGGGCGCCGGCTCCGATGCCGGTCGTGGGTGTTGTCGGGTCGCCGATATCGCCTGATGTTCGCAAAAGGGGCTATGGCCTGCTTTCCGGTCTCGAACGGATCCTCTCCTTTCCTCAAAGTCTATCGCGCGGCACCGACACCGCCCACTTATTTGATCTCCAGCCCCAGCTCAGAGGCCGCTCACCCGGAAGATGAGCGGTCGTCCCCGTTCGTTCACCGCCCGCTCCCGCGCGACCATTCGACGGCGAACTCGCGAAAGGTGCGCACCGCATCGCCCGGCACCGCGTCCGCCGACCAGATCAATCCGACCGCGCGGGCGGCACCCGGATCCGACAGCGGAACCAGCACCGGCCCGGGCTGCGGCCCCCGCACCGCGGGCTCCTCCAACGGCAGCAGCGCCACTCCGAGCCCCGCCGCCACCAGACCCGACACGGTCACCAGATCACTGGACTCCAGCGCGATCCGTGGCCGGAAATCCGCTGCGGCACAGAGCTCGTCGAGAATTCTGCGCATCCCGTAGCCGGTGGGCATGGCGATGAATTCGGCCTCCGCGGCCTCCGCCAGCCGAATCTGCCGCCGGCCCGCCAAGCGATGATCGACCGGAACCCCGAGGGCGAGGCGCTGCCGGAACAGCGTGCGCCAGCCCAGCCCGGGCAGCGCCGGTTCGGGCGAGGTCAGACCGAGATCCGCCGTACCGTCGAGCACCTCGGCGGCCACCACGTTGGCAGGTCCCTGATCGAGCCGGAACGTGATCCGCCCCGACACGCGCCGGAAGCCGGCGATCAGCTCCGGCACGACCCGCCCGCCGAAGGAATGGACGAACGCCAGCCGCACCGACCCCCGGGCCGGATTCGCCAGATCCGCGAGCGCCCGGCTCGCGGCGTCCAGTTCGGCCTGGGCGCGGCGGGCGTGTTCGTAGAAGATGCGCCCGGATTCGTTGAGCGTCAGCCGCTTACCGTGCCGATCGAACAACTGCGTGCCGAGTCGCTGTTCCAGCCGGGCGAGCATGCGCGACAGCGTGGGCTGGGCCAGATGCAGCCGATCGGCCGCCGCACCCACGCGTTCGAGTTCGGCGAGGGTCAGAAACCAGTGCAAATCGTCACTCGCCATCGGCAGGCTCCCCGCGCTCAGCTCAACTAATGCCTCAATTGCATCAACTTACCGATCATTATGCATTTCCTTTTCCAGCTGTGTGGAGCCACGGTGGAGGCATGACCAGCGCGACCGTGACCACCGCTCCCGTCCGGACGGCCGAGGAGGCGCGGCGCGAGCGGCGGATCACCCTCGCGCTGTTCGCGGCCGGCCTCACCACCTTCGGGTCGATGTACAGCGCGCAGGCGCTGCTGCCGAGCCTGTCGACGGCCTTCGGCGCCACGCCCGCGCACGCCGCACTGGCGGTATCGCTGACGACGGGTCTGCTGGCGGTGGCGATCGTGCCGGTGAGCGTGCTGTCGGGGCGGTACGGCCGCACCCGGGTGATGATCGCGTCCGCGGTGGCGACCAGCGTCATCGGTCTGCTGTTGCCCTTCAGCCCGAATCTGGACCTGATGCTGGCGGGGCGGGCCGTGCAGGGCATCGCCGTGGCCGGCGTGCCCGCGGTCGCGATGGCATATCTCGCCGAGGAGATCGGTTCGGCCGGATTGGGCACCGCGATGGGCATCTACGTCTCGGGCACCACCATCGGCGGCCTGGCCGGCCGGCTGATTCCCGCCTTCACCTTGGAGGTGGCGTCCTGGCGTTGGGGCGCAGCGATTTTCGCGGTGGGCGCCGCGCTGTGCACGGTGTGGTTCGTGCGGATGCTGCCACCCTCCCGATACTTCGTCGCGCGGCCCCTCGGCGTCGGCGCGCTGCTCGGCGACCTCGCCACGCATCTGCGCAACCGCGCGCTGCTGCCGCTGTTCGGGTTGGCCTTCCTGCTGATGGGCGGATTCGTCTCGGTGTACAACTTCCTCGGCTACCGGCTCATCCAGTCGCCGTTCGGTTTGTCCGCGGCCACCGCGGGTGCGGTCTTCCTGATGTATCTGTCGGGCACGGTCTCGTCGACCGCCGCGGGCCGGTTCGCCGATCGGCTCGGACGTTTCCCGGTGGTGGCGATCTCTCTCGCGACGATGAGTATCGGCCTGCTGCTGACCATTCCGGATCATCTGGCGATCCTGTTGCCGGGTCTGCTGTTGTTCACCGCGGGCTTCTTCGGCGCGCACGCCGTGGCCAGCGCGTGGGTCGGCGCCACGGCGACGGGTAATCGCGCGGCCGCGTCCTCGCTGTACCTGTTCGCCTATTACGTCGGCAGTTCGATCGTCGGCGCGTTGGCCGGGCTGGCCTACAGCTGGCACGGGTGGGCCGGATTGGCGCTGTACGTGGGAGTGCTGATCGTCGTGGCGGCGGGTCTGGTGGCGTGCCTCGGATTGCGGTTGCGAGCCGAGAGCTTCCGGTCCCGGCCCACCGCCGGCCCGTCCGAGATCGGAACTTCTGGCCCCGCCTGACGACCGCGCCGCACCGTGGAGCGCGGACGCCGGCCGGATCCGGGACCTACCAGCGCGGAGTCAAAGCCCCCAGCGCACCGAGCGCGACCGCCGCGGCGGTGGAGGTGCGCAACACCGTCGGCCCCAGGAGCGCGACGGTGGCACCCGCCGCGGTGAGCGCATCCAATTCCGAGTCGTCCAGACCGCCTTCGGGGCCCACGATCAGCACGATCGGCGCGGTCCGCGGGAACGCCAGCTCGGCGAATCGCGCCGTCGCGGATTCGTGCAGCGCGATCGCTATGCCGTTGTCCGCGACGGTTTTCCGGACCAGCTCGGCCACATCCGCGGTGCGATGCAGATCGGCGACCTCGGGGATGTAGGCCCGCCGCGACTGCCGGGCCGCCGTCCGGGCCGCCGCACGCCACTTGTCGACGCCCTTGCGCGCCTTGGCTTCCCAGTTCGCGACACACCGGGCGGCCTGCCACGGGACGATCGCGTCGGCGCCCGCCTCGGTCATCAATTCGACCGCGAGTTCGGAACGATCCGATTTGGGCAATGCCTGCACGACCGTCACCGCCGGCGACACGGACGGGGCGACCAGGCGGTCGAGCACCTTCAGATCCAGGCGATCCCGCCCGGTGGCCACGACCTCGGATTCGGCGAGCAGTCCCGCACCGTCGGAGAGCGTGATCGGCTCGCCGACCCGGATGCGGCGCACGGTCGCGGCGTGCCGGCCCTCGGGACCGTCGAGCACCGCGACCGCGCCGACCGGCGGTATCTCGTCGAGATAGAAAACCGTTGCGGCCACGGCGTTTTCAGCGACCGCTGAAGGAGGCCCGCAACCGTGCGAACAATCCGCTGTTGTGTTCGGATTGGGCCGAGAGCACCTCGGTGTGTTCGCCGTTGCGCATCGCCTGGTACTTGCGCAGCAGGTCGAACTGCTTGTTGTCCAGTTTGGTCGGGATCACGATGTCCAGGTGCGCGACCAGATCACCGCGCGCACTGGAACGCAGCTTGGGCATGCCGTGGGCGCGCAGCACCGACACCTCACCCGGCTGGGTGCCCGGCGGAATGGTCAGTTCGGTGGGCCCGTCCAGGATGGTGTCGATGACCACCGTGGTGCCGAGCGCGGCATCGACCATCGGTACCCGGATCGTGCAGTGCAGATCGTCGCCGTCGCGGACGAAGGTGTCGTGCGGCTGCTCCACGATCTCGACGTACAGATCACCGGCCGGTCCGCCGCCGGGGCCGATCTCGCCCTGTGCGGCCAGCCGCACCCGCATGCCGTTGGCCACACCCGCCGGAATCGGCGCGGCGATCTCGCGGCGGGCACGCACCCGGCCGTCGCCACCGCATTTGCGGCAGGGGTCGGGAATGGTCTCGCCCGTACCGCGACAGGTCGGGCACGGCCGAGACGTCATCACCTGTCCCAGGAAAGACCGCTGCACGGTCTGCACCTCACCCGCGCCGCCACAGGTTTCACAGCGCACCGGCTTGGAATTGCCGTTGGTGCCCGAGCCCTGGCACAGATCACAGAGCACCGCGGTGTCGACGGTGAGGTGTTTGGTGACACCGACCGCGCATTCGGCCAGCGACAACCGGGTCCGCAGCAGCGAATCCGCGCCCGGCTGCACCCGGCCGCGGGGTTTGCGCGAACTGGTGGCGTTCATACCGCCGAAGAAGGCCTCGAACACATCGCCCAGACCACCGAAACCGGCGCCGGAGAAGCCGCCGCCCGCGCCCGCCGATTCCATCGGGTCGCCGCCCATATCGACGATGCGGCGCTTCTCGGAGTCGGTGAGAACCTCGTAAGCGGTGGATACCTCGCGGAACCGCTCCTGCGCGTCCGGATCCGGGTTGACGTCGGGGTGCAGTTCCCGGGCCAGCTTGCGGTAGGCGCGTTTGATCTCCTGGTCGGACGCGTTGCGCCCGACGCCGAGGATTCCGTAGTAGTCCCGTGCCACTTGAGTCTCTAGTCCTGTTCCGAATGGGTGTCGTCCAGCATCCCTGCTCACAGCCGATGCTGCCATGTTCACTGTGGCCGACCGGCGAACCAGGTTGCCGGCCGGCGCGGATCCCGGTTACCGGGGCGGGCTCATCGTTCCGCGAGCACCTCACCGATATAACGGGCGACCGCGGCGACCGAGGCGATCGTGCCGGGGTAGTCCATCCGGGTCGGGCCGACCACTCCCATACCTCCCAGCACGGTACCCGGCATACCGTACCCGGTGGATACCACCGAGGTGCCGCGCATCTGCTCGACGCGGGTCTCCTCGCCGATCTGCACCGTCACCATGCCGGGCTGCTGCGCGGCGGCCAGAAGTTTCAACACCACCACCTGCTCCTCGAGCGCCTCGAGCACGGCACGCAGCGAACCCGGGAAACCGAAATCGCCGGCATTGCGGGTCAGGTTGGCCGTGCCGCCCAGCACCAGCCGCTCCTCCGGATGCTCCACCAGGGTTTCGACCAGAACGGTCGACACCCGGACCAGAACGTCGCGTAGCCGGGCGGGGGCGTTCTCCGGCAGCGCCGCGACGGCGCTCGAGGCAGCGGACAGACGCTTACCGTCCATCGCCTTGCCGAGCATGCCGCGCAGTGCGGCGAGATCCTCCTCGTCGATCACCGCACCCAGATCGACGAGCCGCTGATCGACCCGCCCGGTATCGGTGATCACGACCAGCAGCAGCCGGGCCGGATTGAGCGCCACGACCTCCAGGTGACGCACGGTCGACGCCGAGACCGTCGGGTACTGCACCATCGCGACCTGCCGGGTCAGCTGCGCCAGCAGCCGCACCCCGCGTCGCAGGACGTCGTCGAGATCGACGCCGCTTTCCAGGAATTCCATGATCGCGCGGCGCTCGGCATTGGACAGCGGCTTGACCTCGGCGATGTTGTCCACGAACTGGCGATAGCCCTTGTCGGTCGGGATGCGACCGGAGCTCGTGTGCGGCTGAGTGATGTATCCCTCGGCCTCGAGGACCGCCATGTCATTGCGCACGGTTGCGCTGGAGACGCCCAGATTGTGCTTGTCCACCAGCGTTTTCGACCCGATCGGCTCCTTGGTCGCGATGTAGTCCGCGACGATCGCGCGCAGGACCTCCAGCCGCCGCTTCTCGGTGCTCGACATCGGCCCCACCTCCTCGTTCGCCTTCGGGGTCCACGCGGCCGCACACGGGCAGCATCGACCACGCGGATTCCCGGTTGATCCGACACCAGTTTAGTTCCTGTGCTCACGAGTTCCCGCGTGTGAGGTCGCACAGTGATGCCGGGCCGGCGCCGGGGACCCGGTCGCGCAGCGGAACGGAGGTGGAGCCACGGAAGGCGCGGGCGAAGATGTCCGTCTCGCGCCCGCGGCGCGAACTCAGTCCGATTCGGCGACGAGTTTGCCTGCCGCCGCATCCAATCCGAGCATCGTCAGCAGCGACTGGCAGTCGTCGACTCCGGTCGAATGACTGGCCACCGCCCGGGCGGCGAGCGCGCCGCGCCGTGCGGCCTCGGCCTTCTCTGCGGCACGCGTTTCGGCGAACTCGCTCTGCTCGTGGACAAGTGTGATGTGGCGTGCCTGTGACATGGATCTCCTCAAGTTGCCTCGAACCCTACGCTGTCCGGACTCCCGCCCGGGCCGCAGCGCCGAATTCGGGGCGAAATAGACCGATTCACCGGGCCGCTACCGACCGACAGCCGGTCAGCCCAGCAGATCGCGGACCACTCCGTCGGCGAGCAGACGCCCACGGTCGGTCAACACCAACCGATCACGGTCGACAACGGCCAGTCCGTCGGCGACCACACGCTCACATGCCGCGCGGCCGTCGGTATCCAATTCCTCGACCGGGAGTCCGGAGCGCAGGCGTACGCCGAGCATCACGCGCTCGGTGTACCGCTCCGCGTCGGTCAGCGCCTCCCAGCCCGCGGCGGGCAGTCCGGCGCGGGCCGCGACGCGCTCGGCGTAGCGGCCCGGATGCTTCACGTTCCACCAGCGCACGCCGCCGAGGTGGCTGTGCGCGCCGGGGCCGGCGCCGAGCCAGTCGCCGCCGTCCCAGTAGCCGAGGTTGTGCCGGCAGCGCGCGGAAGACGTTGTGGCCCAGTTGGATACCTCGTACCAGCCGAATCCCGCGGCGGCAAGGCGGGCGTCGATGCGTTCGTAGCGGGCGGCGAGGGTGTCTTCGTCGGGGGCGGGGAGTTCGCCGCGGCGGACCTTGCGGGCCATGGCGGTGCCGTCCTCGACGATCAGGGAGTAGGCGGAGACGTGGTCGACGCCGGCGGAGAGGACCGCGTCCAGGCTGGCGTCGAGGTCGGCGTCGGATTCACCGGGCGTGCCGTAGATGAGGTCGAGGTTGACGTGGTCGAAACCGGCTGCCCGGGCCTCGCGGGCGGCCGCTACGGCACGTCCGGGGGTGTGGGTGCGGTCGAGAATGCGCAGAACGTGGCTCGCGGCCGATTGCATGCCGAGGGAGACGCGGGTGTAGCCGGCGGTTCGGATGCGCTCGAAGAACTGCGGGGAGGTGGACTCCGGATTCGATTCCGTGGTCACCTCCGCATCGGCGGCGAGGGAGAACTCGGCACGGATGGCGTCGAGGACATCGGCCAGGCCGTCGCCGCCCAGCAGCGACGGGGTGCCGCCGCCGACGAAGACCGTCGACACCGGCGGTTGCGCGCTCGGTAGTTCCGCGAAAGCCGCTGCCGCGGTGGTCAATTCGCCACGCAGGGCGTCGAGCCACGACTCCGGCGAGGCGGAGGAACCCAGCTCGCCCGCCGTATACGTGTTGAAATCGCAGTAGCCGCAGCGCGTCGCGCAGAACGGGACGTGCACGTAGATCCCGAACGGCCCGCCGCCGAAATCGCGCAGCGTCGGCGCGGCGGTGGTGTGTTCGGGAGCGGGTGCGGTCACCCCACCAGTGTGCCCGGTGCGGCGCAGTGACCGGCGGCACACCGGCTAGTCGATCGCTTCCGGCGCCGGTAGCCCGCGAGTTCGGTGCGAACGGGCGTAATTTCCGGGAGTGGTGCCGACGATTTCGGCGAACGCCGCGATGAAGCCGCTCGGATTCGCCCACCCGCAGGCGTGCGCGACATATGTCGCGTCGTGCCCCTCGGCGAGCAGGACGAGCGCGTGCGAGATGCGCAGTTGGGTGCGCCACTCGTAGAAGGTCATGCCGAGCTCGTCGTGGAACAGCCGGCTCAGCGTTCGCGCTCCCGCGCCGACCCTGCGCCCGAGTTCGGCCAGCGCGGTGTTGTCGCCGGGGTCGTCGTACAGAATCCGCGCGAGGGCCCGCAATCGGTCGTCGCGGGGTTGCGGCAGTTGCAGCGGCTGCTCGTGCGCTTCCCGCAGTTCGTCGACGAGCACCCGATGCAGCCGGGCGCGCGCACCGCGGTCGTGGTCGCGGGGCCCGGTGAGAGTGAGGAACACCTCGCGGGCCAGATCGGTGGCCCCGAATACCGCGGGGCGGTCCGGTAGCAGCCGGGCCGGGGCCGCCGGGAGAAAGACGATCCGCATGTCGGTTCGCCCGTGGGCGCGGTGCTGGTGCGTGAATCCGGCTGGGGTCCAGCCGATTCGGCTGGCCGGCACGATCGACGTCCCGCGTTCGGTGTGCACCGAGAGCACCCCGCGGGCGGCATACACCAGATGCCCGCGCGCATGCGCGTGGACCGAACTCGACGCTCCCGGCGCCCACTCGTGAACGCCCCCGGACGGCCACAGCCGCGACGGAGAAGCCGTCGCGGCAGGTTGGCGGTGAACGGGCATGAATCAGCATTCTATCGGTGGTCGGCCGCCCCGGTCGCCCACGACAGTGAACGCATGAGTGAGACGACGATGCGCACGGCGCGCTGGCGGCCTCGGGCGTCCTGTCCGGGGTGCGGCAGCGCGCGGCGCGGCTGCTGATTCGGGGCGGGACCTCGTCGGTGGGCATGGCGGCGATCGCCATCGCGGCAGCCGAGGGTATGGAGACCGCGGCCACGACCCGGCAGCCCGCGAAGGTGGACGCGGTCATCGCCGCCGTAGTCGCGGCCCACCGCCGGATGCAGAACGACGAGGCGACCGGAAAGCTCGTCATCGTGCCCTAGCCGACCCGTCGGCGTCCCGTGGGAAGGCCCCTGCGGCATCGCGATCGGCGAATCCGCTTGATCTATGACGCATCTCACAAATTAGGACGGCCGTCCAGGGAATTTCCCGCTTTTTTGCGGAGAATATGACCCACCGGTCGGAAAGACCCACCTGACATGGCACAATAACTTCCATGACCGGACTTGGAGTACGACTCGTGGCGCGCCGCCATGTCGACTTCAAGCGCGTCTGCAGCGCCAGTTGTCTGCCGGATCGCCTCCGGTAGCTCGGCCTCCCCTCTCCCCGGTTCCCGGCATCCGTCGCGATGCCCATCGGTCCGATTCGCTGAACTCCGAAGGCGCGAGCCAGCCCCTCCCGCCTGCCGCAAGGCCTGATCCATCTTCTTCAGGAGCGACCCTATGACGTCGAGTACCGACGCCGGTCCCAGCCCCGAGTCCGTTCGCGCGGATCGTGAACGCCTCGCCCGTGAGCGTCGTGCCCGGCCCCGCCCGGAGGCTTCCGGCCCGCGCGAACGCACCGGCAAGCCGGTCCGCCGCAAGTCCGAGGGCCAGTGGGCCCTCGGTTACCGGGAACCGCTGAACGCGAACGAGCAGAGCAAGAAGGACGACAATCCGCTCAACGTCCGTGCGCGCATCGAGAACATCTACGCCAAGGGCGGATTCGACTCGATCGACAAGAGCGATCTGCGCGGCCGCTTCCGCTGGTGGGGCCTCTACACCCAGCGTGAGCAGGGCTACGACGGCACCTGGACCGGTGACGAGAACATCGACCTGCTCGAGGCCAAGTACTTCATGATGCGCATCCGCTGCGATGGCGGCGCGCTCAACGTCGAGCAGGTGCGCACCCTCGGCCAGATCTCCACCGAGTTCGCCCGGGACACCGCCGATCTGTCCGACCGCGAGAATCTGCAGTACCACTGGATCGAGATCGAGAACGTCCCGGAGATCTGGCGGCGCATCGAGGCGGTCGGATTGCAGACCACCGAGGCCTGCGGCGACTGCCCGCGCGTGGTCCTCGGCTCCCCCCTGGCCGGTGAGTCGCTGGCCGAGGTCGTCGACGGCAGCTGGGCGGTCGAGGAGATCACCCGGCGCTACATCGGCAAGAAGGAGTACTCGAACCTCCCCCGCAAGTTCAAGACGGCGATCTCCGGCCAGCAGGATGTGGTCCACGAGATCAACGACGTGGCGTTCGTCGGCGTCGAACATCCCGAGCACGGCCCCGGTTTCGACCTGTGGGTCGGCGGCGGCCTGTCCACCAACCCCATGCTCGCGCAGCGAGTCGGTGCGTGGGTGCCGCTGGAGGAGGTGCCGGATGTGTGGGAAGCCGTCGTCTCGCTGTTCCGTGACTACGGTTACCGCCGACTGCGGACCAAGGCGCGGTTGAAGTTCCTCATCAAGGACTGGGGCATCGAGAAATTCAGAGAAGTTCTCGAGGAGAAGTACCTGCAGCGCAAGCTCATCGACGGTCCCGCGCCCGAGAAGCCGGCCCGGCCCATCGACCATGTGGGCGTGCAGCGGCTGCGCAACGGCCTCAACGCGATCGGCTTCTCCCCGATCGCCGGCCGTGTCTCGGGGACGATCCTGACCCAGGTCGCCGACGCCGTCGAACGGGTCGGCGCGGACCGGATCCGGTTCACTCCGTACCAGAAGGTCGTCGTACTCGACGTCCCCGACGACAAGGTCGAGGAACTGATCGCCGAACTGGAGCCGCTGGGCCTGCAGGCCCGGCCGTCGGCCTGGCGGCGAAACCTGCTGGCCTGCAGTGGTATCGAGTTCTGCAAACTCTCGTTCGTGGAGACGCGCAAGCGTTCGCAGGTCCTCGCGCCCGAACTCGACCAGCGCCTGGCCGATATCAACGCCCAGTTGGACGTGCCGGTCACGATCAACATCAACGGCTGCCCCAACTCCTGCGGCCGTTCGCAGATCGCCGATATCGGTTTCAAGGGCCAGCTCGTCGACGACGGCGACGGGAATCAGGTGGAGGGCTATCAGGTTCACCTCGGTGGCAGCCTCGGGCTCGACAGTGGCTTCGGCCGCAAGCTGCGCCAGCACAAGGTGACCAGCGAGGAGCTCGGCGACTACATCGAGCGTGTCGTCCGCAATTTCGTCAAGAACCGCAACGACGGTGAGCGGTTCGCGCAATGGGCTGTCCGCGCCGACGAGGCCGACCTTCGGTAACGGGAGATTCAGTATGGCAACCACTTTGGAAAAGCTGAGCGAAGCCGAGCTGCGCAGGATCGCCGAGGACGGCGCGGCGCAGCTGGGTCCGGACGCCTCGGCCACCGAGCTGCTGCAGTGGACCGAGGACACCTTCGGCTCGAGCTACATCGTCGCCTCGAATATGCAGGATGCGGTGCTGGTGCAACTGGCCGCGCAGGTGCGGCCCGGCGTCGAGGTCCTGTTCCTCGACACCGGCTACCACTTCGCCGAAACCATCGGCACCCGGGACGCGGTCGAAACCGTCTACGGCGTGAACATCCTCAACGTGCGGCCCGAACACACTGTCGCCGAACAGGATCAACTGCTGGGCAAGGATCTGTTCGCGCGCGACGCGGGTGAATGCTGCCGGCTGCGCAAGGTGGTGCCGCTGCAGAATTCGCTGGCCCCCTACAACGCGTGGGTGACCGGCATCCGGCGCGTGGAGGCCCCCACCCGGGCCAACGCCTCCCTGATCTCCTTCGACGAGGGCTTCGGCCTGGTGAAGATCAATCCGATCGCCGCCTGGTCCGACGACGAGATGGCCGCGTATATCGACCAGCACGGCATTCTCGTCAATCCCCTTGTCGAGGAGGGATATCCGTCCATCGGTTGCGCTCCGTGCACGCGGAAGCCGGAACCGGGATCCGATCCGCGAAGCGGCCGCTGGGCCGGCCTCGCCAAGACCGAATGCGGGTTGCACGCCTCATGACTTCAACGGTGACCGAGACACAATTCGATACCCTTGCCGCCCTCGAGAGCGAAGCCATCCACATTTTCCGTGAGGTGGCAGGCGAATTCGAGCGTCCGGTGATCCTGTTCTCCGGCGGGAAGGACTCCACGGTCCTGCTGCATCTGGCGCTCAAGGCCTTCTGGCCCGCGCCGCTGCCGTTCTCGCTGCTGCACGTGGACACCGGCCACAACCTCGACGAGGTGCTGGCCTTCCGCGACCACGTGGTCGAGAAGTACGGGCTGCGGCTGCACGTCGCCAGCGTCGAGGAGTATCTGGCCGACGGCCGGCTCACCGAGCGGCCCGACGGTATCCGCAACCCGCTGCAGACCGTGCCGCTGCTGGACGCCATCACCGAGAACCGCTTCGACGCGGTCTTCGGCGGCGGGCGGCGCGACGAGGAGCGGTCGCGGGCCAAGGAGCGGATCTTCTCGCTGCGCGACGCCTTCGGCCGCTGGGACCCGAAGCGGCAGCGCCCGGAACTGTGGAACCTGTACAACGGCCGGCACGCGCCCGGTGAGCACGTCCGGGTGTTCCCGCTGAGCAACTGGACCGAACTCGACATCTGGCGCTACATCGCGCGCGAGAACGTCGAACTCGCGACCATCTACTACGCGCACGAGCGGCCCGTGTATCAGCGCGACGGCATGTGGATGACCCCGGGCTCCTGGGGTGGTCCGCGTGAGGACGAGGAGCTGGTCGTCAAGTCGGTGCGTTACCGCACCGTCGGTGACGGATCCACCACCGGCGCAATACTTTCCGATGCCGCGACCAACGACGACATCCTCGCCGAGGTCGCCGCGTCGCGACTCACCGAACGTGGCGCGACCCGCGGCGACGACCGCGTCTCCGAGGCCGCCATGGAAGACCGCAAGCGAGAGGGTTACTTCTGATGAGCGAGTGGAGCTTGCGGAACGAGCAGACAACGCAGCCCGATCTCCTCCGTCTCGCCACCGCCGGCAGTGTCGACGACGGCAAGTCCACACTGGTCGGACGCCTGCTCTACGACACGAAATCGGTACTGGCCGACCAGATCGACGCCGTCACCCGGGCCTCGGTCGACAAGGGCCTGGCCACCCCCGATCTCTCGCTGCTGGTCGACGGGCTGCGCGCCGAACGCGAACAGGGCATCACCATCGATGTGGCCTACCGGTACTTCGCGACGCCGAAGCGGTCCTTCGTGCTCGCCGACACCCCGGGCCATGTGCAGTACACCCGCAACACCGTCTCGGGCGCGTCGACGGCACAGTTGGTGATCCTGCTGGTCGATGCCCGCAAGGGCGTCATCGAGCAGACCCGGCGCCACGCCGCCGTGATGGCGCTGCTGGGTGTGCCGAAGCTGGTGCTGGCGGTGAACAAGATCGATCTGGTCGACGACGCGGAAGCGGTGTTCGCGCAGATCGTGGCCGAGTTCACCGAGCTCACGAGCAAACTCGGCTGGGCCCCCGAGGACATCGTCGAGATCCCGGTCTCGGCGCTGCACGGTGACAACATCGCGTCGCGTTCGGAGAACACCCCGTTCTACGACGGTCCCTCCCTGATCGAGCATCTGGAGTCGGTGCCGGTCGATGCCGACAGCACCGGCCGCCATCAGGTCGGCCTGCGCTTCCCGGTCCAGTACGTGATCCGCCCGCGGACCGCGGAGTACCCGGACTACCGCGGGTATGCCGGACAGGTCGCCGCGGGCGTGGTGTCGAAGGGTGACGAGGTCGTGGTGCTGCCCTCCGGTATCCGGACCACGGTCGAGCGCATCGACACCGCCGACGGCGAACTGCCCTCCGCCCAGCCCGGTCGCAGTGTGACCCTGCTGCTCACCGATGATGTCGACATCTCCCGCGGCGACACCATCGTCGCGGCGGCCGACGCTCCCGAACCGATCGATGCGTTCGACGCCACCGTCTGCTGGCTCGGCGACAAGCCGCTGCGGCCCGGCGCCCGCCTGCTGCTCAAGCACGGCACCCGGACCACGCAGGCCATCGTCGGCGCGCTGATCGAGCGGTTCGACGAGCAGAACCTGGCCGCCGATCCGAATCCGGAGTCGTTGGCGCTCAACGATATCGGCCGCATCTCGGTGCGCGTCGCGGAGCCGATCGCGGCCGACGACTATCGGGTCAACCGGTACACGGGCAGCTTCCTGCTCATCGACCCGGCGGGCGGTAACACGCTGGCCGCGGGCCTGGTGGGCGACGTACTGACCTCGGTCGAGGTCGGCAGCTGAGATGGGTTCGGCCGGTGGGATGTTCGTGAACGGCGAGCGGTCGCTCGCCGGTGTCACCACCGGCCGCGCCCCGGCATTGATCGCGGTCGCACACGGCAGCCGTGATCCGCGATCCGCCGCGACGATGTCGGCCGTGGTCGCCGAGATCGCCGGACAACGTCCGGATGTCGACGTGCGCCTGGCATTCCTGGACCTGAACACGCCTTCGGTGGAACAGGTCATCGATGCCGTTGCGGCACAGGGACATACCGAGGCCGTTGTCGTCCCGTTGCTGCTGGGCAGCGCGTTTCACGCCCGGGTGGATCTGCCCGGCATGCTCGCGGCTGCCCGCCGTCGGCATCCGCTGCTGCGGATCACGCAGGCCGATGTGCTCGGAACCGACGAACGACTGGTGGCGGCGCTGCGGGACCGAGCGCTGCACGCGGGCGCCGACCGCGACGATGCCGAGCTGGGTATCGCGGTCGCAGCCGTCGGATCCTCGTCCGCGGCCGCCAACCGGATCACGGCCGAGGTCGCGGTGGCGCTCACGCACGGCACCCGCTGGCGGTCCGCGATCTGCTTCGCGACCACGCAGCCGTCGCTGAGCCGAGCGGTCTCGGATCTGCGCAGCCGGGGAGCCCGCCGGGTGATGGTCGCCCCGTGGTTCCTGGCCCCGGGCTTGCTCATCGATCGTCTCGCCGTCGCCGAACCCGGCCTCGTGCACGCACCTGCGATCGGGCCGCACCGGTTCCTCACCGAGGTCGCGCTCGAGCGTTATCGGGCCGCCGACCGGATGTCCCTCGATCTCACGGCCTGATTCCGCCTGCCCTTCCGGCAGTCTCGGTCACCCTGGTCCCGCCCGGTCCGGACCCACGTGGGTCGTGCCGGCTTCGCGGTTCATCCCGCGAACCAGCGCTCCAGCACCAGGGCCGCCCCGTCCTCACTGATATCGGCGGTCGTTTCGTCGGCGAGCTCGCGGATCGGGGGCACCGCGTTGCCCATGGCGACGGAATGCCCTGCCCAGGTCAGCATGTCGATATCGTTGTAGCCGTCGCCGATGGCCAGGGTCTGCTCGAGCGGGATGTCGAGGGCCAGGCGAAGTTGTTCCAGCGCCCAGCCTTTGGACACCCCCTGTTTGGAGGCCACCAGCCACGGTTCGTCCTCGCCGTGCACCCAACCGGCGCCGGGGAGGTCGAGTTCGCCGACGGCGTCGATCATTTCGTCGAGGCTGCCGCCGGGCCACCAGCCGTTCAGCCGCGTGGTGGGCTCCAGGCTCAGTTCGGCATCGTCGACGAAGCGGAATTCGCCGAGCCGGAAGCTGCCGGGGTAGTAGCCGGTGGCCCAGGTGCCCACCCCCACCTTCTCCACCGACAGCACCATATCGGGCAGCAGTGAACGCAGTGTCGCGACCGCGGGTTCCGGATCGAAGGTATGGACCGCCAATGGTTCCCAGTTCGAAATGTCCACGTGCACAGCGCCGTTCGAGCACAGCGCCTGGCCCTCCTCGAGTCCCAGCTCCTCCATCACGAGCCGGGTGGCGAGCAGGGTGCGGCCGGTCGTGATCACCACATGGGCGCCCGCGTCGACCGCGGCACGCACCGCCGCACGCACCCGCGGGCTCATCGGCGCGCCCGCCTGCAGGATGGTCCCGTCCACATCCAGGGCAATCAGTCGAGGACTGTTCACCCGGTCATTGTCACCGATCGTGCATCTGCGCTTACAGCCCCGCCGCCGTTACCCGGCGGTATGCCACTCCGACGACTAGATGACACATCAACTACAGGTCCGAATCCCGCCAGCTTTGCCGGTTTCGCGCGACTTGACTGGCACCTGTCACGAGATCGCGTGGCAGACAACGGATATGGAGAGGGCAGCAGAGATGGACACGACAGTGCACCACCGCTTCGAATCGAAGGTCGTACTGATCACCGGCGCCAGCAGCGGGGTCGGCGCGGCCGTGGCCCGGCGAGTGGCGGCGGAGGGCGCCGCGGTGGTGCTGGGCGCCCGGGGCAAGGAGGCCGGGGACCGGATCGCCGCGGATATCCGCGCCCAGGGCGGCCGGGCCGTCTTCGTCCCGACCGACGTCACCGTGGCCGAGGACGTGGATCGGCTCACCCACGCCGCGATCGACGAATTCGGCCGGCTGGACGCGGCCTTCAACAACGCCGGCGCGGTCAACTCCTTCGGCCCGGTGCAGGACATCGACGAAGCCGGTTGGCGCGCAGATCTGGAACTCAACCTCACCGGCGTGTACTTCGGCCTGCGGTCCCAGGTGCCGGCGCTGCTGGAGTCCGGCGGCGGGGCGATCCTCAACAACGCCTCCAACCTCGGTGTGGTCGGTATGGGCTCGGTCGCCCCCTACGTCGCTGCCAAACACGGCGTGGTCGGCCTGACCCGCGCGGTCGCGCTGGAGACGGCCACCGCGGGTGTGCGGGTCAACGCGCTGGTTTCGGGCGCGGTGGATACCCCGGCGTTCCGCGCGTCGATGGGTGCGACACCCGAAGGCGAGGCGGCGATCGCGGCGCTGCACCCGCTCGGCCGAATCGCCCACGCGGAGGAAATCGCCTCGCTGTGCGCCTACCTCCTCTCCGACGAGGCGAGCTTCGTCACCGGCGCGGCGGTCGCGGTCGACGGCGGGTTCACCGCTCGGTAACGCGGATCAGCGGTAGATGGCGGTGAGCTCGGCCGCCAGCGCGGCCAGCTCGCGCCGAATCGATTCGGGGGCAACGACTTCGAGGCGTCCCCCGAATCCGGCGAGCTGTTCGGCGATCGCGCGCGGCAGATGGGCGCTGATCCGCAGCCGCACCCGGCCGCCGTCGACCGGACCGTCCTCGGCGCAGTGCCGGCCCAGCCGATCGCGCAGGACCGGCACGATCTCGGGATCGGCGTGCACGATCGCCGACACCTCGCCGCGGCGATGTTCCATCTGTTCGACGATCTCCGACCACGCCTGCGCCAGATCGAAATCCGCCGGGACGTCGGCGACGCCGTCCCCGACGGTCACCTCGCTCATCCGGTCGACGCGATAGGTCCGGCGCCCCCGGTCGGTCCCGGCGATCAGATACCACACAGCGTCCTTGTCGACGACGCCCCAGGGATCGACGGCTCGCTCACGACCGGCCGGGCCGTAGCGAAATCGGACCGTCCGTCGCCGCGCGACGGCCTGTTGCAGCAACTCGACCTCCGCCGGTTCGGATCGCGGCCGCCGGCCCCAGCCGACCGGATCGATCAGCGTCGCACCCGAGGCGGCCAGGGCTTGTTCGCGGAACGTCTCCGGCAAGGCTCGCAGCAACTTTCGCAGCGCCGAGCGGGTGGCGGGCGAGCCCGAGGCCGCCGGACCGAGCAGCAGGAACAGCGCCCGCGCCTCGTCGGCCGTCATTCCGCTGAGGTCGGTCCGGGCACCACCGATCAGCGCCCAGCCCCCGCCCCGGCCGGGCTGCGGGTAGACGGGAACGCCTGCCGACGACAGCGCCTCGAGGTCGCGGCGTGCGGTCGCCACGGATACCTCG
This sequence comes from Nocardia sp. AB354, assembly GCF_049538315.1. Classification (NCBI taxonomy): domain Bacteria; kingdom Bacillati; phylum Actinomycetota; class Actinomycetes; order Mycobacteriales; family Nocardiaceae; genus Nocardia; species Nocardia sp. AB354. The sequence continues at coordinate 179,358 of NZ_JBMVFU010000006.1, read as the reverse complement.
AGTTCCCTGGCGAGCTCGGCGGCGGTCACCCGGCCCCTCGCCTGCATGAGGAGCAGCGTGGCAATCAGACGGTCGGCGCGCATACGGCAATTCTGCCGAACAAAGTGCTCATTCGGTGAGCACTTTGACCGCGAGGATCGTATCGAAGACCGCAACGACCGAGGAGAGACCGATGCTGCGCGGAATGACGACCGTGTCCTACTATGCCGACGACCTGGCGGCCGCCAAGCGCTGGTACGGCGAATTGCTCGATACCACACCGTATTTCGAGGTTCCCGGCTATATCGAGTTCCGGATCGGCGACTACCGGCACGAACTCGGCATCATCGATCGCCGCTACTGCCCGGACCCCGCCCACGAACCCGGCGGCGCACTGCTGTACTGGCACGTCGACGATCTCGACGCCGCACTGCAGCGGCTCCGCGAACTCGGCGCGGCCGAACACCAACCTGTCACCGAACGCGGTCCGGGCTTCGTCACCGCCTCGGTGGTCGACCCCTTCGGCAATCTGCTCGGCATCATGTCCAACCAGCACTACCTCGACGTCCTGGACAGCCGTCGGGACTCGTCATCGCCGACTCGGCGCGATATCGGGGCCGAACCCTGTCGGTGAACCCGGTCAGTGCCCGAAACCGCCGAAACCACCGCTGTGGAAGCCGCCGCCCAGGCCACCCCCATGGAAGCCGCCACCGGGGGTGGCGCCGAGGCCGGGGTGGCTCGGCGCGACGGCTCCGGGGTGGGCGGGGGCGACCGGTGCGGGGTTCGTCCCGCCGGGGCGGGTAGCGCCGCCGGGAGGTGTGGCCGTGCTGCCCCCGAGGCCGGGAGTACGGGCGGTTCCGGCACCCGGGGCGGTATCGGAAGACGTTGTGCCCGGGGCAGACTGGGCGCCACCGGTCGGTGCGGAATCGGTGCCACCACCGGCGGGGGCGGAGGTGCCGGGCTTCGCGTTGTCCCCGGCGTTCGCAGTGCCGTTCGAATTGGCAGTGCCGTTCGAATTCGCGGAGTCGCTCGAATTCGCGGAGTCGCCCGAGTGGGAACCGTCGCCCGAATTCGTCGTACCACCGGCATCGGGTCCGGTGTCGGAGTTCGTGGCGTCGCCGGAGTGCGCCGGGCCCGAGTTCGCCGTCCCCGGTTTCGCCGGATCCGATTTCGTACCACTGGAGTTCGCGGAGTCGTCGGCGTGCGAGCCGTGCGTATCGGCGCTGTCGGAGTCCGAGCCCTGGGAGGATGCACTCGACCCCCCGGTCGCACCGGCCGAATTCGACTCGGCGGACGTGGTATCCGAGCCGTCACCGCTGTCCGCGGTGCCGCTCGAGTGCCCGGGCCGCGGAGTGGACGCGGCATCGCCGGTATGCGAATTCCCGGACGACGCATCGGGAGTCGCGGTCGTCTTGTCGGCGGGGACGGGGTTCGTGCCGGATGCGGGTGTACTCGAACCGTCCGGTTTCGGCGCCGGATTTCCGGGCTTCGACGAGTCCCCGGGTGTGGAGCCCCCGCCGGGCGGGGTGCCCTGATCACCGGATCCCGGCTGATCCGGATGTCCCGTGCCGGGCAGGTTGCCGGCCGCGGCGCCGGCGGCCAGGAGCGCCGCCGCGCCCGAGTTCACGAACGGCATGGGGTTGGTGAAACGCGCCGGATCGGAGTAGGTCCGGGCGCGAGGCGGCACGCAGGGCGTGACGGCGCCGTAGTCGCGCAGCGCGTTCTCGACCCGATCGGTCATGGCATGCGAAAAGTCGTGCGCCGCACCGGCGTAGCCGCGCATTCCGGGCAGCGAGGTGCCCATCAAAGTGTCGGCGCGGGCCGCCAGCGCAGCGAATCCGACACCGAAGCCGGCTGTCTGCGGCAGGTCGCCGACCTGTTCGCGCAACGCATCCACCGGGCCGGCCAGCGCGGGGGCGAATTCCATGATCGGGCCGTCGGTACCGAGCGGGCCACCGCCGATCATGGTCGCCGCCGACATGGCGAGAGCGGACACGACCGCGGCGGAGGATACGACCGCGGCGCCCCGGGCGTATCGCCCGGCGTTGCTGTTGCTCGTGGCGAATCGAGCCGAGGCGATGGCGGCTCCGGTCGCGACCGTATGCGCCGGATCCGGCGGGACGATCACCGGAGGACCCAACTCTGCCAGCACCTCCGCCACCTCGACCGGTCGCGCGGCGCCACCGATCAGTAGCACGCGATCGACGTCGTCGATGGTCACCCGCGCACGTTGCAGGCAATCGCGCACCACCCGAAGCGAATTGCGGACATGCCAGGCGCGCAGGCGGCGGGTGTCCTCGGCCGGCACCACCGTCGACACCGGTGCCGGCACGTCCGGAGCCAGCGTCCGTGCGTAGCGCGCCAGGACGGCGCCCAGCGGCCGGCCGCCGAAGGCATCGGATCGCAGGGCCGAGCCGAGCACTCCGCGCTGATTCCATTCGGCCTCGGTCCGGACCACCGCGACGTCCAGGTTGTTGGCGCCCAGGTCGTAGACGAGCGTGGAACAGCTTGCGGAAACACCGTATTCGCCGTCCAGCCATTCCACCGCGGCCACGGGTTCGGGCATCAGAATCACGTCGAAGGCGCCGCAGCGGTGCAGTGCGTACTGCAGCGAGGCGATCTGCCGGTCGGTGTAGCAGGCGGGATAGGTGAGGACCGGCCCGGCTTCGGGATCGCTGCCCTCGATCAGGCAGGTGGCGACCGAGGCGACCAGGTCGGCCGAGGACCGGATCCGGCCGCCCAGCGATACCGGCTCGCGCACGCGGGTGAGGTCGGCGAAATCCGTGACCACCGGCGCGAATCGAGGCACTCCGCCGACTCGGACATCGCCGGAGCGGTCGAAGGTGACCGCGGTGCGACGCACGCGGACCGCCGGCCGGCCGCGATCACCGGCAGTTGCCGCCCACACGGAATTCACTGTGCCGATGCTCATGCCGAAGCCAACCGTCATTGCCATCCCGTCAACGCACCGAGACCACGGCCCCAGGTGGTTCAACCATGTGGTCGCGGTCGTTTACCAAATAGCGAACACAGGTTAGCTGGTCGGTCTCGATCACGGAAACCGAATGGGCGGAAAAGCTTTCACACCCACCGCTCGATCGAGCAAAACACCTGATAGGCCGCAATATTCGGCAAAGTCGGAAGTTCGAATTCGGCTGCCGCACGAGAATAGCTGGCAAAACTGGCCATTTCACAGTTGATCGCGCGGAATACCGACCGGTTTTCTATGGAATTGCCGCAATGACATTCACGAGACCGAAATCCGTCCGGCCGTTCCGAATGACTGGATGGTTGCCGAAACGACGAATGCCCCGATCCGGGCGGATCGGGGCATTCGGTCGAAAGATCCGGCTCAGGCGCGAGCGAGCAGCTTTCGCTTCCACCACGGCTGGGCCGTGGCGCCGCCGCGCACCGCATCGGGGCGGCGGCGCTGGACCAGCCGATCGAAATCGGTGGCGTCGGCGGTGGGCCGGCGCAGACGCCCGGCGTTGAAGTCGTCGACCAACTGTCGCACCGTCTGCTGCGCGCAGGACTTGTTGGTGCCGATGAAGCCCGTCGGACCGCGCTTGATCCAGCCGGTCACATAGGTTCCCGGAACCACCGCGCCGCCGGCGGATTCGAGCACCCGGCCGTCGGCGTTCGGGATGACACCGGCGCGCTCGTCGAACGGCACCCCCGGCACGGCCACGCCGCGGTAACCCACCGAAGCCAGAACCAGTGCGGTATCCAGGGTTTCGGTGTCGTCTGTCGCGACAGCGCGGGTGATACCGGCCTCGTCGGTCACGAGTTCGTTGCGCACCAGCTCGATTCCGGTCACGCGGTCGGTGCCGACCAGCGCCACGGGCGAGGAGAGATAGCGGAAGACGATGCGCTTGCGCGCGCCCACCGGACGGTCGGCCACGCTGCGCAGCAGCTTCAGTTTCTGCTCGACCTTCTGCGGCATATCCGGAGTCGGTTCCGGCACATCACCTTCCACGACGATGTCGAGGTCGGATCCGAGCAGGCCCACGAATTCGGGGACGGTGAAGGCGGATTCGGCGGGACCGCGGCGGCCCACGATCACCACTTCCTCGATCTTGCTGTGCCGCAGTGCCGCCAGCGCCGCCGGCGACACCTCGGTGGCATCGAGCAGTTCGGGATCCATGGTGAGAATCCGGGCCACGTCGAGCGCGACATTGCCGTTGCCGACGATCACCGCGCGCCGCTGCGACAGATCGAAACTGCGCTGCGCGAAGTCGGGATGACCGTTGTACCACGCCACGAACTCGGTCGCGGACAGGCTGCCGGGCAGACCCTCGCCGGGGATACCGAGCTTGCGGTCGGAGGAGGCGCCCACGGCGTAGATCACCGCATCGAAATGGTCCAGCAGTTCGGCGTGCGAGATGTCCGCGCCCACCGCCACATTCAGGTACGACCCGAATCCGGGCTGCGCGGAGATCACATCGAACAACCGGCTCACCTGCCGGGTCCGGGTGTGGTCGGGCGCGACGCCGTGGCGTGCCAGGCCGTAGGGCACCGGCAACCGGTCGAAGACCGTCACCGCCACCTCGGGCTGGGTGAGCAGCTCGTCGGCGGCGTACATCGCCGAGGGACCCGAACCCACGATCGCGACGCGCATCGGGCCGCGATCGGTGTCCACCTCGGCGGCCGGCACCGGCTTGGCCAGCAGTGGACGCGGCCGCGCCTGGCGATAGAAATCGGCGTTGATCTCGATGAACGGCTTCTGCTCCGCGGTGAGCTTCTTCGAGGAGGTGATGGCGTCCACCGGACAGGCCGTGGCACAGGCGCCGCAGTCCACGCATGCCGCGGGGTCGACGTACAGCATCTCCGCCGTCAGAAAATCCGGTTCGTCGGGCGTGGGATGGATGCAGTTGACCGGGCATGCGTAGACGCAGGAGGCGTCGCTGCAGCACGACTGGGTGACTACATACGGCACTGTATGGCTACCCTTCAGGCGGCTTTGGTCTTGGCGCGCTGCGGCTCGGAGCGGTACCGGCTGGCCGGGCCGTCGATCTTCAGCAGCTTCCAGACGTTCTTCGAGATCGGGTTCATCAGGCCCAGCTCCTTGGCCAGGGCCCGCACGTCGATGAAGTAGTCGGCGAAGGTCTGCTGCGCCTCGGCGGAGCCGTAGAACAGTTCCTTGCGCACGTCCTCGGGAATGTCGAATTCCTTGAAGAAGGACTTCGGCGGGGTCGCGATGGACCGGCCGAGGATCCACATCACGATCGGCATGGCCAGCGACAGCACGAACTTCGCGGCCGGATTCGACTCCGGCACATGCTTCTTCAAGAATTCGTGCGCGAAGGAGATGTGGCGCGCCTCCTCGGCGACGTGAATCGCCATGACGCCGCGCATGATCGGATGCACTTCCTCGCCGGAGCGCAGGATCTGCTTCTGGATGTGGTCGATCGGCTCCTCACCGGCGAGCACCGCCATGAAGAACAGATTCGGGAACCGGGCGGCGACCGGCGCGGCGATGTAGCGAAACTTACGGACCAGCGGGCCCATCCCCGGCACATCGATGCCGATCCGGTTGACCATCTCCTGGAACATCAGGGTGTGGTTGTGCTCCTCGATCATCTCGTGGGAGCAGTACCGGAATTCGGGCGAGCCGTTGGGCAGGCTGAAGTTGTGCGTGACCATGCCGCTGATCAGGATCGACTCGAACTGCAAGCCGACCTTGGCGACATTGGCCTGACGGTACTTGCCGATGGCGATCTTCTGCTCGTCCGACAGCGCCTGGTACCAGGGGTGACGTCCCAGCGGGTCGGCGGATTCCGGAAGGATCCACCGCTTCTCGCCGGCGGTCGCGGCGAAGTCGGGGTTGTCCCAATCGATGTCGGTGAACGGATCGAAGTGCTTGTTGACCGAACCCTCGGACAGCAGGAGCAGCTTCTGGGCGTATTCCATGGCCTCGGCGACCACAGGGTCTACTTCCGGCGTCGCGGCAACGGACATCGTCGTCACAGCCTCTCCATCTCGCATGGGTAACTGTTTCCCATAGTTACACCTATAGCGGCGGAGGTCAACACCGGCGACCGGCCATGCCGGGCACCATCGCGCAACCTCGCCGATAGTCCGCCGAATTCCCAGCTCAGTGGCAACGGAAACAGCATTACCGGGAAGTACTGTGCGGGGCGTCACATCGAAGGGAAGGCCGTCACCACCCACGCTCGAGGCGGGTCGGACGTGTCGGCACCCACATGGCAATTCATCCCATGTCCCCGCTAAGCTACAACTTGTGTCTAAGACGTATTCGGCCGCGGAGCGCGCCTATCGGGAGATCAAGGAGCGCATCCTGACCGGGGCACTGCCCGGCGGAGAGCTGATCAGCGAGGGTGAGATCGCGACCGATCTGGGCACCTCGCGCACTCCGGTCCGGGAGGCGTTCCTGCGGTTGGAGACCGAGGGCTGGATGCGGCTGTATCCCAAACGCGGCGCGCTGGTGGTACCTATTCCCGCACATGAGGCCGAACACGTCGCACATGCCCGCTATGTCGTGGAGACCGCGGCGGTGCGCGCCCTCACCGCCGACGAGCGGCCGGCGCTGATCGACGCCCTGCGCGAATCACTGACCCGCCAGCGCGAACTCCTCGCGAACCTCGCCGTGTCCGACGGCCGGGCGCTGTCGCACTTCGCCACCGAGGACACCGACTTCCATCGCGGCTATGTCGTCGCCGCGGGCAACCCGCTGCTCACCGGGTTCTACGACTCGCTGCGCGAACGCCAGCGGCGGATGAACAGCGTCGCCCTGCACCGCGCGCCGATGAATACCGCCCGCATCGTGGAACAGCATGCGCAGCTGACCGATCTGATCGCCGCCGGCGATACCGCGGGCTTCGATACCGCACTGGCCGAACACCTTTCGGGTGTGCACCAGCTCGAACTGAGAGGACTGTGATGACCGCGCCGACCGCCGTCGACATCCGCCCGGCACGGGTCGCCACCACCCCGCGCGTGTGGTGGGGCGTGGCCGCGGCGGTCTTCGCGATCGCCTGGGGCGGAAACGAATTCACCCCGCTGCTGGTGATGTACAAGAACGACGGCCTGCCGGTCACCACGGTCGATCTGTTGCTGTTCGAATACGTCCTGGGCATCGTGCCGGCGCTGCTGATCGGCGGGCCGCTGTCGGATCGCTACGGCAGGCAGCGGCTGATGCGGCCCGCACCGCTGATCACCGCGGTCGGATCGACGCTGCTGGCCTTCGGTTTCGGCGTGGTGCCGATGTTGTCGATCGGGCGCGTGCTGTGCGGAGTCGGTCTCGGTCTGGCGATGGCCGTGGGCAGCAGTTGGTTGAAGGAGCTGTCGCAGCCGCCGTTCGGGCCCGTGTCGGCTCCCGGCACCGGCGCTCGCCGCTCGGCGATGAGCCTCACCGGCGGTTTCGCCATCGGAGCCGGCGTGGCCGGGGTGCTGGCGCAGTGGGGGCCGTGGCCCGCGACCCTGGCCTATCTCATCAATGTGGCACTGTGCGTGATCGCGGCCGTCTGGGTGCAGCGCGCACCGGAAACAGTCGCACCGCAACCGATTCGCAAGCCACTGCGTGAGGATCTGCGGATTCCGGCGGCCGGCCACCGGCGTTTCCGCCGCATCGCACTGCCGCTGGCGCTGTGGCTGTTCACCTCCGCCGCGACCGCCTACGCAATCCTGCCGACGCTGGCCGCCGACCGCATCGCCGGAACCCCGATCGCCTTCTCCGCGCTGATCACGGTGATCACGCTCGGATGCGGTTTCGCCATCCAGTCGGTGGCGCGGCGGATCGACCTGCCGGGTACCGCGCGGATCGCGGCACTGTCGCTGATCCTCACCACGGCAGGCATGGCCGCATCCGTCTACGCGGCGGCATCGCTACAGCTGTGGGCCGTCGTCGCGACCGCTGCCGTGCTCGGCTTCGGATTCGGCATCGGGATGGTCGCGGGACTGCAGGAGATCGAGCGGATCGCCCGGCCGGACGATCTGGCCGGGCTGACCGCGGTGTTCTATTCGGTGAGCTACCTCGGATTCGGTTCACCGGCGCTGCTGTCGCTGCTGCACAACGCCTTGCGCATCGGCTATCCGGTGATGTTCGCGGCCGGCGCGGTCATCGCCCTCGGATGTCTCGCGGTGGTACTCAACAACTATCGCGATCCGGAGAGCCCGAGCGCCGTCGAGCGACGAATCAGCCGATAAGCCGAGTCGGAAGGGCGTTGTCGGCCCCGCGCCACCTGTGGCGGCACGCCGTCAGTGCTGAACGTGCACGAGTCCCGCGCCCATGGATTGCGCTCCCGCTTCGTCCCCCACCACGGCAGTCGCCGCGAACAGCGCGCCACCGGCCGCGACCGCGACGGTGACCGCGACCCGCGTCAGCCGGCGGCGCAGCACGCGCGGCGGCTCGGGTGGCTCGGGCGCCTCGGCGACCTCGCTCTCCCGGATCGATTCGGCGGCGCGGCGCGCGAACACGGCCGCACCCTCGGCGATCGTGCGCTCCGGATCCGGGGCGACAATCACCGGCCGCGCCAGCGCCGCGGCCAGGACCGCGGCGACTTCGGGCGGACGGGCGGCGCCGCCGACGACGAGCACACAGTCGACATCGGCCATCGTGACGCGGGCTCGGCCGAGGCATTCGTACACCACATCGAGCGACTCGCGGATGTGCGCGGTGCGCAAAGCCGTGATCGCGGCGTCGGAGTCGGCGGCCGAGGAAGCACCGGCGCGCCAGTTGTCCTGCGCGGCCATCTTCGCACCGAAGGCGCGGCCACCGAAGGCGGTGGAGCGCAACGGTTCCCCGAACACCGGCCGGTCCGGAGTACCGGGGCCGATGCGCACCAGGGTGACGGTCAGCCCCGATCCGCCGAGGTCGTAGACCAGCGCCAGGCCCGGCAGCAGCGGACCGTGCGCCACCGACAGCCACGCCGCGGCCGCCACCGGTTCGGCCACCAGGGCGGCATGGGACAGTCCGATCGAATCGAGGGCCTCGCGCAGTTCGAGCACCCGCTCCTCGCCGTAACTCACCGGATGTGTCACCGCGACAGCGGTTTCCGGATTGCGGCCCTCGGCGGTGGCCACCACGTGGGCGGACACGTCCGCGACCACGGTGCGCGCGACGGTCGCCACCAGATCGGCCGCGGACAGCGACCGATGACGTACGCGCGCGGTCCGGCCAGGCCCGGTCAGATCGGCGAAGTCGGTCACGGCGCGGCCGTGGCGCGGAATCCGGCCGACCCGCGCGGTGCCGCTGCTGTCGAAAGTGAGTGTCGTGCGCCAGGTTCCCGGCGCGGTGCGCTGCTGCGACAGCGCGGATTTCGGGCCCGAGCCCCGCTTGCGCCGGCCGGTCGCCGCACGCCCACCGGATTCGCCGGCCGCGCTGCGCCCGCGGCCACGCGCGTTCTTCCCGCTCTCAGCAGTATCGATGGCGCACACCGTGTTGACCGTGCCGATACTCACTCCGAGCCCAACCGTCATCACAATTCCCCTCGATCGACGAGCGTACGTTCGCTGACATGTCTCGATCCGGCATCAGGCAACCACTGTGCTGAGAACTTGCCAAGCACCGGACAATCGGTTGTCCGCTCAACCGCCGCACTCCGCGACGATGCCGCCGATACCGCAGATATACCCCTTCACCTGCGGTAACAAATCAGGCAATTCATACGCGCAGTGGACATTTCGCGACACCGACCGACCGGTACGGGTTTGCCAGCAATCGTCCGAATATCCTCGGACACCGTATACCGGCGATCCGGCAACGGTGGCGCATCCGGCGAAACACCCACTCCCCCAACGCCGCACGAGCGCCCGGCTCCGCCGACAGGGAAGATCAGGCCGCGGGCAGTTCCGGGATGCGGGTGGCGCGGGCGAAGACGGTCTCACCCTCCGCCAACCGCAAAGCCTCCGCGTCACCGCGAGTGACCTGCGCGGTGAACAGGTCGCCGGTGGCCGCATTGCGCAATTCGAGGCGAACCTCGAAACCCAGTCGGACGACGCGCTCGACGGTCGCGCGGGTGACCCCCGCCGACTCCGCGGTGCCCTCGTGTTCGGCCAGGGCCATACCGGGATCGCGGCCGATGCGAATGTCGTGCGGGCGCACCAGATGTCCGTTCAACTTGGCCACCGCACCGAGGAAGGACATGACGAATTCGTTGGCGGGACGGTCATATACGTCTTCGGGCGTTCCGACCTGTTCGATGCGACCGGCATTCATCACCGCGATCCGGTCGGCGACGTCGAGCGCCTCCTCCTGATCGTGGGTGACCAGCACGGTGGTCACGTGCACTTCCTCGTGCAGGCGACGCAACCACGTGCGCAGGTCGTGACGCACCTTGGCGTCGAGGGCGCCGAAGGGTTCGTCGAGCAAGAGCACCTGCGGGTCGACGGCCAGCGCCCGGGCCAGCGCCATGCGCTGCCGCTGACCACCCGACAGTTGCGCCGGATAGCGATGCTGGAACCCGTCCAGGCCCACGATGCCGAGCAATTCGTCGACGCGCTTGCGGATTTCGTTCTTCGGGCGCTTGCGGATCTTCAACCCGAACGCCACGTTGTCGCGCACGGTCATATGTTTAAACGCCGCGTAGTGCTGGAAGACGAAGCCGATATCGCGCTTCTGCGGCGAGACCCGGGTGACGTCGCGGTCGGCGATGGTCACGATGCCCGAATCCAACGATTCCAAGCCGGCGATCGAACGCAGCAGCGTCGATTTCCCGGAACCGGAGGGCCCCAGCAGCGCGGTCAGCTCACCGGAGGGGATGTCCAGGCTGACGTTGTCGAGGGCGGCGAACGAACCATAGCGCTTGTTCGCGTCGGTGACGGTAATCATTTGGCAGTGCCCCGCTTGCGTTCGAGAAGGGTCATCAGGACGAGGGTGACGAGCGCCATGGCCATGAGCAGGGTCGCCGCGCAGTAGGCGCCGAAGGTGTTGTGGTCGTTGATATAACGACCGTGCACCAGCAGCGTCAGGGTCTGAGAAATGCCGGGCAGTCCGGACGACACCATGATCACGGCGCCGAATTCGCCGAGGGCGCGGGCGACGGTGAGCACGATGCCGTAGGTCAGGCCCCACCGAATGGCCGGCAGGGTGATACGCCAGAAGGTCTGCCACCGGCTGGCGCCCAGGGTCGCCGCGGCCTGCTCCTGATCGTCGCCGATCTCGTGCAGGACCGGGACGACCTCGCTGACCACGAAGGGCAGCGTGACGAAGAGCGTGGCGATCACCATGCCCGGCAGGCCGAAGATCACCCGGAAGCCGAAGCTGTCGAGGCCACCGAACCAGCCCCCGACACCCCACAGCATGATCAGCGATACGCCGACCACCACCGGCGAGACCGCGAACGGCAGATCCACCACACCCTGAATCAGAGTGCGCCCCCGGAAGTTTCCGCGCACCAGGGCGATGGCGGTGATGACTCCGAAGACCACATTGAGCGGCACCACGATCACGACGATCAACAGCGACAGATTGAACGCCGAGATCGCGGCGGGTGTGGTGATGGAATCGAGGAACGCACCGATCCCGTGCTCGAAGCTGCGCCAGAGAATGATCACCAGCGGAGCCACCAGCAACACGATCAGATACGCGAGCGCGATCACGCGCAGCGAAATCCGGGACGGGGCGGACAGTTTCATCGGCTCGCCTGTTCCTTGCGGGCGGTGCGTTCGGAGAAGATGCGCAGGATCAGCAGGGTGGCGAAGGAAATCGCCAGCAGCGCCACCGACACCGCCGCCGCGTTCACCGGACGGTCCACCTCGATCTGCTGCTGGATGTACTGCGACGCGACCTGAGTGCGGCGCGGAATGTTGCCGCCGATCAGGACCACCGACCCGTATTCGCCGATGGCGCGCGCGAAGGCGAGGCCACCGCCGGAGATGATGGCCGGCGCGAGCGACGGCAGCACCACGCGCCGGAAGATGGTCAGGTTGTTCGCGCCCAGTGAGGCCGCGGCCTGCTCGACCTCTTTATCCGCTTCGATCAGCACCGGCTGCACCGAGCGCACGACGAACGGCAGCGTCACGAATGCCAGCGCCACCACGAGTCCCGGCTGGGTGGCGTTGAGGTGGATACCGACCGGGCTCTGCGGCCCGTACAGCGACAGCAGCACGATGCTCGCCACGATCGTCGGAAGCGCGAACGGCAGATCGATCAGGGCGTTGACGAAGCTCTTGCCCGGGAAATCGTCGCGCACCAGCACCCACGCCACCACGGTGCCCATGACGACGTTGATCACGGCGACGACCACCGATACGAGAACCGTCACCCGCAACGCGTCCAGTGCCGCGGGCGCGGTGACCGCACCCCAGAAGCCGGACCACCCGTCGTCGAAGGAATGGACCGTCAACGCGGCCAGCGGCAGCAAGACGATGATGCTCAGCCACAGCACCGTGATCGCCAGACCGAGCGAGCCGGCCGATCCGGTGAGGCGCGACCGCCACGCCGGTCCGGCGGACCGCTGCCGGACGACGCCGGGACCGGTGGTGGTCCCGGCGTCGGTACTCCCGCCGGTGTCGGCCTTCGTACGGGTGTCAGTCACAGTTGCCCAGTATTCCGTGCGCTCCGAGCCACCGGCTTACTTGGTGGCTTTGTCGTAGAGCACCGCGACGCTGCCGGTGTCGGGGGTGAACAGATCCTTGTCGACCTGCTTCCACCCACCCAGATCGGCGATCGTCCACAGCTTCTGCGGCGCCGGGAAATCCTTGGTGTACTGCGCGGCGACCTGCGGATCGACCGGACGGAAACCGGCCTCCGCCCATGCCTTCTGGCCGGCCTGCGAATACAGGAAGTCCTTGAACGCCACGGCGGTGGTGGGATTCTTGGCGTTCTTCGTCACCGCCACCGGGTTCTCGATCTTGAAGGTGGTCGGCGGGATGACGTGCTCGATCGGATCCCCGCTGCGCTCGGAGAAGATCGCCTCGTTCTCGTAGCTGAGCAGTACGTCCCCGGTGCCCTGCAGGAAGGTCTCGGTCGCCTCCCGGCCCGACTTCGGCTGCACCTTGATGTGCTCCTTGGAGATCAGCTTGCCCAGGTAGTCCAGGCCCGCCTGCGGATTCTTGCCGCCGTCGCTCTCCGCGGCGTAGGGCGCCAGCAGGTTCCACTTGGCCGAGCCGGAGCTGAACGGATTCGGCGTCACCACCTCGACGCCGGGCTTCAGCAGATCGTTCCAGTCGTGGATGCCCTTCGGGTTGCCCTTGCGGACGGCGATCACGACGACCGAACCGAACGGCACCCCCTTGTTGGCGTCGGCATTCCAGGTCGAGTCGACCAGCCCGGCATCCACCAGCCGGGTGATGTCGGGTTCGACCGAGAAGCTGACGACGTCGGCCTGGGCTCCGTCCTTGACCTTGCGGGACTGGTCGCCCGAGGCGCCGTAGGACTGCTGGATCTGCGCGCCCTTGCCGGCCTCGGTCTTGTTGAATTCGCCGATCACCTTGTCGTAGCCCGGCTTGGCGACCGAGTAGGCGAACAGCGTCAACTGCCCGCCACCACTGTGGGCGTCGCCGCCGACGGTGTCGCTCGAGCCACCACTGCAGGCGGCGGTCAGTCCCACGGCCGCCAGCGCGGTGAGCGCGACGGCGATGCGTCCTCGGCGCACCGAGAACCAGGATCTGCTGGACGATCTGCGAGACATGGAACTGACCTTTCCTGCCGCCCGCCCCCGGCGCACACTGCTGCCGGGTCGGAAGTAACTGTGATTGAGCGGTAGATCTGCCCGGTGAATACCGGAGACAGGCGCGGGCGGCTGAGCCGCGAGAGGCGGAGACGCTGCGGAAAGATGTGCGCCGGTCCCGTGGAAAGGGCGCAGCGTGTCCGATCAGCTATCGACGACAGTGAATGTCCGCGACGACGAGACAGCCGACCGCGATCAACGCCAACTCATGGCGGACCTGCGGAACAACGCTCGATGACACGGGCAGACTCTAACAGAGCACCCGGAACCGCGCGAATCGGTCGAAGCGGAATCCGCCGAAGATCCCGATGTTCGAGAAAACCGCCCATGACCGGCGGGAAGTATTCATATTTCGGATTCCCGACCGCCACCGCGCCGACACCGCAACGACCACCGGGGCCCGGGCGAACCGTGGTGAAGACCACAGTCGCCCGGACCCCGGTGCGTGCGTTCCGGCACCAGCCGATCGGTGGCCGGTCTACTCCTCGTCGGCGGACTCGGGCGGGCTTTCGTAGAGGTCGAGCACCCACTCCTCGACGGCGGTGTCCTCACCGTCCTCGTCGGGCTCGTCGGCGCGCAGCCGGTTCTGCAGCCGCACGCCCAGGCCGAGCATTTGCGCGGCGCGCACCATCTCGATCGCCTCGTCGGCGGTGGTGTAGTGGGTCGCGATCAGTCGGGGGCCGTCCTCGATCTCCAGAAGCTGCTCGAGGTCGACGAATTCCTCATCGGTTGGCATGGGCTGCACAGTACCTGCAACCTCCGACAGCGGGGGATTATCGCGTCAGCAACCAGGCGACGACGATCAGCACGAGCAGTGCGATCAGCGCCAACTGGACCCGTGAGCGTGGCATCAGATCGCTTCCTTCGGCATCGGACCCGGAACATGCATCGAGGCGCCGGCCAGCACCGGTTCGGGCGGTGCGATGGTCGCCGCATCGGGCGCGATCTCGGAGGCCGCGTCGCCGGCGACGATGTCGGTCTCGGCGACGGCCGAGCGGTCGCGGCCGAGCAGCCGCAGCACGATCCGCAATCCACGATCGAGCAGGTAGGCGATCAGGAAACTGACCGGCACCGCCCCGACCAGAACCACGACGAACTGCGGGAGGAACGGTAATCCGGCCACCCACAACTCGAAGCCGTCCCACCAGCCCGCGACATGATGCACAACCACCAGCCTAGTAGGTCACGGGTGCGCCGGCCGCAGGGCATGCCGACCGGCTGTCGCGAGGTGCCGACAGTCCCGGCGAACGGGACCGGAATCCACCATGATGGCTGTATGGCGTCCTACGACGAACCGATCACCGAACAACCCCTCATCGAGACGCTCGACGACATGTCGCCGCCGCGCGATGCCCTGGCCGACGTCTCCGATGCCGAGATCTCGGCGAACTACCTGCCCATTTCGGCGGGCGTCGTGCACAAGTCGTCGTATCCGCCGATCGACGACTACGCCTTCCTCTCCGATTGCGAGACCTGCTGCCTCATCGCGCGCAACGGTGCGGTGGAGTGGATGTGCCTGCCGCGGCCGGATTCGCCCAGTGTGTTCGGCGCCATGCTGGACCGCAGCGCCGGACACTTCCGGCTCGGCCCCTACGGCGTGAACGTGCCCGCGGCGCGGCGCTATCTGCCCGGGGGCATGATCGTGGAGACGACCTGGCAGACCGACACCGGCTGGATCATCGTCCGCGATGCGCTGGTCCTGGGCCCCTGGCACAACACCGACCGGCGCAGCCGGACCTACCGCCGCACCCCGGAGGACTGGGACGCCGAGCACATCCTGCTGCGCACGGTGAAATGCGTCAGCGGCGTGGTCGAAGTGGAGATGAGCTGCGAACCGGCCTTCGACTATCACCGGGCGCCCGTGAATTGGGAATACACCGGCGAGGTCTACGAACGCGCCACCGCCACCGCGACCTGCGCCCACGACGAATTGCCCTGCGGCGAACTGGTTCTCACCACGGATATGCGCCTGGGGCTGGAGGGGCGCGAGGCCCGCGCCCGCACCCGCATGCGCGAGGGCGACGAATTGTTCGTGGCCCTGTCCTGGTCGCCGCTGCCGGCCCCGCGCACCTTCGCCGAAGCGGCGCAGAAGATGTGGCAGACCACCGAATGCTGGCGGCAGTGGATCACTCTAGGCAAGTTCCCGGATCATCCGTGGCGCGGCTATCTGCAGCGCAGCGCGCTCACGCTCAAGGGCCTGATCTACTCCCCGACCGGCGCCCTGATGGCGGCAGCCACCACCTCGCTGCCGGAAACGCCGGGCGGCGAACGCAACTGGGACTACCGCTACAGCTGGGTGCGCGACTCCACCTTCGCCCTGTGGGGCCTCTACACGCTGGGCCTCAACCGGGAGGCCGACGACTTCTTCGCCTTCCTGCACGATGTCGCGACCGCGAAAGACGGTGAGGCGCAACCGCTTCAGGTGATGTACGGCATCGGCGGGGAACGCGATCTGGACGAGTCCGAGATCCCGCACCTGCACGGTTACGACGGCGCCAAGCCGGTCCGCATCGGCAACGGCGCGTTCCAGCAACAGCAGCACGACATCTGGGGCACCATTCTGGATTCGGTTTATCTGCACGTGAAATCACGCCAGCAAGTCCCGGAAACGTTGTGGCCGATGTTGAAGCGGCAGGTCGAGGCGGCGATCGAGAACTGGCGCAAACCCGACCGCGGCATCTGGGAGGTGCGCGGCGAACCGCAGCATTTCACCTCGTCCAAAGTGATGTGCTGGGTCGCGCTGGACCGCGGCGCGAAACTCGCCGAATTGCACGGCGAGACCGACTACGCCGAGAAGTGGGCCGCGCTGGCCGAAGAGATCCGCGCCGATGTACTCACCCACGGGGTGAACGACAAGGGCGTCTTCACCCAGACCTACGGTGGCGACAGCCTCGACGCCTCACTGCTGCTGGTCGTACTCCTGCGCTTCCTGCCGCCGACCGATCCGCGGGTGCGCGCCACGGTCCTGGCCATCGCTTCCGATCTGACCCAGCACGGCTTGGTGCTGCGCTACCGCACCGACACCACCGACGACGGATTGTCCGGTGCGGAGGGCACATTCACCATCTGCTCGTTCTGGCTGGTATCGGCGCTGGTGGAGATCGGCGAGGTGCGCCGGGCGCGGCATCTGCTGGAACGGCTGCTCGGATACGCCAGCCCGCTCAAGCTCTACGCCGAGGAGATCGACCCCTACACCGGACGGCATCTCGGTAACTTCCCGCAGGCGTTCACCCACCTGGCATTGATCAACGCGGTGATGCATGTGATCCGGGCCGAACACTCCACCGGGGCCGGTGAATTCCATCCGGCTCATCCCGCGGGCTGACGAAGCAGCGGGTGGTCCGGTATGCCCCGGACCACCCGCCCCGAATGCGCACAGCACGAACGCTAAGGCACGTCGGCGTTTTCGCGGATCTCCCGCAATCGCACCATCGATCGCTCGATTTCGGTGAGACGCCGTTCACGACTCTCCGGCGAGTTGATCGCCGCCGCCTCCTCGGCCGCGCGCAGCGATTCGTCCACCGATCGCAGCGTCTGATCGGCCAGATCGGTGAAGTGGTCGCGCAACATGCGCTGCATGGCCCGCAGCCGATGCCGTGACTCCTTGCCGACCTGGAAGATCACATCGTCCATCAGGCGAGCCACCGCCACCTTGGCCTCGGACTGGCGGCGCTCACGGCGCAGCTTGCGGTCCTCCCACAGGGCGTTGATACCCAGCAGGGCGGCCGCCGCACCCGAATACCAGTTCACCAGCGGCATTTTCAGCAAACTGGTGAGCAACCCGACCATGAGCAGGCCACCGTAGGAGCCGCGCATCACGTTCAGCAGCGACGAGGTGAAGCTCACCTTCGCGGTATCCAGCGGCTCCAGCGACGACACCGGTTCGAGGACGTCGCCCGGATCCTCGAGCCGCAGATCGGGCAGCGGCACATCGCGCGAGTCGGCGGGGAACTTCGCGGTGACCTGCTCGGCCAGTTCCACCGCCCGATAGTGGGCGACGACGAAGTTCTCCTCGACCGCCTCGCAGATCCGGGAATCCAGATCGGCGCCGAATTCGTCCCAGCTGCGAGCCGGATCGCGCTTGGCGATCTCCGATTCGGCGTGGCGGACCAGTACGCGCAGCCGGTGCCGCAGATCGTGTTCGATATCGGCCATCAGTTCCGAACAGCCGTCGGCGAGGGTGACCTGCCAGTTGGCGCTGCGGTGGCGCAGATCGTCGGCCTCGGCCCGCGCGGTGCGCAGTTGATCGGTGATCGCGGTGTAGCGCTGCGGATCGCGCAGGGTTTCGGCCTCACTGCGCAGGGCCAGCCCCAGATGATCGGTGATGGTGCGGATGTCGCGCAGCGCCGCTTCCCGGGCGACGGCGTCGGCGCGGGCGAGGACGTATCCGCGCAGATGGTCGATCAGTTGCGGCACACCGGATTCGATATCGCGGCGGTGATCGTCACCGGCACGCAGATGCAGATCGGCGGAGATCGGGGCCACCGCGAAACCCAGGCCGGCGGCGTCGAGCAGCTCGCGATTGCGCTGCTGCACCCGGCTCCAGTGGCTGTAGCGATCGATTTTGTTCAGCACACAGACGACCGTCGGGCACACCTGCCGGATGCGCTGCAGCAGGGCGATCTGCTCGGGAGTGTATTCCGCCGCCGCGTCGCTGACGTAGAGCACGGCGTCGGCGGCGGCGATCAGCGACCAGGTAGTCGGCGCGTCGGCGGGTGCGCCGGGCGCGTCCATCACCACGAATCCCTCGGCCAGCAGCGGGCTCGGGTCGGTGAATTCGGCTCGGATCACGCCGGCCGCGCTCAGCGCCGGACCGGGGTTCAGCGGGTCGACGGGCTGGCGTTCGGTGCGGCCGCCGGGCAGCGAGCGCACCAGCGTGGCGGTCGCCTCCGGACCGTATTCGGCGATCACCGGAACGCTGACCGGACTGCCGGTCGCGCTCACCGCGCTGCCGACCAGGCCGTTGACCAGCGTGCTCATCCCGTTCTTGGGTTCGCCGACGACCACCAGCCGCACGCGCGGATCGGCCACCCGAGCCCGCGACATCCCCAGTCGTGCGGTGAGATCGGCCCGGCCCGCGGCGCGGGTCAGGTCGAGCAATTCGTCGAGCTGCGCGAGCAACGGGGCCATCTCGTCGGGGTGTTTGGCACCCGGCGACTCCACCGCCGTCACAGCGGAAGCACGTGGAAATCGACGACAGGGTGGTCCACCGGATGGTGCATCTCGGCAAAGGTGGTTTCGTGCAGACCGCCGGACAGTCCGGCGGCGGACACACTCGTCAGGCCGTGGCCGGGATCGGTCCACAGCGAGGTGTCGTACGAATCGTTTACGGCCGCAACAGGTTTCACCGGAACGTGCGCATTCGGCACGGGATCGATGGTGGTCGGCGGTTTGATCACGGTCGGCGGCTCCACGGGTGCGGTGTGCTGCGCGGTCGGCACGGTCGGTTCGTGTGTCGGGACGGTCTGGTCGTGGCTCGGCGGCGTCGCATGCTGGGTCGGTACCTGCTGGTTAGGAACCTGCTGCGTCGGTACGGAATCCGGATCGTGGGTCGGCACCTGGGAACCGCGTGACGGCACGGTCGGATCGTCGGCGTTGCCGGTGGCGGAGGTGTCCGCCCCCGAGGAGGTGCCCGGTGTATGCGTCGCGGTATGGCCCGGCGTCGACGCGTCCGCGCCGGCGGAGGTCGACGGCCCGGAGTCGCTGTCGGTATCCGACGGCGTCGTACCGGGAGTGCGGGTGGGATGGCCGGAATCGGTGTCGCGAGGCACCGTCACGGTCGGCGTGGGCCGGTCGACGGAATCGTGATCGGCCGAGGTACCCGGACGGGTGGTGGTGTGCTCGCCGCCGGGCGTGGTCCCCGGCGCGTGCGAGGTGCTCGGCGCGGTCGGCGTCTTCGTCGCATCGGCGTCGTGGGTCGTGGTGGTGCCGTGCGATGTGGTGGTCGGCGCGTGGGTGGTGGTCCGCCCGGCGCCCGATTCCGACGGATCATCGGCACCGCCCGGCAGTCCGGTGTCCGTACCGGCATGGCGGGGCCGATCGTCGAACAGCGCCGGAACGGCCACCGCGGGCGCGGTCAGCGGGGACGGTCCAGCATGCGTGGTGATCACGTTCGCGATCGGGTGGGTAGCGGCCTCGGGCTGAATCGTGGTCTGCAGTGGCGTCGCCGAGACCGGTTGGACGAGCGCGGGCGCCGGAGCGGGTGCGACCGGCGCCGGCGCGGCGACGACCGGTGCGGTCGAAACCGGTTGCGGCGCCGCGACATTCGTCACCGGCGCGGACGCTTGAGCGGTAGCGAACGGCGTCGAGCCGGGGGCGGCCGATGTGGCGATCGGCCCGGATTGCGGCGCGAACGCCGACGAGCCCGGCACCGCGGCGCCGGGTCCGTTCGCGGCGGCGCCGGCGGGTCCGTTCACCGCTGCGCCCGCAGGACCGTTCGCGGCCCCGGCATGCGTCGCCGCGGCCGTGGCCGCACCGGGGGGCGCCACCGCCGCACCCGGGGCCACACCGTCGGCCGCACTACCGGACGCGTGGGCGCTCGAGGTCGGGCCACCGAATTGGCCGGCCCAGCCGGAGGCGTCCGATGCGCTTGCGCCGGCGGGGATCTGGTGGGTGCCGCTGCCGAGCCACTGCCCGTAGTCGTCGAGCTGGTGCCCGACGTCGCCGACGGCGAAATCGACCTTGGTTTCGGTCGTCACCCAGATTCCGTCGAATCCGACGTGCGCGTCGATCTTCATCTCGGTGCCGACGAAGATGCCGGGATTACCGCCGTCACCGATGCCGTCGAAGGCACCGGGATGCGGATCCGACAGACCGTCGTGCGGATCCGACAGACCGCCGAACCCGCCGGGGCCGAACCCGTTCATCCCGGGCAGATGGAGTCCGTTGGTGCCGGGCAGGCCCAGTCCGTGCCCGGGCAGCGGTGCGGTCGGGTAGGGATCGGCGCCGGCCGTGTCGGCATCGGCCTGCCGCTGATCCACCGCGTCCTCGGCACCGGGCAGCCCGAAGGCCCCCGACGCGTGGGACTGACCCGGCAAACCGAAGCCTCCCGAGGTCTCCGATTCCGGCGCACCGGGCAGGCCGAAACCGGCCGGGGCACTGGCATGGTGCGTCCCGGGAATCGCAAAGCCTTGTCCCCCACCGAATCCCGGATTACTGAAACCACCGTGGCCCGAATGCGGATTGCCCGGGTGCGAGGGAGAACCGGGAATCGAGAAGGGCGGTGCGGTCGACTCGCCGTCGGGCGAGCCGGGCAGGCCGCCGATACCGGGCGCGGGCTGACCACCGTCGGCGAAGGGCAATTGCAGCCCCGGATAGGCATCCGTGCCGTGCTGTTCCGGCAGCGCCAGTCCCGGCGCGGGTGCGGCCGGGGCGTGCGACGCGGAGTTCCCGAGGGTCGGCGGAACGGAGTCCGGTGACGGATCCGGATAGGTCACCACCGGACTCGGCACATCGGGATGCGGATCGGCGGTGGACCAGCCGGTGATGTGGCTGTTGTGCGATTCGTTCTCCGGTGCGGGCGACCCGTTGGAGGCGATCAGCGCGCCGCCGGTGACGTACGCACCGGCCCGAGCCACCCGCGCGACACCGGTCGCGACGCGATATGCGGCATCGTTCGCATGATCGCCCGCGTCCGCATCATCGTCGAAGGGCAGCTCACGCGTCATACAAACTCCGCTCTCAGCGTTCGGCTGGCTAAACCGAACGGGGTGTTACCGAATTTGGGTCTTTTTACACCTTATTTCCGGAAAACTTGCCTGTCACATCCTTCAGGTTTCTTTCAGGCGGACAGATGACAGGCCACAGCGGTACTTTCTGAGCTTGCCACCGGCGGTCGTGACCGGAAAGCCCCAAGATCAACCGGCAGTCGACTCGGTCAACGGTCCAACTGATCTCACGGAACCTTGGAGACTACCTCTTCGGCTTGTCCGATGACGAATCGGTCGAGAGCGCGGCGACGAAGGCCTCCTGCGGAACGTCGACCCGGCCGATGGTCTTCATCCGCTTCTTGCCCTCCTTCTGCTTCTCGAGCAGCTTGCGCTTACGCGAAATGTCGCCGCCGTAGCACTTGGCCAGCACGTCCTTACGGATCGCGCGAATGTTCTCGCGGGCGATGACCTTCGAGCCGATGGCCGCCTGGATCGGCACCTCGAACTGCTGCCTCGGAATGAGCTCGCGCAGTTTGGTGGTCATCTTGTGGCCGTAGGCTTGGGCGGCGTCCTTGTGCACGATGGCCGAGAAGGCGTCCACGGCCTCGCCCTGCAACAGGATGTCGACCTTGACCAGCGCGGCCTCCTGCTCGCCCGCCTCCTCGTAGTCCAGCGAGGCGTAACCGCGCGTGCGCGACTTCAGCGAATCGAAGAAGTCGAAGATGATCTCCGCCATCGGCAGGGTGTACCGCATCTCCACGCGCGTCTCGGACAGATAGTCCATGCCGAGCAGTTCACCGCGGCGCGACTGGCACAGCTCCATGATGGTGCCGACGAACTCGCTCGGCGCGATGATCGTGCACTTGGTCACCGGTTCGAAGATCTGGCGCACCTTGCCCTCTGGCCAGAACGACGGGTTGGTGACGACCTGTTCGGTGCCGTCCTCCATGATCACGCGATAGATCACGTTGGGCGCGGTGGAGATGAGATCCAGGTTGAATTCGCGCTGCAACCGCTCCCGGGTGATCTCCATATGCAGCAGTCCGAGGAAGCCGCAGCGGAAACCGAAGCCGAGCGCGACCGAGGTCTCCGGCACGTAGGTGAGCGCGGCATCGTTGAGCTGCAGTTTGTCCAGCGCGTCACGCAGGTCCGGATAGTCCGAACCGTCGACCGGGTAGAGACCGGAGTAGACCATCGGACGCGGCTCGCGATAGCCGGTCAGCGCCTCGGTGGCGCCGTCGCGCGCGGTGGTGACGGTGTCACCGACCTTCGACTGCCGGACGTCCTTCACACCGGTGATGAGATAGCCCACCTCACCGACGCCGAGGCCCTGGGTGGGCTTGGGCTCGGGCGAGACGATGCCGATCTCCAGCAGTTCGTGGGTGGCGCCGGTGGACATCATCTTGATCTTCTGGCGCGGGGTGAGCTTGCCGTCCACCACACGCACGTAGGTGACGACACCGCGGTAGGTGTCGTAGACCGAGTCGAAGATCAGCGCGCGGGCCGGGGCATCGGCCTCGCCGACCGGCGGCGGGACCGTCTCGATCACCTTGTTGAGCAGTTCGGGCACGCCGACGCCGGTCTTGCCGGAAACGCGCAGCACGTCCTCCGGTTCGCAGCCGACGATATGGGCCAGCTCGGCGGCGTAACGGTCCGGATCGGCCGCGGGCAGGTCGATCTTGTTCAGCACCGGGATGACCTCGAGATCCTTGTCCAGTGCCAGATACAGGTTGGCCAGCGTCTGCGCCTCGATGCCCTGGGCCGCGTCGACCAGCAGGATCGCACCCTCACACGCCTCGAGTGCCCGCGAGACCTCGTAGGTGAAGTCGACGTGGCCGGGGGTGTCGATCAAGTGCAGGACGTAGTCGGTGCCATCGACGTTCCAGGGCAGCCGCACATTCTGGGCCTTGATGGTGATCCCGCGCTCGCGCTCGATATCCATCCGGTCCAGATACTGCGCACGCATCTGCCGTTCCTCGACCACCCCGGTCAACTGCAGCATGCGGTCGGCCAGCGTGGACTTGCCGTGGTCGATATGCGCGATGATGCAGAAGTTCCGGATCCGCGAGGGATCGGTGAACGTCGTGTCGGCAAACGTGCTGATGGGACACTCCTACCCGTGAACAAGTCGATAAGTCGCCATGCGGCAGTCTACGTGCGCATACCGCGTGGTCGTGCACGCACCGGCGGGCCGGCATCGGCGGCAACGGCGCAGTTCCCGGGGCCGGCGACCCGGATGTGAGCGGCGGCACACTCGATTCCCCGCCCGGCACAGGCGAATCCGGTAGGGATGAGCCGAGCGCGGTTCGCCGTTAAGCTCTGCCGATATGGCCAGCACATGGAGCTCTCTGGGCAAGCAGTTGGGGACCATTGCCAAGGAGCAGGGGCCCCGGATCGTCAAGAAGCAGGCGCCGAAACTCGTCGACCGGATGCAACGTTCCTCGATGTGGGACCGCGCTCTCGGCGGCCGCCGCAAGGACACGGTCGCGGTGCGGCCGGCGGCCTCGACTCCGGTGCCCACCCGGGAACGTGCCCGCCAGATCGTCTACTGCCCCCAGCTCGACGGCCGCGCCGATCCGGGCGAGATCGTGTGGACCTGGGTGCCGTACGAGGAGGATCCGGCCAACGGCAAGGACCGCCCCGTGCTGGTCGTGGGCCGGGAGCGCAAGACTCTGCTGGGGCTGATGCTCTCCTCGAATCCGGCACGCGGCGCCGAGCACAATTGGATCGGAATCGGTTCGGGCCCTTGGGATTACGAGGGGCGCGACAGCTGGGTCCGGCTGGACCGGGTGCTCGACGTGCCCGAAGCGGGCATCCGGCGTGAAGGGGCGATTCTCCCGCGGAAAACCTTCGATCACGTCGCGCACCGGCTGTGTGCGGAATACAACTGGGGTTGAGCAGGCCGGCCGAACCAGTGAATCCGGCCGCACGTGGCGCGACCGGATTCACCATCGGCGTCGCCGGATCAGTCGGCGAGATGCCGGGTGCGGCCGAACAGGGCGCTGTAGACCAGCGCGCCCAACAAGCCGCCGAGCAGCGGGAAGACTACGAAGACCCAGACCTGTGGCAGTGCCCCGTTCTGATACGGAGCGACCGCGAGACTGCGTGCCGGATTCGCCGAGGCGTTGTCGATCGGGATAGCGATCAGGTTGATCACCGCGAGAGTGATACCGATACCGAGCCCGGCCATCCCGACATGCGAGATCCGGTCGGTCGACGCCAAGACCACGAAAACCAGCAGCGCGGTCAGGATTACCTCGACGGTGACGGCCGCGGCCAAGCCGTAACCGTCCTGCGTGAGCGTTGCCATGGGGCCACGCACATGCACAGCCGACGGGCTGTGCGCACCCCAGCCGTTTGCGGCCAGACCGTCGGAGGCGCGGTTGTAGGACGGCAGATTCCTGGCGATGCCGAAGATCACCGCACCGGCGATGAACCCGCCGGCCAGTTGCGCGACCCAGTAGTAGACGGCGGTGAGCCAGCTGATCCTGCCCATCGCCAGCTGACCGATGGTCACCGCCGGATTGACGTGCGCTCCTGAGATCGGGCCGATCGCGTAGACCAGCAACGAGAGGCTGAAACCGAAGGCGAGCGCGATTCCGAGCACCCCCACCCGGCTTCCGGCGAAGACGGCCGTACCCACCCCGCCGAAGACCAGTACGAATGTGCCGATCACCTCGGCCACCAATTTTCGAGCCAACGGCACTTCACGCTGCTCGACTACATTTTCGAGCACTTCCTGAGCAGTCGGAGACATCTGCCACCTCCCTTTTCGAGCGTGTGCTTCGAGTCGGTACCACGTGGAGATTCAGGAAACTCGCTGAACGACCCGTACGGCCGTCCAAGTCGGACGCTACGGGACCGGATAACGGTGCACAATGACGGCGATTCGCATATCGGGAACAGACCGCGGATACTCGGACCGGATTGTGCGATGACCGGGCGCAGGCACGGCGATTTCGCTTCGCACCGCCTCAACTGGTAACCTCGATCGTCGGCGCGGCGCTACCCGTTTCGGTGTAGTGCGCCCAGAGACTTTTCACGAACATCTAGAGCACATCAACTGACGAGAAGGAATCAGAGGAACAGGCGTGGCCAACATCAAGTCCCAGATGAAGCGGATCCGCACCAACGAGGCGGCGCGGGTGCGCAACCAGTCGGTGAAGTCCGCGCTGCGCACCTCGATCCGCAAGTTCCGCGAGGCCGCCGCGGCGGGCGAGAAGGACAAGGCGCTCGAGCTGATGCGTTCGGCGAGCCGCAGCCTGGACAAGGCCGCCTCGAAGGGCGTCATCCACGCCAACCAGGCCGCCAACAAGAAGTCGGCCCTCTCGCTGGCCTTCAACAAGCTGGGCTGATTTCCCGGGTTCCGGCCGCGGCCGGAACCGACGCGGCTGATTTTGCCGCACAACAGCATTCGCAACGCCGCCGTGGCAGAGGATCTGCATCGCAGATGACCACGGCGGCTTTTGTCGTTGATTCGCGTCCGCTAGCGTGGTGCGGGTGTGGGGTGGGGAAATTCGCAGAAGCACGGGACTTTTCCTCGTGGTGGCGGCGGTGTCGAGCGCGCTGCTGACCGGGTGTGATCAATCGGTGCCGACCGCACGATCCGCCGCCGCGACGCGGTCGGCATCGGCCGCGCCGGGCACCGAGGCCGCCGGGATGCCCCGGGCAGCCACCGCCGGCGCGATCGATCACCTCGACTCCGCGAGCAATCCGGACTGGATGGGCGCACTGCCCGACAGCACCTCGCTCGGCGAGATGTCCGTTCCCGGCACCCACGACACCCTGTCGATCCACGGCGGTAAGGCCGGACCGGCCGTGGTCACCCAGGAGAAGTTCGATACCGGTTGCACCGAGCCGACCTGCGCCTCGCAACGAACCCTGAGCACCCAGCTCGAGGCCGGCATCCGGGCGCTCGATATCCGGGTCCGGCGCGACGAGGCCGGCAACCTCGGCGTACAGCACGGCAGCTTCTATCAGCAGGCCGGTCTCGACGACGTGCTGCGGGCGGGCGAACGATTCCTGAATCGGCATCCGCGCGAAACGCTCCTGATGCGGGTGAAGGCCGAATGCACGAACGAGGACAAGACGTTTCAGTGCGAGGACGCGGGTGGGCGACCGCCCGACCCACCGCTGCTGGATCGGTACCTGAACGCGCAGCCACGGGTGTGGCGACCGGCGGCGACCGGACCGGTCGCGCTTCCCCGGCTGGGTGAGGTGCGCGGCGCCATCGTCGTGATCCGGGCCGACGGAATCGACGACCGTGGTCTGCCGATCGACGCACAGGATCTGTGGGACAAACCCACGCGCGAGGACAAATGGGCGGCCGTCGCCGCCCACCTCGCGCAGGCCCCGGCCATCGGCGCCCACGCCCTGTCGATGGACTTCCTGTCGGCCTCCGGGGTGCCCGACCCGGCGAAATTTCCCCACCGCTACGCCGAATACGAGAATCAGCGCGCACTCGACTATCTCCGCTCCCGTCCCGGCACGGCGACCGGCGTCGTGATGACCGACTTCCCGGGGCCCGCACTGGTCGGCGAGATCATCGCGCACAACCACCGCTAGATCCGGACACATTGCACGAGCGCAGCGGCCGCGGCTCAGTGCGAGGCGGCGTGCAGATCCAAAATCGCGGCCAAGGCGTGTTCGAGCGCGTAATCCGTATCGGCCGCACCGCCTTTGACGTCGGCATTGAGGGCGGCCACCACGTGCAGGGCGTTGCCGATGGTGGCGGCGGTCCAGCCGCGCGCCTGGGTCTGTGCCTTCTTCACCTTCCAGGGCGGCATGCCGAGTTGCGAGGCCAGCGCGAACGGATCGCCACGTCCAGCGGATCCGACCCTCGCGATGGTGTGTACGGAATCGGCGAGCGCGTCGGCGAGTAGAACGGCGGGAACGCCACGGTCGGTCGCCCAGCGCAATGCCTCCATGGCCGCGGGGCGGTCACCGGCGACGGCAAGATCGGCGACCTCGAAGCCAGTGACCTCGGCACGACCGGAGTAGTACCGGCGCACCGCGTCGACATCCACCTTGCCGCCGGTATCGGCGGCCAGCTGGGAACAGGCCGCGGCCAGCTCTCGCAGATCCGATCCGATCGCCTCCACCACGGCCTGCACCACGTCACTCGAAACTCGCACGCCGGCGGTGCGAAATTCGTTGCGCACGAATTCGTTTCGCTCGTTCGCCTTACCGATCTTGGCGCAGTTGTGCACGTCGGCGCCCTGTTTCTGCAAAGCCGGCGCCAGCGTCTTGGCCCGGCCGCCGCCGGAATGCAGAACCACGAGCACAACTCCCTCGGGCAGATCACCGGCGGCCGCGGTGACCAGCGCCACCGCGTCCTTACCGGCCTCCGCGGCGGCCTCGAGCACGATCACCCGATCCTCGGCGAACAGCGAGGGGCTCAGCAGTTCGGCCAGTTCGGCGGCACTCGCATCCCCCGCCCGCAGCCGATCCACCGGCATCGCGCTTGGATCGTTGGTCGCGGCCCGCGCCTGCGCCACGATCGAGGCGACCGCCCGTTCGATGAGCAGTTCCTCCTCACCGAGTACCAGATGTAAGGCAGCCAGGTGATCGGTCACGGCACGATCCTACGGGTGGCCGGTGACAGGTTCACCGACCCGTCGCCGGGTCCGGGTGGCGGCGCCGGGCCCGCATGGGTGCGAGTGCGGCGCGAGCCGAGCCGGGCGAGCACGGCGACACCACAGCCGATGAGCGCTCCGGCCAGTGCCGCGCCCGTCGCGCCCGCGGGCATCGGCAGCGAAATCCCCAGCGCCGCACCGCGTTCGGCGACGAAGAGCAACCACCACAGCGGCGGCCCGGCCAGGTTCAGCACCACGATCGCCGCCGGTTGCCAGCAGCAGGACAGCGCGGCCGCGCCGACACCGAGCAGCGTGATCGGCGCGACGACGGGTTCGACCAGCACATTCGCCACGATCGCCACACCGCTGACATGGCCGGTGAGCGCGGTGATGATCGGCGTGGTGACCGCGAAGGCCGCCGCCGCGACACCGAACGCCTCGGCCACCAGCGGGGGCCAGCCGCGCTGTTCGAGCCACTCCGACCAGATCGGCGCCAGCAGGATCAGACCCGCGGTCGCCAGCACCGACAGGGCGAAGCCGAGGTCGACCGCCAGCTGGGGCGAGAACGCGATCAACACGATCACCGCGGCGCACAGCGCGGGGAGCGCCTGTTTCCGGCGTCCCGTCACCATTGCCAGCACCGCGATCGCGCCCATCACCGCCGCCCGCAATACCGACGGCGACGGGCGCGCCAGAATGACGAATCCGATGAGGGCCAGGCCGGCGAGTACCGCGCCCCAGCGCGGGTCGAGTGTCAGAGCGCGGGTCGCGAGCAGCACGGCGGCCAGGACGATCGACACATTGGTTCCGGACACGGCGACCAGATGGGTGAGATCGACCGCCCGGAAGTTTTCTCGCACGTGATCCGGCAGCCGGGAGATATCGCCGTCGATCAGCCCCGGCAGCACTCCGGCCGCATCCGGTGGCAGTGCACGCCGGGCCGCCTCGGACAGATTCTCCCGCACCGTCGCGGCCGCCGACTGCCACCACGGGCGCGGGCCGACGCGGCTCGGCGGACCCTGGGCCCGGAGTACGGCGACCGTCAGCTCCCGCCGCCACGGGCGATCGAGACGTGCCCGGAACGTGACGTGCTGCCCCGGCACCAGATCCGACCAGATCCGCTCCGGCATGATCACCGTCACCGCCGCATCGCCGTGCACCGATGTTGCGCCGTAACGGAATTCGCGCACCGTCGCGCGCATCGACCATTGCCGTCCACCGAAGGAACGGGCCGGGAGGGGTTTCGGATCCCCCGCCACCATCTCGGCCGTCACCACACTGCCCGCCGCCAGCCGCCCAAGGGGGTGCGCACTCACCCGATACGCGTCCCACGACGCCGCCACCCCGAACCCGGCGGACGCCAGCAACGCGGCCAGCACCACCCACCACACCGCTTGATGCGGCACCCGAAAACGGCTACGTGCCAAGAGGATTCCGAGACCGGCCGCCGAGATTGCGAGCCCGGCGCACACCCACACACCGGCTCGCCACCCCAGCGATATGCCCGCAATGGTCACGCCCCAGCACCCCAGCGCCGCGGGAAGCAGCCGCGCGTCCACTGCATCGCCACCGGGACCGGCCATCCCCCGTTCCGCACCGTCGCGGGCGGAGTCCGAGGCCCGCTCGGGCCGGACTCGACCGCCGCTCGATCCACCGCGGTTCACAGGGTGACCTGATCGCGGAGACGGTTGAGCTTGGCGGGACCGATGCCGGTGACTTCGCCGAGCTGGTCGATGCTGGTGAAGCGGCCGTGCTGAGTGCGCCAGCCGATGATGGCGGCGGCGGTGGTGGGGCCCACCCCGGTGAGAGAGTCGAGATCCTGTTCCGTCGCCGTGTTGAGGTTGACCTTGTGTCCCGGTGGCGCGACGGCGCCCGATGTCGAGGCCGGATGCGGTCCACCCGGAACGACCATGCTGCCGAGGCGCGGGCCGCTCGCGGGAGCGGGCGCGCCGACGACGATCTGGTCTCCGTCGGCGAGCCGCTGGGCGAGATTCAGTCCCGCGAGGTCCGCACCGTCTCGCGCGACGGCCACCGCGACAGCGTCGGCGACCCGTGTTCCCGGTGCGAGGTGCAACAGTCCCGGATGTTCGACCAGACCG
Organism: Nocardia sp. AB354; assembly: GCF_049538315.1. Taxonomy (NCBI): domain Bacteria; kingdom Bacillati; phylum Actinomycetota; class Actinomycetes; order Mycobacteriales; family Nocardiaceae; genus Nocardia; species Nocardia sp. AB354. The sequence continues at coordinate 149,425 of NZ_JBMVFU010000006.1, read as the reverse complement.
ATGACGCTGACCACCAGATCGCCGCCGGGAGCCGACGACGGCGTCGCCCGGCCGGGCAGATCGGACCGCACGGCCAGTCCGGGGCCGTCCACCGGTGCGGGGGCCATCGAGGTTTCGGCGGCGTCGGTGCGCACTGCCGGTAGCGGCGCCACGGGCGCTGCCACCGGATCGTCTCGATGCGCGGCGGCCGCCGCCACGATGACCGCCGCCACGCCGGCACCGGCCAGCACCCACACTCCTTTGCGCCCGGGATCCACGCGAACTCCCCGGAATCGCTCCGGAACCAGCCGCTGCCAGATCGTCACCGATCCCACCGGTTCGCTGAGCCACTGCGGAATTCGCGGACTCTCCGGCGCCTCGGAAAAGGTCACCGCCGCGCCGGTCGCCGCGGGACCTTTCTCCCCGTCCCGGCCGTCACCGTCGCGTCGGTCGAGGGCTCCCGCACTACCAGGACGCGCCGCGGCATCGTCGCGACTCTGCCGGATACGGCTCGGCGAATACGGCCGCCTCGGCCAAGTCCCGCCGTGTACGCCGGTCCGCCCACCGGCGGCGTACTCGTCCCGGCCGGCGTCCACACCCGGTCGCGTTGCGACCATGGTTCGGCCGTCGGAGCCGCTCACCGGTTCGGCGGGCGGACCCGGTTCGCTACCGCGCGAGCCGAAATCCCGGCTCCCAGAGGGACCGCCCGAGGGATCACGGCGCTGTTCGGGCGAGTCCGCGGGTGATCGGGCGAGGTCCCACAGCCCGTCGTGGGTCGGGTCATCCGGACCGGGGGCCAGGGTGCCGAGCGTTGCCGGCCTGGGTGATACGTCGTGCAGTCGCTGCCGCAGTAGGGTCCGATCCTCGTGTCGCGCCATGACGGTGACCGTATGTGCGCGGCGGGCCGTGACTCGGTGCGCGAACTGGGGTTTCGGAATGTCTGGGGACAGCGTCCGAGCTGTGGACAACCCCCCGTGCGGGGGCGGAACTCGTCGGCCGGCGGTGGTAGGCGCTCAGCCGCAGCCGCCGGGGACCACCAGGACGCCGACCGCACCGGTGCCCACGTGCACGCCGAGTGTCGGGCCGAATTCGGCGGTCACGAGCTCCCGCATACCGGGAATGAGTTCGCCGAGCTGTCCGGCGATCGTGGCCGCCGCCGCAGCGGCACCGAGATGCTGAACCGCCACCGCCGCTCCGTCGTCACCGGCCGCATCGACCGCTGCGGCAACGAGTTTCGCGAAGGCCTTGGATCGCGTCCGCGCCTTCTCCCGCAGCTCCAGTTTGCCGTCGACGATCTGCAGTATCGGCTTGGTCACCAGTTCGGTGCCGAAGAACATGGCCGCGGTGCTGAGCCGCCCGCCGCGACGCAGCTGCTCGGTCCGATTGACGACGATGAACGTGCGAGATCGCCCGGCGGCGGCGACCGCGGTGTCGTAGACGACATCCAGCGCCGCACCCGACTTCGCGCGACGGGCCGCGGCGAGTACGGGCAGCCCGGTGCCCAGGCCCGCGCTCAGCGAATCCACCAGTCGCACCCGGGCGGCGGCATCCATATCCTGCACGGCTTGGCGCCCGGCTTCCCACGTCGCCGAGAGCTGACGCGAAATATGCACGGCCACGACACCGTCACCCTCGCTGAGCTCCAGGGCGCGCTCATAGGCGGCGCGCAATTCACCCGGGGAGGCGGACGAGGTCGTCACCGTGGACGCGCCGTAGTCGATCTCGCATTCGTCGACACCCTCGGCGATCGCACGATCGTCGACCAGCACATGCAGCGGCACCACCACGATGCCCAATTCCGCTACCAGTTCGGCGGGAACGCTCGCCGCCGAATCCGTGACCACCACGACGGTCATCGGCTATCCGCACCGATTCATGCACCGGCCTCGACCGAACGCACCTCCGACAGCACCTTCACCATGGCCCGTGCCACCGCGGCATGTCCCTCCCAGCCCCAGTGGATCCCGTCCGGATTCGCCTCGCCCGAAAAAATGTCGTCGCGCACGGCTTCGCCCAGATCCACCAGCGGCACACCGGATTTCGCCGACCATTCTCGCAGCGCACGCACCGCGGGCGCACGCCCGGTGTGGACCCGGCCGTAGGCCTCGCAATCGTGCACCGAGGGCAGTACCGAGACCACCGGCAGATCCGGCCGCAACTGGGCCAGCGCATGCCGTGACTGTTCCAGGTAGTCGATGCTCACATGCGGCGGAAGTGCCACGGGGCGACCGAGTTTCGACAGCCGCGGTTGCAGCCACTGGTAGCCGGTACGCACCTGCCGGCGCAGCACCGGGGGGCGCAGATACCGGATCAATTCGCGCAGCGCCGTCGGTAGCGGCGACGGCAGCGTGTCCATCCCGCCCGTGGCCAGGACGACCGCTCCCGCGCGCGGCACCGCGGCCCACACGCGCGGATCGCCGATGAGTGCCCAATAGGCGTCGCGGCAGGTCCAGCCGATGCGCGCCACCAATTCGACGTCCCAATCGAGTTCCGCGGCAACCAGATTCGGCCAGATGCGCGGATGGTCGGCGGGCAGGCCGCCCTTCGGCCCGAAGTACGACAGCGAATCCGCGATCACGACCAGCACGGGCCGCGCCGAATCCTCGGGTGTGCCGGCCGCGTCGCCGATGCTCGGCCGCGCATCCGCGGAGACCGCGTCGTCGATTCCCGATACGGCGTCGACGGCCGCGCTCGACACGGTCCGCTCGCCGGGAGTTGCCGCGCCGGAACCGGTGTCGGACTTCCCGTGGGCATCGAGCGCCGCGTCGGCGTCATCGGCTACCGCCGCGTCGCCGGATACGGCGTGCGTAGTCGCCGCCTCGGTGGACGGCGTCGTCTCGGAACCGCCGGGCACGCTGTCTTCCCGCGCGTCCGCGGCCGGTTCCGCATTCTCCTCTGCCTCGGTGGGCACATCCGCGAGAACGGCCGGCGGACCGGTCGATCCGCCGTCGTCGTCCGCGTCGCCCGATTCGGAAGCCGCATCGGATTCCCCGGCCGGTTCCACCGGCGCGACAGGACCGCCGAACAGCGCGTCGGGCAGCCGCCGGACGGGCCCTTCGGAGGCCTTGCGCAACAGTTCGTCGGATACCTGCCGGACCGGTTCGTCCCGGTCGTCGGAGGAGCGTTCAGAGGACATCAGGAGCTACCTTCGCCGCCGCATTCCACACATCCAGCCGCCAACCCGGCTGCTCGATGCCCGGACCGTGGCTGCTCAGCTGCACCCAGCTGGTATTGGCCAATCCGCCCAGGATCGGCCATTTGTGCTCGGGCAGCTCCAGCAGCGCGGCGGTCAGGGCCGCGATCAGCCCGCCGTGCGCGACCAGGATGATGGTACGGCCGGGCCAGTCCGCACGCTCGGCGAACAGCTCGCGAACCACCGGCAGCGCCCGCGCGCCGACCTCGAGTTTGCTCTCCCCGCCCGGCGGGGTCACGGTGGGATCCAGCCGCCACGCCTTGCGCGCACCCGGATACCGCGCATCCACCTCGAGATGGTCGAGACCTTCCCAGTCGCCGAGGCTGGTCTCCCGCAGCCGCGCATCCCGCACGACCTCGAGTCCGCTGTGTTCGGCCAAGGCGAGTGCGGTGTCGTAGGCGCGGCGCAGATCCGAGGAGACGATCGCGACGGCGTCCTGGGAAACGAGATCGCGCGCAGCGTCTTTCGCCTGGCGCCGGCCCAATTCGCTGAGCTCGGTGTCGATCTGGCCCTGCATCCGGTCGGCGGCGTTCCATTCCGTCTGTCCGTGTCGCAGCAGGATCAGCCGGCGCACCCCCGGATACTTCGTCGCCCGCGAGCCGGCCGCCGCCGCAACACCTTCGGCCGCGTCGCTCCCACCGGATTCGATGCCGCGCTCCCCGGCCTCTTCGGGTTCACGCGCGGTGTCGCCTTCGGGCCTGCGGTTCACGCGGGGTCCCCGCTACCACTCGCCGGAGCCTGCGCGGGAGCCGCCAGACCCGGCACCTCGACCTGCGGGCAGTCCTTCCACAACCGTTCCAGCGCATAGAAATTGCGCTCGTCGCTGTGCTGGATGTGCACTACGACGTCGACGTAGTCCAGCAGCACCCAGCGACCTTCACGAGTGCCCTCGCGGCGGACCGGCTTGTGCCCGGCGAGACGCAACTTCTCCTCGACGTTGTCGACGATCGCGTTGACCTGACGCTCGTTCGGCGCGGAGGCGATGACGAAGCAGTCGGTGATCACCAGCTGATCGGAGACATCGAGGACGACGACGTCGGTCGCCAGCTTCTCGTCGGCGGCCCGCGCGGCGACCTGCGCCATCTCCACCGCCTGTGCCGATGCCGTCATTGGCTCACCTTCCCGTTCCCTCCCGGCACGTACAGGTGCCGTTTCGATATGTACTGCACGACGCCGTCGGGAACGAGGTACCACACCGGACGCCCCTCGGCGGCGCGGCGACGGCATTCGCTCGACGAGATCGCCAGGGCCGGGATCTCGATGACGGTGACCGCATCGGCCGGCTGATTTCGCAGATGTTCCTCGAGGTGGTCGACATTCAATTCGTACCCCGGACGGCTCACCCCGACGAACTTCGCCAGCTCGAACAGTTCCGCCCAATCCTGCCATGTCAGGATGCTGGCCAGCGCGTCCGCACCCGTGATGAAGTACAGATCGGCGTCCGGATGCTGATTCTGCAGGTCACGAAGGGTGTCGACGGTGTAGGTGGCCTTCTCCCGGTCGATGTCGGCGCGACTGACCGTGAACCGCGGATTGGATGCGGTGGCGATGACCGTCATCAGATAGCGGTCCTCCGCCGGAGAGACCTGCCGTGAGGATTTCTGCCACGGCTGCCCGGTGGGTACGAAGATCACTTCATCGAGGTCGAACCGGTTGGCGACCTCACTGGCGGCAACCAGATGCCCGTGATGGATCGGATCGAACGTACCGCCCATCACGCCCAGTTTGCGCCGGCCTGTGTTTTGCACGAATGCCGAGCTTACTGGGCGGGCCCGGGCGGGGGTGGGTCTCGTCGGTGATCGGGTGCTATGAGCTCATCGCGCCCACCGCGCCGACAGATACGCCCGCACCATCGCGGCCGGGTTGCGCGCCGCGCGCCGGGCCCGGGTCGCGGCCTCGATCAGGTCGCGGTGCAGTTCGTCCCACTGGGGCCGGCCGGCGACGGCGGCCGCACCCGCTGTGTAGGCCCGTGCCGCGGCACGGTGGCGGTGGCACTGTTCCAAGCAGCGTCCGAGCTGCTCGTACAGCACCGCGACTTCTTCCGGCGGATAGGGCAGCGCATCGCAGCCGAGGGCCTCGGCGTACAGGGTGGCCGCGCGGCGGTGGTGACCGCGGCGGTAGTGGACGCGGGCGGCGAGCAGCGTGTGATGGGCCACGTCGGCAGCGGAGATACCGGTCCAGCTCGCGGCCGCGGCGGCCGCCGCGGCCGCCAGGTCGTGCTCACGGCCCGGCTGGTTGGCGACCGCGGTCACCACCAGCGAGTACAGCCGCGCGCGTTGTTCACCGGAGAGAACGCCCGTGCCACAGTGCAGAGCCTGCAACAACATTCGTTCGGCGATGGCAGGGCTGGTGCCGAGCAGGGCGGTCGCGGCCTCGGTCAGTTCCCGTGCCCGCAGCCGGAGATCTCCCGGCGCCGGTTCGTCCGATGCGGGTGCCGGGCATTCGGACGCAGCCGGCACGGAGCCGGATCGCTCACGATCGGGAGGCCCGCCATCGGGAAACTCGGCGGGCTCGGCATCCCGATCGTGGGGATCTCGTTGCGCCGCAGGGGCGCTCGGCTGGTCGACGGGGATTTCGTCGGCGAACTCCCCCGATGGGCACGGCACGCGCGAATGATCGACGGCCCGCCTTGGAAAGCGCTTAACAGCCGCTGATGGTTCCGGGCAAACGGCTCGCTATCCCTCCTCGCGACCTAGACCGGAAGCAGCCTGCTCACCACACCGGTCAGCTGGCGCGCCGACCGGCATTCGTGCATCTCGACGACCTCGGCGTAGCGGTTGGCCGCCGAATCGCCGGTGCCCCACATCTTTTCGGCCTCCGGATTCAGCCAGTGCGCGTGCTTGGCCACCTGGACGAGTTCCCGCAGCGTATTCAGCGCCGGATCGCGATAGTTGGTGCGGGCGTCGCCGAGGATCAGCAGGGAGGTACGGCTGGTCACCACATCCGGCCAGTCCTCGGCGAAACCGCGCAGCGCCGCACCGTAATCCGAATGCCCCTCGAATCCGACCACCTTCGTCTCGGTGAAGATGCGCCGGGTCACCTGATCCAGCGGTGTGACCTGATCGAAGATGTGGGTCACCTCGTCCACCTGGTCGACGAAGGCGAAGATCCGCACCCGCGAGAACTGCTCACGCAGCGAATCCACCAGCAGCATGGTGAAACTGGAGAATCCGGCGACCGACCCCGAGATATCGCACAGCAGCACCAGATCCGGGCGACCGGGCCGGGGCTTCCGGGTCTGCAGCGTGATCGGCACCCCACCGGTCGACATGGATTTGCGCAGCGTCTTGCGCAGGTCGATCTCGCCGCGCCGGGACCGTCTGCGCCGGGCGGCGAGCCGGGAGGCCAGCACCCGGGCCAGCCGCTGCGAACCGCGCCGCAGTTCGGCCAGTTCGTTCTCCGAGATCCGCAGGAAGTCGGCATCCTCGGCCTGGCGCCGAACACCGTAGGTCGCCACCCGCTCGCGGCCCAGCCGCTCGGCTACGCGCCGCCGGGTCTCGGCCTCGACCGTGCCGCGAAACGCCTTGACCCGTTCCCGGGCGGCGCGGCGGGCGACCTCGGTGTCGAACTCCGAATTGTTCTGCCCGGCGGCCAATCCCGCGAGGATCTTGCTGATCAGCACCTCGGGCTGCACATCCTTCAGCGTTTGATACGCCGAGAACGACGGCCCGTTCGCCGACTGGTACTGCCCCATCTGCTCGACCATCTGCGCGGCCAGATTCTGCAGCTGCCGGGTCTGGTCCCCGGTCGGCTCGGCGGCCAGCATCTCGGCCAGCATGCGCCGCAATTCGAACAGGTCGATTTCACCGTCGTCGCGCCGCGGGAGCTCGATGTCCTCGGCGCCCGCGCGCTCCCCCAGTGCGGCGGGGAACCACAGCTCGAACAAGCCGTCGAAGGTGGCGCGCTGGGTGGGCCGGCGCAGCAGCGCACAGGCCAGGCCCTCGCGCAGCATCTCGCGATCCATCAGATCGACCACGGTGAGCACTCGGCCGGCGTCTACCGTTTCCGACGGGCCGACCGGAATTCCCCTGGCGCGCAAGGCTTCCACGAAGCCGACCACATGCCCGGACAGTCCGTGCGGCGCGGTCTCGCCGGGTTGCGGAGCACCCTGCGCCGCGGTCGCGGACCCACCCCGCAGCGCCGCGGACATCAGCGCGCGGGGGGTGGTGCGCTTACCGGACACGGCTCAGGCCAATTTCAGCTCGGCCAGGGCGCGCTGATGGTCGCTCTGGTGTTTGAGCACCACGCCGAGCGTCGCGCGCACGGTCTTGTCGTCGAGATCCTTCAGTCCCAGCGCGAGCAGCGTGCGGGCCCAGTCGATGGATTCGGCGACCGACGGCAACTTCTTCAACTGCATCCCGCGCAGCACGTGCACCACGCGAACAAGTTGTGCGGCCACCGCCGGTTTCAGCTCCGGCACCCGGCTCGCGAGGATGCGGCGCTCGAGTTCCTCGTCCGGGAAGTCGATGTGCAGGTAGAGGCAGCGGCGCTTCAGCGCCTCCGACAGTTCGCGGGTCGCGTTGGAGGTGAGCACCACGAACGGGCGGCGGGTCGCGGTGATCGTGCCGAGTTCGGGGACGGTGACGGCGAAGTCGCTCAGCACCTCCAGCATCAGGCCCTCGATCTCGACATCGGCCTTGTCCGCCTCGTCGATCAGCAGCACGGTGGGGTCGGTGCGCCGGATAGCGGTCAGCAGCGGGCGCTGCAGCAGGAATTCCTCGCTGAACACATCGGCTTTGGTGTCGGCCCAGGCGTTCCCCGAATCCGACCCACCGGAGGTCGCGGACTGGATGCGCAGAATCTGCTTGGCGTGGTTCCACTCGTAGAGGGCCCGCGCCTCGTCGATCCCCTCGTAGCACTGCAGGCGGACCAGTTCGGCATCGGCGACCTGGGCCACCGCGCGCGACAGTTCGGTCTTACCGACGCCGGCGGGTCCCTCGATCAGCAGCGGCTTGGCGAGCCGGTCGGCCAGGAACACCGAGGTGGCGGTGGCCTTGTCGGCAAGGTAGCCGGTGGTGGCCAGACGGTCGATCACATCGTCGACCGAGGCGAAAATCGGCTCGTGCACGGTCGTCTGCACAGTTGGGCCCTCCTTCGGGAACAGCGCAGCCCACTGCAGGTATGCACCGTAAAGTCCAGCTGCTCACGACGGTACACACCCGCGGGCCGGGTTCGATACTGCGGTGCCGGCGAGACCACAGGCCCGACCGGCACCGACGGTCACGGCCGGGGACGGGTTCAGCTCGGCCGAATCTGGCCGTCGCCCCACACGATCCACTTGGTGGAGGTCAGCTCCGGCAGCGCCATCGGACCGCGGGCGTGCAGCTTCTGAGTGGAGATGCCGATCTCCGCGCCGAATCCGAACTGCTCGCCGTCGGTGAAGGCGGTGGAGGCGTTGACCATCACCGCGGCCGCGTCCACCCGGGCGGTGAACTCGCGGGCTGCCTTCAGATCGGCGGTCACGATGGCCTCGGTGTGGCCGGTACCCCACTCGTTGATGTGGTCGACCGCGGCGTCGAGACCGTCGACGACCTTGAGCGCGATATCCAGCGACAGATATTCGTCGGCCCAATCCTCCTCCGTCGCGGGAACCAGGCCGGGCAGATCGCCGTGGATGGTGACCTGAGCCCGTTCCAGCGCGTCGATCAGGCGCGGGACCGCGGTCTCGGCGATCGCGCGGTCGATGAGCACCGTCTCGGCGGTATTGCAGACGCTGGGCCGGCGGGTCTTGGAGTTCAGCAGAATCGATTCCGCCATCTCGAGATCGGCGGCGGCGTGCACGTAGACGTGGCAGTTGCCGGTGCCGGTTTCGATGGTGGGGACCCGCGCGTCGCGCACCACCGCGTTGATCAGCCCGGCGCCGCCGCGCGGGATGACCACATCCACCAGGCCGCGGGCCTGAATCAAATGAGTGACGCTCGAGCGATCCTCACTCGGCAGCAGTTGGACCGCGTCGGCCGGAAGCCCCTGGGCGACAAGGGCTTCGCGCATGACCTCGACCAGGGCGGCATTCGATCGGGCCGCCGAGGACGAGCCGCGCAGCAGGGCCGCGTTACCGGATTTCGACGCCAGGCCGAAGGCGTCGACGGTGACGTTCGGGCGGGCCTCGTAGACCATGCCGACCACGCCCAGCGGCACGCGCACCTGCCGGATCTCCAGGCCGTTGGCCAGCGTCGAACCGCGCAGCACCTCGCCGACCGGATCCGGCAGGCCGGCGACCTGACGCAACCCGGAGGCGATGCCGTCGATGCGCGGCTCGGTCAGCCGCAGGCGATCCAGCAGCGAGGCCGCGGTGCCGCCCGCCTCCGCGATCGCGATGTCTTCGGCATTGGCGGCCAGGACGGCATCCTTCGCCGCGAGCAGCGCATCCGCCGCGGCGTGCAGGGCCGCATCCTTCTGCGCGGTCGTCAGCTGTGCCAGCGTCCGCGACGCCACCCGAGCCCGCCGCGCCGCCTCGCGCACCGCCTCGCGCACGGTATCCACTTCGCCGACAGTTCCAGCAGTCATGGTGAACAGCCTACTGACCGGGACGCGGACGCCGCCGCCGGATAACCACCGAACGCCCGCTGTGCGTCGGTGCCCGCCGCTACCGTGTCCTCATGGTCGCCACCATCCGGTTGTCGTCGGGTTCGGGTCGCTGGGTTCTGCTGGCCACGGTGCTGGGCTCGGGAATGGCGATGCTGGACGCGACCGTGGTCAATGTGGCCCTCCCCCGCATCGGCGAGGAATTCGGCGCCTCGATGGCGGGTCTGCAGTGGACGGTCAACGCCTACACGCTCACGCTGGCCGGGCTGATTCTGCTCGGCGGCTCACTGGGCGACCGATTCGGACGGCGGCGGATCTTCGTCGTCGGCGTGGTGTGGTTCGCGCTGGCCTCGGCGATCTGCGGTGCGGCCCAGGATATTCCGATGCTCATCGCCGCCCGCGCGCTGCAGGGCGTGGGCGGCGCGCTGCTGACGCCCGGCTCACTGGCGATCATCCAGGCCTCTTTCGCGAAATCGGATCGCGCCCGCGCGGTGGGCGCGTGGTCCGGCCTCGGCGGAGTCGCCGGCGCGATCGGCCCCTTCCTGGGCGGATGGCTGGTCGGCGCGGCCGGATGGCGCTGGGTGTTCCTGCTGAACATTCCGCTGGCCGCGGTGGTGGTGCTGGTCGCGGTGCGGCATGTGCCGGAGACCTACGGTTCCGGCACGTCCGACGGCTCGGCGACCACCCGCCCGGCTCCCGAATCCGGCGGCCGGGCACACGAGGGCTTCGATGTGCTGGGGGCGTTCCTCGCGGCACTGTGCCTGGCAGGCATCACCTACGCACTGACCATGGCACCCGAACACGGGAGCAGCCGGGCGGCCGTGGTGGCGACGGCGGTGATCGGCGTGCTCGCCGGAGTGGCCTTCGTCGTCGTCGAGCGGCGGCGCTCGGCGGGGCACGACGCGCCCGGACACCACGGGCCGCCGCCGATGCTGCCGGTCGAGATCTTCGCCTCGCGGCAGTTCAGCGCGATCAACGCGGTCACCTTCGTGATGTACGGCGCGATGGGCGTGGTGTTCTTCCTGCTGGTGCTGACCCTGCAGGTGGTGGCCGGTTTCAGTCCGATGGCGGCCGGGACCGCGATGCTGCCCGCCACCGTGCTGATGCTGTTGTTCTCGGCCCGCTCGGGCGATCTGGCTCAGCGCATCGGACCGCGCATCCCGATCACCGCGGGTGTGCTGCTGGCCGCCGCCGGAATGTTGCTGATGATGCGGATCGGCACCGAAGCCTCCTACGTCACCGATGTGCTGCCCGCCGCCCTGGTGTTCGGCCTCGGACTCACCCTGGCCGTCGCACCGCTGACCGCGACCGTGCTGGCGACAGCCGACGAACAGCACGCGGGGGTGGCCAGCGGCGTCAACAATGCCGTTGCCCGAGCGGCCGGATTGCTTGCGGTGGCGGCTGTCCCGCCGCTCACCGGACTCACCGGTGCCGCCTACACCGACCCCGCCGCCTTCGAGCGCGGGTTCCACCAGGCCATGCTCATCTGCGCGATCGTGATGGCCGCGGCCGCGGCACTGACCGTGCTCACCGTCCGCGACGACGCGCTCGAGAGCGCTGGTCCCGAGGCTGCGCCGCAATGCAAGGTCAACTGCCCGGTCGCGGGGCCGCCCCTGGAGCCCCGGCATGCCGAATCCACGTCCGGCCCGGTCGAGAGCCAGGAGTGAGCCGCACGCACAGAACAGCCTGTGTCCGAACACTCTTCGCGGCCGCGTTGTCGCCGATTCCCGCGGATGATTCGATGGTGTCATGGCAGATATCGACAGGGTGGTGTCGGCGGAGCGTGAGGTCGCCGCGCCGGCCGGGCACATCTTCGAATTCATCGCCGATCCGGCGCAGCAGCCGCGATGGGACGGGAACGACAATCTCGACCGGGCGGAGATCGGGCAGCGCGTGCGGAGCGTGGGTGATGTCTTCGCGATGACACTCACCAACGGGAGTGTGCGCGAGAACCACGTGGTGGAATTCGAGGAGGGACGCCGGATCGCCTGGCTGCCCGCGGAATCCGGGCAGCGGCCGCCGGGACATCTGTGGCGCTGGGAGCTCGAACCCGTCGACGAGAGCCGGACCCTGGTGCGGCACACCTACGACTGGACGCTGCTGACCGACGAGGTCCGGCTGCCCAGGGCCCGGGCGACGACCTCGGACAAACTACTCGGGTCGCTCGACCGGCTGGCCGCGGTGGCGACGGCGGCCGACCACGCCTGACGGCGGCGACGTTCGAGCCCGCACCCGTCGCGGCGGGTTACGGTGCGTGCATGGCACGGATCGCAGTGGTCGGCAGTATCAACATGGATCTGGTGACCCGCACGCCGCGACGGCCGCGGCCCGGTGAGACCGTCCTCGGCACCGCCTTCGATACGGTGCCCGGCGGAAAGGGCGCGAACCAGGCGATCGCCGCTCGGCGTGCGGGCGCGGCGGTCGATTTCGTCGGCGCGGTCGGAACCGACGTCTTCGGCGTCGAATTGCGAAAAGTGCTCGAGGACAACGAGATCGGGACCGCCGGACTGCGCACCGTCGAGGGGGCCAGCGGGACCGCGACCATCGTGGTCGACGACGCCGGCGAGAATACGATCATCGTCGTCGGCGGAGCCAATGCGGAGCTGTCCGGGCTCACCGACGGTGATCGCGCCCTCGTCGCCGAGGCGGATATTCTGCTGTGCCAGCTGGAAATTCCGGTGGAGACCGTGCTCGGCGCCGCCCGCTGCGCACGTGAGCACGGCACTCTCGTTCTGCTCAATCCGTCCCCCGCGCGGTCACTGCCACCACAGCTGTGGGAGGCGGTCGACATCGCGGTGGTCAACGAGGGCGAAGCGGCGCAATTGGATTCGGAACTCCGCGCGGTCCCGCATGTGCTGACCACCCGCGGCGGCGAGGGCGCGCGCTATCGCGGCCCCGAGGGCGAGCTCTCTCATCCGGGCGTGCGGGTCGAGGTGGTCGACACCACCGGCGCCGGGGACACGTTCACCGGCGCATTGGCCGCACACTGGCACGAGGGCCCCGCGACCGCTCTGGCGTGGGCCTGCACCGCCGGCGCCCTGGCCACCACCGTCGTCGGCGCCACGGCGGCGATCCCCACCGCGGCGGCGATAGAGCGGGCACTCACTTCGCGGTGTGGCGAGCGATGAGTTCGGACATCTGGGCGCCCACCCGTTCCAGCGGTGCCATCGAACGTGTCGCCAGGGACAGGATCACCGCCCCCTCGAGCGCCGCGACCACCGTGGTGGCCAGCGATATCGCGAGATCCGGTGCGACGTCCTCGGTTTCGAGGCGTTCGGCGAGGATGGTCTCCCATTCGGTGAAGGTCGCACCGGCGGCGTCGGCCGCTTCGGGCGCTTCCGACCGGCCCAGCGCGGCCGCGACGATCGGGCAGCCGGCGGTGAAGTCACTGGCCGCGAGTTTCTCGCGCCAGAGGGCCGGGAAGGCGGCGACACACGACGCCGCGTCGGCCCCGGCGGTGATCGTGCGCAGCAGCGCGCTGTAGGTGGCACCGGCCGCGCGGGTCGCCTCCGCGATCAGTTCCGATTTACCACCGGGGAAGTTGAGGTACACCGAGCGGCGCGAGATGCCGCTGTGGTCGAGCAGCTGCGCGATGCCGGTGCCGGCCACACCGTTGCTGCGCATCAGATCCACGGCGCTGTCGATGAGCCGGTCGCGGGCTCCCATGATGCGACCCCTTTCCTCGTGCACCCTGCACGGTCCAGCCTACCTTTGCCCTAGACCGATCGGTGTACTACTCTGCCGACTATACCGATCGGTATACCTCATTTCCGATCCGCGCCCTGGAGGATAGGCATGACCGGACTGCACGACCCACTCCCCCTGCCCTGTGGCCAGGTACTGCCCAACCGGATCATGAAATCGGCGCTCAGCGAGGGGCTCGGCACCGCGGCACATGCTCCCGACGACCGGCTGGTCCGGCTGTATCGCCGTTGGGGAGCGGGCGGCTACGGCCTGATCATCACCGGCAATGTGATGATCGACCGCACCCAGCTCGGCGAGCCGGGCAATGTGGTTATCGACGACGATCGCGATCTCGCCGCGCTGACGCGCTGGGCGAAGGCCGCCAAGGACGGCGGCACCCCGATCTGGATGCAGCTGAATCATCCTGGCCGCCAAGCCAATCCGCTGGCCACCCGGCAACGGCCGGTGGCGCCCTCGGCGATCGCGTCGGGAGTGCCGGGCCTGCCCACGCCGCGAGCGCTCACCGAGGCCGAGATCCACGATCTGATCCGGCGCTTCGCCGACGCGGCGCGGATCGCGGAATCGGCAGGCTTCGACGGGGTGCAGATTCACGGCGCCCACGGCTATCTGGTGTCGCAGTTCCTGTCCCCGCTGGCCAATCAGCGCACCGACGACTGGGGCGGTGACGGACAGCGCCGCGCCCGCTTTCTGCTCGAGGTGGTCGGCGCGATTCGCGCGGCGGTCCAGCCGGGCTTCGCGGTGGCCGTCAAGCTGAATTCGGCGGATTTCCAGCGCGGTGGTTTCACCGAGGAGGAATCGCGGGAGGTGGTCCGGCAGTTGGCCCGGCAGCCGCTGGATCTGATCGAAATCAGCGGCGGCAGTTACGAATCCCCGGCGATGATGGGCCGGTCCCGCAGCGCGGCGGCGAGTACCCGAGCGCGGGAGGCCTACTTCCTGGAGTACGCGGAGACCGTGCGGCAGGTCGCGGCCGCGGTGCCGCTGGCGGTCACCGGCGGATTCCGCAGCCGGACGGCGATGGGCGGTGCGGTCGACTCCGGCGCCTGCGATGTGGTCGGACTCGGCCGCCCCACCACGGTGTACCCGGCCGCTGCCGCCGACCTGCTCCCCGGCGGGACCGAAATCCTCCGCCCGCCGTCGATTTCGCTCGGCCTGCGCGGCCGGATCGCGCGCAGCGGTACGTTGCGCGCGGTCGACGGCGCCCTGGATCTGCAATGGCACACCGATCAGCTGCATCGCCTCGGCGCCGGGCTGGATCCGGATCCGGCCCGGTCACCGTGGTCGACCGCGATAACCATGCTGCGCCGCAACGGACTCGACGCTTTCCGATCCCGGCGCACGACAGCCGGCACCGATCGGAAGTCGACGAAGTTCCGGATCGAACGCGCCGTCGGCCGCTATCTGGTCAACCCCGGATTCGCCGCGCTGGACCGGGTGGGTGTGCGGTCCACTTTCGCGACCGAACTGGAGACCATCGGCCGCAAATCCGGCCAGCCGCGCCGGGTCCCGGTATCGGTGCTGTTCGACGACGACGGCGCGTGGATCATCTGCCAGCACGGCATGCGGTCGGGCTGGGGCAACAATGTGCGCGCCGATCCTTCGGTGCGCCTGCGGCACAACGGAACCTGGCGCGCGGCCACGGCGGAGTTGCGCCCGGACGACGACGTGGTCGCCCGGGCCCGCGCCTTCGCCCCGCACCCGGCGCTCGCACCGCTGACCGCCGCCGGTTTCGCCGCGTTGCAGACCGATCCGATCTCGGTGCGGGTCACGTTCACCCACGTGCAGGAACCAGACCTGTAACTACTGTGTTCGCCGGTTCGCCTCACCGCGCGCCGGCCGCCACACGGTGGTGACGGCCGCTCAGCCGCGCGCCCATTCGTGGCCCCAGTAGCTGTCGGCCGTCATCTCCTCCGCGACGTAGTCCTCGCCCACGAGCATTCCCTCGCAACCGAATTCGAGATCCCAGCCGCCCGGGGTGCGGACGTAGAAGGAGATCATCTTGTCGTTGGTGTGGCGGCCGAGTGTCGAGGACAGGTGATAGCCCGCCTTGGTCACCCGGTCGAGAACCCGGCCGACATCGTCGAGCGCGTCCACCTCGACCATCACGTGCACGATCCCCGGACCGTCGCCACGGCCGCCCGGAATCAGCGCCAGGCTGTGGTGGCGGGGATTGACACCCATGAACCGGATCCAGATCGGATGTTCGGGGGGACCCACCCGGAACGAACCGCGGGAGGCGAAGTCCAGTACCTCGGTGTAGAACTGCCGCGCGGCCTCGATATCGGGCACCGGCAGGACGACGTGGCCGAGACCGAGATCGCCGGAGACGAAACGGTTTCCGTACTTTCCGACCACCGGGCTGTGATCGAGCAGAGGTCCGTGGAAGACCTCGACGGTGAATCCGGCCGGATCGGTGAAGCTGATCGCCTCCTCGACGTGACGCGCGGCGGATTCGGCCAGGGTGAGTTCGGTGACCTCGACACCGGCCGCGGTGAGCGTTTCGCGCACCAGCGTCAGCGAGCGCCGGTCGGCGACCTGCCAGCCGACGGCGATCACCTCGTCACGATCGCCCGGTACCAACTCCAGGCGGTAGGTGTGCTCGTCGGTGCGCAGATAGACCGACTCCGGATTCGGGCCCGACCCTTCGGCGAATCCGATGATGTCGAAGGCGAATTCACGCCACGCGGCGATATCGGCGATCCGCGCTCGGACATAACCGAGCGAGCTGACGGCGGCCATTTTCTCTCCTCGAAGAATGGGGTTCAGGAATAGCTGATCGAAACGTCGTCGGTGGCCGGTACCGCCTGACAGGCGAGCACGTAGCCCTCGGCGAGATCCTCCTCTTCGAGAACCTCGTTGCGGCGCATGGACACCTCGCCGGACACCACCCGGCACACACACGCGCTGCACGCGCCCTCGCGGCACGAATACGGCGCCTCGACCCCCGCTGCCAGCAGGGTATCCAACAGGACCTGGCGTCGCGGCCACGCCATCCGGTGATGCTCGCCGTCGAGCTCGACCTCGACGTTCGCCGAGTCGGCGGGGTCGGCGTCGTCGCTCGCGGGGGGTGCGCCCTCGAACGGATTGCCGGTCAGGGAAACGAACTTCTCCATGTGCACGCGCCGCCGGTCGGCGCCGTGCGCGGCCATCGCGGCGGCGACGGCGTCCATGAACGGCCCCGGACCGCAGACGAACGTCTCGCGATCGGCCCAGTGCCGCACCAGCGCGGACAATTGCGGCACACTCGGCAGGCCCTGCACCGATTCCAGCCAGTGCAGCACCTGCAGCCGATCCGGATGGGCCCCCGCGAGTTCCGCGAGTTCCGCGGCGAAGATGACCGACGATTCGTCGCGATTGGCGTACACGAGGGTGCAGTGGCCGCTGCCCTGCGCGAGCACCGATTTCAGGATCGACAACACCGGGGTGATGCCGCTGCCACCGGCGAACAGCAGCAGATCGGTGTCCAGCGAGGCCGGGGTGAACAGTCCGGCGGGCGGCAGCACCTGCAGGGTGTCACCGGCGACGGCGTTGTCGCACAACCAGTTCGACGCATATCCGGCCGCCGTGCGTTTGACGGTGACCTTCAGCGGCCCACCCTCGTGCGGTGCGCTCGACAGCGAGTAGCACCGGCTCACCGAACCGGTCAGCTCACTGGGGATGCGCACAGTGAGGAATTGCCCGGGCCGATAGCCGAACCGCTCGGCGTGTTCGGGCTGCGGCGCCAATTCGAGTGACACCGCGTCCGCGGTTTCGCGCACCACACGGACGATCTCGACGACGACCGGATCGGCCGGCGACCCGGCGGCCGCCACGACGCCGTCCGCGGATTCGCCGCCGGTTGCCGAATCGCGCGGGCCGGCGTCCTCGCGCGACGTGCGCGGCTCACGCACGTCGAGTTCGATCGCGGTATCCATCGAGCACCACCACATCCATTCCTGTGCCGTTCATCCAGCTTCCTGCCCCGTCATGCCACCGTTCCGGCCGCGGGTGCGCACATCGACATCACGGGTACTCACGCTCAACTGGCCCGACTGCACCGCCGCGTCGATGCTCTCGCGCAGGGCGGTGCAGGTGTGCGCATGCGTGCCCGGCTGCGACAGTTCGGTGCACGCGTGCATCGCCGACCGGCTCCACTGCACGCTCGTATGCTGCGGGCTGAACTTCTCCACCAGCACGCACGTTCCGCAGGATCGGCACGAAACCTCGTCCATCGCGATAACTCTCAGCCCGCCACGGCCTGTTCGGCCCGCTTGGCGAGGTTCTCGGCGACCTCGGCCTCCCAGGCGGTGACCGCGCGGGTGGTGTCGACCTCGAATTCGAAGCGCGCGGTCATCTCCTCCGAGATGTCGGCGACGTCGGTGTAGAACTGCTCGTACCATCGGCGCAGCTGATAGACCGGTCCGTCCTCCTCGCACAGCAGCGGATTGTTGATGCGCGACTTGCGCTTCCAGATCGCCGCGTCCTGTTCGAAACCCTTGCCGAGACCGCCGACGAAGGAGGCCGCGATCTGCTCGGCCCGCTCCGGCGAGACGCCCTGCGGCTTCTTCGCGATGGCCCCGTACTGCAGCACGAACCGGTTCTCGGTGATCGGGTAATGGCAGTTGATCAGGTAGCCCTCGACCGAGAGATCCGCGCTGTCGCTGCGCAGGTAGTCGATCATGTAGGAGGGCCCGTAGTAGGACGCCTCCGAATGCAGAGTGTTCTTGCCGCCCAACGCCTTCGCCGTCTCGCCCATCATGTCCTCGCGCGAGATGGAGGTCATGTACTGACTGGCGATGTGGCCCTCGAAGACGTTCTTGAAGAACGTCGGGAAGCCGTAGTGCACGTAGAAGAAGTGCGCCATGTCGACCACGTTGTCGACCACTTCCCGGCAGTTGGCCTCGACGATCATCGAGTTCCAGGTCCAGTCGGTCCATTCGTCGTCGAAGGCGGCGTCGATGCGCGGGATGGTGATGTCCGCGGGCGGCTGCTTGCCCTCCGGATCGTTCCAGACGAACAGCTGCTTGTTCTGCTCCAGCGTCGGCCACGCCTTGGTGCGCGCCAGCGGAGGCACCCGGCGCGCGTACGGGATTCCGGTGCATTTGCCCTTCCCGTTCCACCGCCAGTCGTGGAACGGGCAGGCCAGCGAATCGCCTTTGACGGTGCCGTCGGCGAGATTGCCGCCCATATGCGGGCAGTAGGCGTTGAGGACGTTGAGCGTGCCGTCCTCGCCGGCGAACACGACCAGTTCGGTGCCGAAGGCGGCGACGGTGTGCGGCGCGCCGTCGCGGAAGGAGTCCGCCAGGCCCAGGCAGTGCCAACCGCGGGCGAACCGGGTCGGCGGTGCGCCGGCGTCGATGACCCGCACTTCGCTGTCGCTGTTCATGATTCCTCCGTCTCGAATGCGATCGGCCTCGATTGCGATCGGCCTCGACTACCCGCCGGCCGAACCCGCCCCGGGTGATGACTCGATGCTCGCCATCGGGACGGGGGCCCGGCACGCGTAGTCCCACTGGCCGGGAGATCCGCTCCGGCCATCGGCAGTGACGGGACGCCTCGGCGGTGCGGGCGGGTACGCACCGGGCTCGTCACCACCGGCATGCCCGCGGACCCGCGTCAGTGCCCGTGCAGACGTTCGAACGAGGAGCGGTAGAACAGCAGCGGCGCCTGTTCGGAATGTTCGGCGAGTGCGGTGACTCGCGCGATCACGATGGTGTGGTCGCCGCCGTCCACCTCGCGATCCAGTTCGCAATCGATACTGGCCAGCGCACCGCTCAGCCGCGGCGACCCGTTTCCGGAGACCTCCCAGTCCACGCCGGCGAATTTGTCGGTGCCGCTGCGGGACAGCGCACGGCAGAGGTCGGCCTGATCGTGGGCGAGGATGTTCACGCAGAATCGCCCTACCTCGCGGATGCGCGGCCACGACGTCGAGGTCCGCGCGGGGAAGAAGCAGACCCGGGGCGGATCCACGGACAGCGACGAGAACGACTGGCAGCTGAACCCGATCGGCTGGTCGCCGGACAGGGCGGTGATCACCGTGACCCCCGAGCAGAACCTGCTCAGCACGGATTTGAAGGTCGCCTCCGAGATCTCGTCCACCTGTACTACCGGCTCCACGGCCACTCCTTGTTTCGGACAGACATATAGCTGTAAGTCATGACACCAGGTCGGCCCCGGGGCCCGTCAACGGCCAGGTCCGGTGAACGGGAGAGATTTCGGTAGCACTTACGTAGTTCCACCGATTCGCGATCGGTGTGGTGGCAGCCACTGTGATAGGTGACACAAATGCCGAAACCGAACATGCCTAGTCGAAATACTTCTAGTCTGCATATGAGCCAACGGAGGTACATATGACCGTCACCGTGCTGCCCTCCGCGGAACGCACCACCACGGCCGCGCGTCACGCGACGACGGGCGCCAGGGCTCATCGCGCCGGTGCGCCGATTCCGGTGTCGATGATCGAGCGAATGACGTTGATCCTGGACGCCTTCGACGCGAACACCCCGACTCTGACACTGCTGGAACTGGTCGAGCGGACCGGACTTCCGCGCTCGACGGTCCACCGCATCCTGGATCAGATGATCCGGCTGCGCTGGCTGGCGCATTCCGCCGGCGGCTACCGCCTCGGCATGCGCACGCTCGAACTGGGCGGACTCACCGCGGACCACAACGAGATTCGCGATGCGGTGAGTCCGCTGCTGCACGAACTGTCGCAGCGCACGGGCATGGTGGGCCACCTGGCGGTGCTCGACGGTCGCGAGGTCGTCTACCTGGACAAGGCCGGCGGCCGGTTCGCCGCGGCGCTGCCGACCCGGCTCGGGGGCCGGATGCCCGCGCACGCAACGGCTTTGGGCAAGTCGATGCTGGCGGCGCTGGAACCCACCATCGCCGAGGCCGCCTTCCGCGGCCGGCTGCCCCGGCTCACTCCGCGCACCCTGGCCGAGCCCGACGCGCTGCATCGCGAACTCGGGCAGATCCGGTTGCGCCAAGGCGTGGCGATCGACCGCGAGGAGGCCATGGTCGGCATCGCCTGTGTGGCCGCGCCGCTGCGTGGCCGCGGCGCCCCACCGGCCGCACTCTCGCTCTCGGGACGAGCCGAGGCGATGAGTTACGACCGGCTGGCCCGGGTGGTCCTCGAGGTCGTGCACGAGGCCGGGCGAGCGCTGTTCCCGCACCGCACCCGCTGGCGCTGATTTCGGATCCGCATATGACTGGGCGGTATAGTTCGGCGATGACATCTGGCACCGATCTGCCGACCACTTCGTGGGCCGTGCTCGGGATGCTTTCGCATGCGGACGAATTGTCCGGCTACGACCTGAAGAAGTGGGCGGACTGGAGTTTGCAGTTCTTCTACTGGAGCCCGTCGTTCAGCCAGATCTACGCCGAACTCAAACGCCTCGAGAAGCACGGGTACGTCACTTCGCGCACCGTGACCTCCGAGGACGGTGTGCGCGGCAAGCGGATGTACGCGATCACCACGAGCGGCCGGGATGCCGTGGCGCACTGGGTCAATCATTCACCGGTGGAGGCGCCGGTGCTGAAACACAGTGTGCTGCTACGGGCCTGGCTCGGTCATCTGGCCGAACCGGAGCGGCTGCGCGAAATCCTCACCGCGCATATCGATTACGCGGAGAAGATGCGCCGCCGCGCCGCCGCCGACGCCGAGGGGTCCGACGCCAACCCGGATTGGGCCTTTCCCAGTGCCGTGTTGCGGTGGTGCATCCGCCACTACGAGGCGGAGCGCCAACTGGCCGAGGATCTGCTCGACGACCTGGAGGCGTTGAACAAGCGCGGGCGGCTGCCCCGCAATCGCGAGGCGCCGCTCGCACCGCCGAAGTCGAAGTCTCGTCCCCGATAGCTCCACCGCGGGACACGCCGTACCTACCGGGTCCGTCGCTACACTCGCCGGATCCGGGCCAGCCAGGCGGCGGTATCCACGGTCCCGTTCTCGGCGACGTTCAGCCCGGCGACCTGATCGGCGACCACCGGGGTGACCCGGCCACGATAGGACGTGGGCCGCAGATCCTCCAATTCCCAACCGGCACCGAAGGATTCACGCAGCATCCGATCGCTGATGCGGGGCCCGAAGCCGGGGTCGGCGTCGGACAGCGCCAGGACGTGCACCAGACCGCCCGGAGCGCACAGGGTGTGCAGCGACCGGACGTAGGCGGCGCGGGTACCGGGATCCTCGCGGAAGATGTGGAACAGGGCGCTGTCGACGATCGTGTCGAAGACGCCGAGTTCGGCGGCCGCGGCGGGATCGGCGCCGACCCGGACGGCGTCGGCTACCCGGAAACGCGCCGTGGGCACCCCCTTCGCGGCGGCGTTGCGCCGCGCGTACTCGACGGCGCTCGGCGACAGGTCGAGACCCAGCACGTCGTAGCCCAGGGCGGTGAGGGCGATGGTGTGCTCCCCCGCACCCGTTCCGACATCGAGCACCCGCCCCCGGATCAACCCCTCGCGTTCCACCTCCACGATCGCCGGCTGCGGCTCACCGATCACCCAGGGAGCGGTGTCGTCGTCGTAGACGGTGTTCCAGAACTCTGCGGCCTGTGTCATGACCCCAGCGTGCATCCTCAACCGCACTCGAGGTCAACGCCGACGCCGGGTTCCGGAAAATCGACGTCCCCAGAATCTCACTGAGCGGAACCCTTCCTAGCGGGAGGCCGTTCGGAATATTTCTATTAGGCATACAGGAGGTGCACGATGACCGGTGAACTCGATTCCATCCAGAACGCACTCGACGCCCTGGCCGCCGGCCGGCCCGTCGTGGTGGTCGACGACGAGGATCGGGAGAACGAAGGTGATCTCGTACTGGCCGCGGAATTCGCGACCGCGCAGACCATCGGATTCCTGATCCGCCACACCAGCGGCGTGCTGTGCGTGCCGATGCCCGGCGCCGATCTCGACCGGCTCTCGCTCCCCCCGATGACGGCGGTCAACGAGGATCCCAAGGGCACCGCCTACACCGTATCGGTCGATGCGGCCGCGGGCGTCAGCACGGGTATCTCGGCGGCCGACCGCGCCCACACCATGCGGCTGCTGGCCGATCCGCGCACCACCCCCGCCGACCTCACCCGGCCCGGGCACGTCTTCCCGCTGCGGGCGCATCCGCGCGGCGTGCTGGGCCGCGCCGGGCACACCGAGGCGACCGTCGACCTGTTGCGCGCGGCCGGGTTACGGCCCGCGGGCGTGATCGCGGAGGTCGTCAACGACGACGGATCGATGGCCCGGCTGCCGCAGCTGCTGACCTTCGCGCGCGAGCACGAGCTGCCGATCATCTCCATCGCCGACCTCGTCGAGTACCGAAAGCACCGCGAGCACACCGTCACCCGGCTCGCGCAGACCCGGCTGCCCACCCGCTACGGCGATTTTCAGGTCTTCGGCTACCGCGACGCCGACTCCGGCACGCAACCGGTCGAACATCTCGCCCTGGTCTTCGGCGATCCGTCCGGAACCGACGTCCTGGCCCGGCTGCACTCGGAATGCCTGACCGGCGACGCGTTCGGCTCGCTGCGCTGCGATTGCGGTGAACAGCTCGACGCCGCCCTGCGCGCGGTGGCTGCCGAGGGACGCGGTGTCGTGGTGTATCTGCGGGGCCAGGAGGGCCGCGGCATCGGCCTGCTGAACAAGTTGCGCGCCTACGAACTGCAGGACGCGGGCGCCGACACCGTGGACGCGAACCTGCGTCTCGGCCTGCCGATCGATGCCCGCCGCTACGGCGCGGGCGCGCAGATCCTGAGCGATCTGGGTGTCGAATCGGTGCAATTGCTCAGCAACAATCCGGACAAGCAGGCGGGCCTGCAAGCACACGGCATCGCGGTGACGCACCGGATTCCGCTGCAGACCGACCCGACCGAACACAACGTCCGCTACCTGCGCACCAAACGCGAGCGCATGCGCCACCAGCTGGCCGGGCTCGACGTCGCCTCCGCCGCGGCGAACTGACATATCTTGTGCCGCAACGGTTGTCGCCGAGATCAGAGCCGATGTTCGGCGAGCCAGCGCCGGCCGCGCGCCGCTGAGGCCCGTGACAGCCAGGCGTCCTGGACGATTTCGCGCAGTTCGTCGAGGTCGAGTTCACCGATGTGGGCCCCGCGCAGCAGCACCGACAGATGCCCGTCGAAATGAGCGGTGGTGAAGAACGGCGAATCCGGATCCTGAACGAGCGCACGCTTGTCCGACTCCGACGGCACCCAGAAGACGATCACGTCCGGGTACCGTTCGCCGGTGTCCGGATCGACGGCGTCCGGGCGCGGGGTGCGGAAGAAGATGAACGACTTGCCACCGACCTGGAAGACCGGATTGCCGCTGGACCCGCGCACCACGGTGACGTGCGGCATCGCCAGGGCGAGTGCTTCCACGTCCTCGATCCGCGCCCGGCGTGCTACCGTCGCTCAGTCCGCCAGCTGGGTGAGCAACTTGCGGGTGCGCTCGGCGGCCTGGCCGCCGACGAAGGGCGCGGCCACGAATTCCGTGGCACCGGCGGCGAACACCTTCTCGATGCGGGCGGCGACCTGCTCCTCGGTGCCGATGATCGCCAGATCGGCCGGCCCCTCGGCGCCCTCGCGATCCATCATGGCCCGATACGAGGGCAGCGAACCGTAGGCGGCGAAGACGGTCGCGGCCTTCTCCCGGCCGCGATCGATATCGTCGGTGACCAGCACCGGCAGCGAGCAGACCACCCGCGGCGCGGGCCGGCCGGCCTCGGCGGCAGCCGCGGTGATGGTCGGTGCGATGTGGTCGGCGATGGTCGCGGGGCCGGTCATCCACAGAACGGTGCCGTCGGTGCGGCGCGCGGCCAATTTCAGCATCTGGGTTCCCATCGCGGCCACGAGCACCGGGATCCGGCCGGTCTCCCCCGCGGTCAGGCCGAGGTTCGCGCTCAGGGTCTCGCCCTGGTACGACACCGGTTGTCCCTCGAGCAGCGGCCCGAGAATCGACAGGTACTCCTTCATGTGCCGGGCCGGGCGGCCGAAGTCGTAGCCGAACATGTTCTCGATGACGATCTGATGCGACAGCCCGATCCCCAGGGTGAGCCGTCCGCGACCGACGGCGAGCGCGGTGGTGGCGGCCTGCTGGGCCAGGGCGCCCGGGTGCCGCGGATAGGTCGGCACCACGGCCGTGCCGAGTTCGATATTCGGTACCTTGCTGCCGGCGACGGCGAGCGCGGTCAGCGCGTCGAGACCGAAGATGTGCGACAGCCACGCCGATTCGAAACCCTCGTCGGCCACCTGCTGCAGTTCGTCGGTCAGGCGCACGAGCGCATCCGGTCCGGTCTGTTCGCTGAGCATGATGCCGATCCGCACTGCGGGCCTCCTGGGGACGAGGGGTCTGTGGGTCCGCGGCCCCGACGGACCGCGGGTCGAATATCGGTTCGCCGTCTCAGCCTATTCCCGTTTCCGCCGTCCGCGGGCACGTGGGACCGACATCGCCGATGTGGTCCGCACGCGTTTCGATCACGATAGGGTTGGCGATCATGGCGCGGCGTGTCACCGGGAATCTTCCCGCCGAGGTCACCAGTTTCGTCGGCCGCCGCGACGAACTGGCCACCGCGAAACGGCTGCTGCCCGCGACCCGGGTGCTGACTCTGCTCGGCCCGGGCGGCGTGGGCAAGACGCGGCTGTCGCGACAGGTCGGCGCGGCGATGGCGCGCGCCTTCCCGGACGGGGTGTGGCTGGTCGAACTGGCCGATGTGCACGATCCCGATCTGGTCACCCTCAGCGTCGCCGAGGCGTTGGATCTGCGCGACGACACCACGGCGCCGCTGGACCGGCTCACCGAATTCCTCGCCAGCAAACGACTCCTGCTGATCCTGGACAACTGCGAACATCTCATCGACGCGTGCGCGACCCTGGTCTCCCATCTCGTCGCCGCCACCCCCGAGGTGCGGGTGCTGGCCACCAGCCGCGAGGTGCTGGGCATACCCGGTGAGCAGGTGATGCCGATTCCGCCGCTGTCGGTCGCCGACGTCGACAGCGATGCGATGCGGCTGCTGGTGGAGCGGGCGACCGCCGCGAATCCGGATTTCACCTTCACCCCCGCCAACCGCGACACCCTCGCCGCGATCTGCCAGCGCCTCGACGGCATCCCGCTGGCGCTGGAACTGGCGGCATTGCGGTTCCGGGTATTCACGCCCGAGCAGATTCGCGACCGGCTCGACGACACCATGGACCTGCTCAGCGCCGGACCACGCACCGCACCGCAGCGTCAGCAGACCATCGAGGGTGCGATCCGCTGGAGCTACGAACTGTGCACACCCGCGGAACAGCAGCTGTGGCAACAGTTGTCGGTCTTCGCCGGCGGTTTCGACATCGAGGCCGCCGAGGCCGTATGTCAGCTACCACCGGGGCCACAGGGACTGCTCGACGCGCTGACCGGTCTGGTCGACAAGTCGGTGCTGCGATTGCGCTACGACGCTGCCGCGCCGCGCTATTCGATGCTGGAACCGATCCGGCAGTTCGGCCAGGACCGCCTCGTCGCGCACGGTGACGAGCGCCGGGTGCGGGCCCGCCACCGCGACCACTACCGCGGGCTGGCCCTGCGCGGGCAGACCGCGTACTGGAGTTCCGACGATCTGGCGTGGTTCCGCGAATTGGCGCGCGAACACGCCAATCTGCGCTCGGCCCTGCAATTCTCGATGCTCGACGCACCGCAGCTGGCGATGGAGACCGCGACCGTGCTGCGCCCGTTCTGGGAGCACTACCGGTTCCTCTCCGAGGGGTATCGGTGGCTGACCGACGCCCTGGCCCGGAATCCGGAACCGAGCTGGGAACGAGCGCGCGCACTGTCGTCGGCGGCCTCGTTGGCGGCACTGCTGTCGGATCGGGAGTCGGCGGCGCGGCTGGCGAGCGAATGCGTCACCGTCGCCACCGATCTGGGCGCCTCCGACATCCTCGCCGAGGCGGAACTGGACGCGGCACTGATCGATTTCACCGACGCCGATACCGCGGGTGCGCTGCGCCGCTCCGAGGAGGCGATCCGGCTGGCCCGCGCCACCGAGCATCACGCCACCGAAATGGACAGTCTCGCTTTCGGTTTCATGTGCGCGACCCTGCTGGAGGAGCCCCGATCGACCGAGATGGCCCACGAATTCCAGGTGCTCACCCAGCGCTACGGCCCGCATATGCTGGGTGGGCTGGCGTTGTGGACGCTCGGCATCGATCAGTGGCGGCTCGGCGATCAGGACGCCGCCGACGACTACCTCGGACGCGCGATCGAGGAATTCGCGCTGTTCGACCGATGCGTATGGCTGGCTTCGGGTTTCGACGGCATGGCATGGTCGGCCGCCGCCCGTGGCGATATGGAACGGTCGGCGCGGCTGATGGGCGCGGCCGAGACGCTGCAGCGCAGTACGGTGCGCCTGGCCCATACGATCACCAGCGCGGTGGGTGAAAAGGTGCGCGACGAGGTGCGGAACGCGCTGGGCGACAGCGGTTTCCGCGCCGCCTATGACGCGGGGGCCGCGATGACACTACCGGCGGCGATCGATTTCGCCCTGGGCCGCGGGCCCGCCGCCGAGGAACCACCGGCCCCGCCCGCGCGCCCCACGCCCGTCGACACCGCGGCACTGTCGCTGCTCACCCGCAGGGAGAAGGATGTGGCCCGGCTCGTCGCCGCCGGGCACAGCAACAAACGCATCGCGGCCGATCTGGTGATCTCGGTGCGCACGGCCGAGACCCATGTCGAGCACATCCTGACCAAACTCGGCTTCACCTCACGGACCCAGATCGCGGGGTGGGCGCGCGATCACGGGTTGTAGCCCCGGCGCACGACGTGCGGCCGGCGCGGCCCGGAGACGACCGTGGCCGCCGCACCCTCGTGGGGTGCGGCGGCCACCGCAGCGTCAGCGCGAAAGGATCAGCGCGCGTTCACAATCCGTTCCGCAGGAAATCGATCACGGCGCGTCCGAACGGCCCATCGAATTGCCGAGCAGGTGCGCGGTGTCGATGCCGAGTTCGTCCAGCAGGCCCAGGACCGCGTCGACGGCGATCCGCAGATAGTTGCGGTCGTAGGTTTCGGGCCGTTCACTGGCGCCGAATCCCGGCTGATCCAGCACCAGGCAGCGGAAGTGCGGAGCCAGCGCCTCGAGATCGGCGCCGAAGTTGGCCCAGCCCGAGACACCGGCGCCGGAACCGTGCAACAGCACCAGCGGCGCACCGGAACCCGCCTCGTGATACCGCAGTTTCACGCCGTCGACGGTGACCCAGCGGGTGGTGTCCTCGGCAGTGAAACCCATCAGACCATCCGCTCCGTGACCTCGACACCCATCTCACCCTGACCGTACATCGCCAGCGCTCGCTCGACATCGTTGATCACGTGCGCGTTGCCGGCGTGGGCGTCGCGCCAGTTGCGTTCGATCACATTGGGTTTGCGGATCGAGTGGCCGCCGGAGTTCTCGAACAGCAGATCGATCGCGTAGATCGCGCGTTCGGTGCCGCGCACCTGATCGCGCCGGGTGCGCAACCGCAGCTCGTACGGAATCTCCTCGCCCGCTTCGGCATAGCGTAGCTGCTCGGTGATATTGCGTTCCTGCTGCAGGATGGCCGCGTCGATCTCCGAAGCGGCACGTGCGATCCGCACCTGGGCGAACGGATCCTCGGCCACCTTCTGCCCGCCGTAGGACAGCCGGACCCGCTCGCGCTGACGCCGCAGATGCGACTCGTAGGCGCCCTGCGCGGCGCCGATGATCGGCGCGGTGATGGTGTTGGAGAACACGCTGGCGAACGAAATCCGGTACAGCGCAGCGGTGTTCACCTCCTGCCCGGGGCCGACGAGCGCGGACTGATCGGCGGCGCTGTACGCGCGATACGCCGGGATGAAGGCCTTCTCGACGATGATGTCGTTACTTCCGGTGCCCGACAGGCCCGATACATGCCAGACGTCCTCGATGCGGTAGTCGGTGCGCGGCACCAGCACCGTCAGGTAATCGGCTCCGCCCTGATCGTTCGGCACCACCGCGCCCAGGAACGCCCAGTCGGCGTGATCGCAACCGGAGGAGAAACTCCACCGGCCACTCATCTCGAAGCCGCCGTCGACCGGAGTCAGCTTGCCGGTGGGCGCATACGACGAGGAGACCAGCGTGTCGGGATCCGCACCCCACACATCCTGCTGGGCGCGCGGGTCGAACAACGCCAGCTGCCAGGGATGCGCACCCAGCACCGAGGCCACCCACGCGCTCGACGGGCAGACGGTCGCGATCGCGCGAATCACCTCGTAGAAGGCGACCGGCGACTCCTCCGCACCGCCGAAGCGGCTCGGCTGCAACATCCGGAACACGCCCGCCTCGGTCAGCTCGCGGATCGTCTCGGCAGGCACCCGCCGCTCCTGCTCGGCCGTCACCGCCCGTTCCCCGATCGCCGGGAGCAGGTCCCGCACCCGATCGAGCACCTTGTTCGCCATTGCCGGTGTTCCTCCCTGCCTCTGCGCTGTCACGCACTGGGTCGATGCCTCGACGGTAGGGGCGGGCTGGAGTGGCGGGCCTGAGAAGTCCCGATCATCGGAATGCAGGAGCCGAGACCCCGCCGGAGCGAAGCGAAAGCCGAAACCCAACTCCACTCAGCGAAACGCCGCGCCCGCTGACCGGGACTTCGCGCGGGCACCCTGCAATCCACTCGTCATGGTGTGTGAACGGCGTCACGTTCGTGGGTGGCGCACGCGAGGAGGAAGAGTCGATGCGGGTCCTGATCACCGGAGTCACCACACCCACCGGTCGCGCGGTGGCGCGCATGCTGGCGGCCGCCGGGCACGACGTCGCCGGAGCGGACCGGGTTCGGCACCGGTATGTGGATCCGCGGATCGAGGTGCATATCGCCGATCCCGGCAGAGCCGGCGCCTACCGCGGCATCGTGGACGGCTGCGACGTGGTGCTGGACGTTTCGGACGGACCGGTCGCGGCGGTTGCCGCCGCGGCGCGGGAGGCGGGTGCCCGGCTGGTTGTGCTCGCCTCGCCCGGGCGGGAGAGCCTGGCGCGCACAGCCATTGCGGCCACCGGCGCGCGGGCGCTGCTGGTTCGTCCCGCCTTGGTGGCCGGTCGGCGCACCACCGAGGGAAGCCGCGCGGTGGTCCGGACACTGCTGAACGCGAGCGGCTCTCAGCGGATTCCGCTGGTGCACACCGACGACGTGGAACGCTTCCTCGTACTGGCTGCGATTTCCGATCGCATCGGCGCGGTGGACCTCGTTGCGCCCGAGCTTGTTTCCGGTTCACAGGCGCGGACGATGCTGCGGGAAGCCGGTCTGCGGATTCCGCCTCGCGTCCCGGGCACCGGCGGAGTTCGCCTGCGGGATCTCGACCCCGCTGCGGCACAGCATGATTGGGACTTCTGTTACGGCTGGACCGGCACCGAAGTGGTCGAGGACATGGCGCGTGGCCTGGTCGGCCGCCGCGCGCACGGCACCGGCTTCCGTGCCCGCCGCGGCGCGATCCCGCTGACCGACTATGTGATTCCCGCCCGCGCGAAAACTTCCGACGGGCATCCGCTGGAGGTGGCCGCGCCGCAGGGGCTGGAGGGCGAATTCGACGATCGCGTCGACCCGCGTATTCCCGTGCACACCGCCACCAACACCTCCGAGGCGCTGCCCGGCCCGATGAGCCCACTCACCATCGACCTGCAGGCGGGGGCCATCCGGCTCGCCAATGCCGCGATGGGTCACATGATCGCCCTCGAGGGCATCGCCCTCGAGCATTGGACCAGCCGCGTCACCTCGGTGCTCGGCCACCACATCTTCATCAACGCCTCGATCGGCGTCCTCGCCGCGGACAATATGCCGGGCTGGGACGAGGACAGCATCCGCCGCGACGTGTACGGCGCGATCCCGCCCGAGGTCCCGTTGCAGCCCCAGGGCCGTCCGCCGATGCCGACCGGACTGGGCAGCAGCTGGGGGACGGCCAAGGCCACCGGCCGGGTGCTGGCGACGGCACTGCGCTTCGGTACCACCACCGAAACGATCAACGCCGCCTCACACCGGGAGGCACTGTCCCGCAACGACATCGAGAAGCTGACCGACGCGCAGCTGCATGCGCGGGCACTGCTGTGGCGGGATCGGCTCAACCAGTCGTGGGCGGCGGCCTCCATCGGCGTCATGCTGGTCGGCGCCGCGACCGCCATGCACGCACGCGGCAAAGACGATCCGGACGTTCCGATCGACGTGAACCGCCTCGAATCGGCGCGACCGATGCTGGCGGTGGAACGGCTGGCCGCGGTCTGCCGCGCGGAACCCGCCGTGCACGAGGCCGCCCGGGCGGGCGACGTCGCCCTGGCCCGCAGCCGCTCGCCGCGCTTCGCGCAGGCCTTGGACGCCGAGCTGGCGGTAGTCGGCCATCGCGGGCCGGGCGAATGCGAATTCCTCAACCCGACCTTCGGCGACCGCCCCGAGTTGCTGGTCACCGCCGCGGCCCGGGCCGCGCAACTCCCGGCGCCGAAGCGCGACGCGGTCGCCGAGCCGACCGCCCGCACCGCGCGGATGGCCGTCGGCGCCACGGTCTCGCGGGAACGTGTCCGCGATGCGGTGGTGCGGTATACGAACTGCCTGCGCATGGCGGCCCGTGAGCTGGCTGCGCGCCTGGTCGACCGGCACGAACTCAACAATGTCGACGACGCCTGGTTCCTCACGCTCGACGAATTGCTTTGGGCCCCGGCGAATCTGAAGGATCGCGTGGCACGCCGACGCGAAGAGCGGGTGCGGCTGCAGGCGGTGCGGATGCCGGATCTGGTGGTCGGCCGCTGGGAACCGCAGCCGGTCTCGGGTGCGCTCGCCGTCGGCGAGAGCCTCACCGGCACCGGAGTGAGCGCCGGTGTCGTGGAGGGCACGGTGAAACTGGTGCTGAGCTCCGACGACGACATCGAGCCCGGCGACATCCTGGTCGCCTCTGTCACCGATACCGGCCATACCGCGATGTTCGCCTACGCCGCCGCGGTGGTCACCGATATCGGCGGCTCGGCCTCGCATGCGGCCATCGTGGCCCGCGAGTTCGGCATTCCGTGCGTGGTGGACACCAAGACCGCCAGCACGGGTCTGTCCGACGGTCAGCGGGTTCGGGTCGACGGCGCCGCCGGAACCGTGACGCTACTGGCCGACGCCGACGCCTGAGGCTCGCCGAAACGACGCCGCGCGAACGAATCCCGCGGCTCAGGACGTGGTCCGTCGTCGATCCGGCGGACCTCGAGGAAAGGAACACCACCCGTGCCGATTTCGCATGTCCTGCGGGGGTCGGTGGCCGGTTTGGCCGCCGCGCTCATCGCCGTCCTCCCCGCCGCGACCACCCCGGCGTTCGCCGCGCCGCCACTGGTCCACACCGCGCCGGCCACCTCGGATCAGCAACAGTCCCTGGGCATTTCCGCACCCAACGCCCGCGATATCGGTGGCTATCCGACGCAGCACGGAGGCGGGAAGATTCGGTTCGGCCTGGTCTACCGCTCCGACGCGCTCAACCGGCTGACTCCGGCGGATCAGCAGAAGCTGGCCTCGCTGCAGATCGGCAAGGCCATCGACTTCCGCAGCCCGAACGAGATGAAGGCCGCCCCGGATCAGCTGCCGTCGTCGATCCCCTACAGCGCGCAGTCGGTCTGGGATCCGAACAACGATTTCTATCTCATGGTGTCGAGCATCATCGCCGGCGGACCGCAGGTGCAGCAGGACAAGCTCGGCGACGGGAAGGCCGCGCAGATCATGCGCGACTACTACCGCTGGCTGGTCACCGACGGTTCGGCCCGGGCGCAGTTCGCTTCGGCGCTGAAGGAGATCGCGAACTCCCCGAATGCGGTGCTCTACCATTGCACCTCCGGTAAGGACCGCACCGGCTGGATGACCGCGATCCTGATGTCGGCGCTGGATGTGCCCAAGGGCCAGATCTACAAGGACTACCTGGCGTCCAACGACTATCTGGCCGCGAGCAACAAGGCACAGATGGATGCGCTGGTGCAGCGGGGTCTGGTCACCGATCCGTCGCTGTTCGAACCGATTCTGGGTGTCCAGGCCGATTATCTGGACGCCTCCTTCGACCAGGTCCAGCAGTCCTACGGCTCCTTCGATCGGTTCCTGTCCGACGGCTTGGGCGTGGACTCGGCGACGGTCGACGCCCTGAAGGCCAAGTTGCTGGACAAGCCGGGCCGCTGAGCCCACCCGCACCCGACCACCGGCACGCCGCGCTCACCGTCGAGCGCGGCGTGCCGCCGAGGAGAGGCAGACCATGCCGGTTCACGCGGTGACGCCACGATCGTCGACCGAGATCACCCGCTACGACCTGGACACCGACGTGCTGGTCGTCGGATACGGATGCGCCGGTGCCGCAGCGGCATTCGAAGCCGCGCGCACGGGAGCGCGGGTCCTGGTGCTCGATCGCGCGGGCGGTCCGGGCGGCTCGTCGGCGATGTCGGGCGGTGAGATCTACCTCGGCGGGGGCACCCCGATCCAAATCGCCTGCGGCTTCGACGACACCCCGGCCGATATGGCCGCCTACCTGACCGCCGCCCTCGGCCCCGGCGCCGACACCGCGAAGATCGCCGACTACTGCGAGCACAGTGTCGAGCATTTCCACTGGCTGGTCGACCGCGGCGTGCCGTTCGCACCGTCGCTCTGGGATGCCCCGGCGTGGGTGCCGCCCACCGACGACGGCCTGATGTGGCTCGGCGAGAACAGCTGGCCCTTCACCGAGATCGCCCGTCCCGCCCCGCGCGGGCATCGGCCCACCGCCAACGACTTCGGCGGTCGCCTGCTGATGCAATGCCTCAGCGCGGCGACCGAATCGGCCGGTGTGACATCCCTTTTCGACACCGCCGCCACCGCGCTGATTCTCGCCGGCGACGGCACGGTCACCGGCGTGGTCGCCCGGCAGTACGGCCGCGAACTGACGATTCGAGTCCGGCGCGGATGTGTCCTCACCACCGGCGGATTCGTCGACAACGACGAGATGCTCGCCGCGCACGCCCCGCTGCTGCTCGGCCATACCAAGGTCAGCGCCGGTACCGACGACGGCAGCGGCATCCGCATGGCGCAGGCCGCGGGTGCGGCGGTGCGGCACATGTCGACGGGGCAGGTGGGGATTTCCCTGATTCCCGGACTGGCAGCGCGCGGAATCGTGGTGAACGACAAGGGACAGCGCTTCGTCAACGAGGACACCTATCCGGGCCGCATCGGCCAGGCGGCGCTGTTCACGCAGGGTATGCGGGTGTGGGTGGTGGTCGACGAGGAAGCATTCGAGGCCGTGCCGGAAGAACAACGCTGGGGTGTGCAGCCGACCCATCTGGCCGAAACCGCCGACGAACTCGGCGCCGCGATGGATCTGCCGCCAGGCGCATTGGCGGCCACACTGTGCCGCTACAACGAATTCGCCGCCGCCGGAACGGATCCCGACCAGCACAAGGCGGCGCGGTGGTTACGTCCGCTGCGCGCCCCGCTGGCGGCCATCGATGTGCGCGCCGGCATTCGCCCGCCCGCCGAAGCCGGCGACCGCCGCGGCACCGGCGCCTCGGTGTTCACGCTCGGCGGTTTGCACACCGACAGGCACGGCCGGGTCCTGGATATCGATGGCGCCGTCATGCCCGGACTGTTCGCCGCCGGCCGCGCGGCGGTCAATCTGCACGGGCAGGGATATATCAGCGGGACGTCGCTCGGTGACGGGACGTTCTTCGGCCGCCGCGCGGGAATTGCCGCGGCGCAGGGTTAGTCACGATCATCGGACCCCTGCGCCGCCGGCGCACCGGTCTACGCCTGTTGCGCCGCCACGACCACCTCGTGCCGATTGCTCCGGTGCGACCGACGGTATTCGCTCGGTGACACACCCACCTCACGCCCGAAGTGGGCGCGCAGATTCGCGGCACTGCCCAGGCCACAGCGCTCGGCCACCACGTCGACGGCGAGGTCGGTGGTTTCCAGCAATTCTCGCGCTCGGATGATGCGCTGGGTGAGCAGCCAGCGCAGCGGGGTCGTGCCCAGTTCGGCATGAAATCGCCGGGCCAGGGTGCGCTCGCTGAGTCCGCTGTGCCGGGCCAGGTCACCGACGGTCAGTACGGTGTCGAGCCGGGTGAGCGCCCACTGCAGGGTCGCGGCCACGCCCGGATCGGCCGCGTCGACCGGCACCGGATTCCGCAGATACTGCGCCTGCCCGCCCGCGCGGTGCGGCGGCACCACCAGTCCGCGCGCGGCGGCATTGGCGACGCGGGAGCCGAGGTCCTTGCGGATCAGGTGGATACACAGATCCATCCCGGCCATGGTTCCCGCGCTGGTGAGAATCTGCCCGTCGTCGATGTAGAGCACGCTCGCGTCGACATCGAGGTGCGGATACCGTTCCAGCAGGGCCGGGACATGCTTCCAGTGTGTGGTCATGCGACGCCCGTCGAGCAGACCGGCCGCCGCGAGAACGAAAGCGCCCGAACACAATGCGGCGATGCGCGCTCCCGCCTCGTAGGCCGCGCGCACGGCCGCCACCAATTCGGCGGGTGGCTCCGCGCACACGTTCGGGGTGGCAGGGACGACCACGGTGTCGGCCGCGATCAGATCGTCGTAGTCGTAATCGGTCAGCGTGACGAACGGATCGCGCAGCGTCGCATGCCGGGTGCCGCGGGGGCCGCACATGCGCAGTCGATACCACTGCTCGGCGTCGACCCCGGGCGGCGGTTCGAAGAACACCTGGTACGGGATCGCGACCTCGAACACCGGCTGACCCGGCGCCACCGCGACCGCCACTGTTCCGGCGTGCCCGGATTCGCGCATCACCTCGGCAGTCATGTCGGAAATCTAGCGCATGTTGGCGAATCTGCCACTCGATCCGATGGTTCTTCGACTGAATAGTTGCATACATGACAATTACGGCCAATGTTCGCGCGGAT
Source organism: Nocardia sp. AB354 (assembly GCF_049538315.1). Lineage (NCBI taxonomy): Bacteria > Bacillati > Actinomycetota > Actinomycetes > Mycobacteriales > Nocardiaceae > Nocardia > Nocardia sp. AB354. Next base: position 114,218 of record NZ_JBMVFU010000006.1, on the reverse strand, counting down.
ACGCCGATCACCCGATCGCCGCGGCGGTGGCGGATTCTTGCGGTGGCGAGCGTCGCGCAATTTCTCGCGATTCTCGACCTCTTCGCAGTCACCGTCGCCTTCCCGACCCTGCAGACCTCCTTCGCCGGCGCCTCTCCGAACACCGTGTCGTGGGTGCTCAACGCCTACACGATCGTGATGGCCGCACTGCTGGTCCCCGCGGGCCGTCTGGCCGACGACACCGGCCGCCGACGTGGATTCCTCATCGGGATGACACTTTTCGGCGTGGCCTCGATCGGCTGCGCGGTCGCGCCGACACTGGTGGTGTTGATCGCCGCGCGGGTCGTGCAGGCCGCGGCGGCGGCGCTGCTGGTTCCGACCGGCCTCGGACTCGTGTTGCCCTCCTTCGACGTTCGTGAACATCCGACGGTGATGGGGATCTGGACCGCGATCGCCGCGGCGGGCGCCAGTAGCGGCCCGGTGATCGGCGGTCTGCTGCTCGAATGGGGGTGGCGGTGGATCTTCTGGCTGAACGTGCCGATCACGATGGCGGCGCTCGCTGTCGGATGGCGGGTACTGCCCGACATCCGGGCGCGGGTGCGGCGCCGGCTCGACCTGCTCGGCGCCGCACTGATTCTCGGCGCCACCGCGGCACTGACCACCGTCTTCGTCCAGGCGGCGGCGTGGGGCTACGGGTCGGCGGCCACGGTCGCGACACTGGCCGGAGCGGTCGCACTCGCGGCGGTCTTCACCTACCACGTGCGACACCATCCCGATCCGGTGGTGAGCCCTGCTGTGTTGCGGCACAGCATGTTTCGCATCGCCACCCTCGGCGTGTTCTGCTACTACCTGGCCTTCGCGGCCCTCTTGCTCTCGGGCACCCTGTATCTCAACGCTCAGTGGCACTACTCCGAACTGGGAGCCAGCCTGGGGATCGCACCGATTCCGATCAGCTGCCTGCTGGTGTCACCACTGTCCGGCCGCCTCGTCGCTCGCATCGGCGCCCGTGCCTCCGCCGCGCTGGGTGGGCTCGCCATCGCGGCGGGCGCGGGGTGGTGGATCGCTCTGAGCGGTTGCGGCGCTTCGTATCCGCTGGTCTTCCTGCCGGGAGCCGTGCTCGCGGGCGTCAGTACGGCCCTGTTGCAACCGCCGCTGTTCGGCGCCTCGTCGTTGCTGCCGCCGGATCAACTGTCCCTGGGGTCGGGCACGTTGATGATGGCGCGCCAGACCGCGTCGGCACTCGGCGTCGCCGTGCTGACCGCGATCCTCACCCGCACCGCGGGCTACGACCTCGCCGATTTCCGCGCCGGCTGGCTCTATATGGCGGCGATGGGATTGCTGGCCGCGGCAGCGGGGTGGGCGTTCCGTCCGCGCACATGACCGGATCCGACAGTGATCCGTCGTTGCGATCGCCACGGGGCAACCCAGAGGATGGGAGGCATGTCATCGAAGCATCGTGTGGTTATCGCGGCCTTTCCGGACGTGGATCTGCTCGACGTCACCGGACCGGCGGAGGTGTTCGCACTAGCCAATCGGGAGAGCGGCGGTAGCGCCGACTACGAGGTGTTACTGGCCGGGCCGGAGGTAGGTGTGGTGCGCACCTCGGCCGGCATCCGGCTGGTCACCGATCTGGCCTTCGACGACATCGACTCGGGCGTGGACACTCTCATCGTGCCGGGCGCGGTGGATCCGGCGCCGTCCGGCCCGATCGCCCGCGTCGACGACGAGGTGGTTCGCTGGCTGCGCGAGGTCGCGCCGCGCACCGGCCGGATCGCCTCGGTCTGTGTGGGTGCGCATCTGCTGGCGGCCGCCGGACTGCTGGACGGGAAGACGGCCACCACCCATTGGTCGACGGCCGGACAGCTGGCCGCGGACCATCCGGCGGTCGTGGTGGATCCGGATCCGATCTTCGTGCACTCGGGCCGGGTGTGGACCGGCGCCGGAATCAGTGCCTGCCTGGATCTCGCCATGGCGCTGGTCGCCGACGACCACGGCGAGGACCTGGCGTTGTCGGTGGCCCGCCAACTCGTCGTCTACCTGCGCCGGCAGGGCGGCCAGAGTCAGTTCAGCGTGCCGCTGAGCCGTCCGGCGCCGGCCCGCCGCGATATCGAACAACTGCGTACCTACATCGCGGAAAATCTCGACGCCGATCTGTCCGCCGCCGCACTGGCGAGCCGAATGTGCCTGAGCGAGCGGCATTTCGCGCGGGTATTCCGGCAGGAGATGGGGCTCACCGTGGCCGCCTACGTCGAAGCCGCGCGCGTAGAGTCGGCCCGGCGGTTGCTGGAAACCAGCGACTTCCCGCTATCGCGCGTAGCCCGGTCCGCCGGACTGGGTTCGGTGGAGACCCTGCACCGGGCGTTCCTGCGACGGCTGGGCACCAACCCCGGCGCGTACCGCCGGCGGTTCCGCACCTCCGCCTGACTCCCCTGCGACGACCGGACCGGGCCCCGCCCGGCCCGGCGCTACGTCCTGCCCGAAAAGGCCTGTCCTCCAAGGAAAGAAGGTAGTCATGACCGCCGTCGCGACTGACATCATGGACCGATGGCGATCGGAACCGTGAAATTCTTCCGTCCGGAGAAGGGCTGGGGCGCGATCGCCGCGGCGGAACTCCCGGACGGCTGCGACGCCTGGGTGCACTTCAGCGCGATCGAGGGCGAGGGCTTTCGAGAGCTGGCCGCGGGCGATCGCGTGGAATTCGACTACGAGTCCGCACAGCAGGACAGCTTTCGATACCGGGCCACACGGGTGCGGCGCATCGACATGGACGGTCAACGCAGGTCAGCGGAGGGTTAGCCTGGGTTCAGACCCGGCCAGCCGTAGTGCGGGCGACCGGTGGCGGCGCCGGCGCGGGCCATCGGCGGGGTGGGTGCGGGGACGGCCGGGGTCCGGGCGCCGAGTTGCCGGCGCATCTCGTCCATGTCGAGCCAGCGGATCTGCTGGATGACCTCTTCCAGTTGGGCGGCGGTCCGGAAGCCCGGATCGGAGTAGACGAGCAGGCCCTCGCGGAAGGCGACGAGGGTCGGCAGGCTGCTGATCTGGGCCGCGGCGGTGAGGGCCTGCTCCGCCTCGGTGTCGACGGTGGCGTGCACGATCTCCGGGTGCGCGGCCGCGGATTCGGCGAAGATCGGGGCGAAGCGGGTACACCAGCCGCACCAGGAGGCCCAGAAGTCGACGAGCACGATCGCATGGCTCGCGATCACCTGCTCGAAGTTCTGCTGGGTCAACGGTTGGGTGGGCATGGGTTCCTCCCGGCGTCGGCCATCGTCGATTCCGGATTCTCCCATGGATCGCCGGTCACAGCAGGGTTCGAGCCGGCGGCTCATCGAGCGCTGTCGGACGGCGGCCCGGCTGAGTATCGTGGAGTCATGGGTATGGGCGACCACCCGCAACGAACACCGCTCTACGGCGTGGTGCTGCTGTTGGGCGTTCTGTTCCTGGGTATCTGGGTGCACGAGCTGCCGTATGTCGGCCTGCAGGTCCTGGCCTACATCCTGCTCATCATGATTGCCGCACCCGCCTTCGTGATGACCTTCCGCGACTATTCGCGGTGAGGGCCTTCACCACCCGGTGACCAGAGCGGCTCGCAACATCGTCAGCTCCTCGGCCGTCAGCCCGTGCTCGCGCAGCCAGCGGGCGGCACCCCCGTGGTCGCGGCGCAGGTCGTCGAGGAACCGCAGCATCACGGCCGCTTCGACAGCCAGGATCCCGGTGCTCGTCGGCGGCAGCCCGGCATAGGAGTTCAGCGCGTCGAGCCGGTTGCGGACCCGCGTCATCCGTTCGTTGGTGAGGGCGTAGTCCGCGGCGATCACCTCCGGCGCCACCCCGACCGCATCGAGCAGTACCGCCGCCAATACTCCGGTGCGGTCCTTACCTGCCGCGCAATGGAATACGACCGCCTGCCGGTCGGCATCGGCGACCAGCCGCGCCGCGGCGACGATCTCCTCCGGACTGCCGGCGAGCAGCTGTCCGTACAGCTGCGCCAGATCCACGCGGGTCTTGTCCGGCACCAGATCCCGTGCGGCGAGCGAGGATTGCGCCGATTTGCGGACCGGCAGGTTCACCTTCGCGATCGGCGCGGTGGCCAGGAGGCCGTAGCCTTCCCGCTCCACCTCGTCGGGTAGCCGCAGGTCGATCAGGGTGCGCATCCCGACCGAGACCAGGAGCAACGCCACATCCGCCTCGGTCGCCTGCTGCAGGGTGCTCGACCGCAGCGCCACGCCGAATCGCGTCGTACCGCCGCCGACCGGCAGCCCGCCGAGATCGCGGACGTTGTCGATTTCCTCGAAGTCGACCCAGCGCCGGGTCGCGCCGAATTCCCGGGCGATCGGATTACTCGGCACGGCCGGCCGCCGCTTCGTCGGCACGGCTGAGTCCGCACAACCCGATCAGATCTTCGTGCAGTTCGAACCACACGGTGTGATAGCTGTCCATGATCGGCCGCGCCACCCAGGCGTGGTCACCGTCGGCGATCCGCTCGACGGCCGTCTCCAGCCGCTCGCGGTACCGGGCCAGCCGCGGCGCGATCGATCCCAGCCGCTCGGCCAGCGGCCGCACCCGGGTGTGCAGGTCGGTGAGCCGGTCCAGCACCGCCGCATCGTATTCGGCGTCGCCGTGGTCGTTGGGGGTGGCCGCGTCCTTCATCTGCCATGCGGTCACGATCTGCTTCAGCTCGGCGTTGAGCACGCAGAAGTCCTCGTAGGCGGCGGTCATGGCGGCGGTGTCGACCCCGCCGCGTTCGGCGGTCAGCAACTCGGCCAGGCGATTTCGCCCATCGGGTGTCAACCGCACACCTGCGGGCGTGTCGGCGCACAAACCGCCGGCCACCAGATCCGAGCAGCGCGCGCTCACCTCGTCCGCGTCGCCGCCCAGGCTCGCGGCCACCGCGCCACCACGCACCCGGCCCTTCACCCCGATCAGCCGCAGCAGTTCCAGTTCACTCACGGTTCGGACAACAGCTTCTGCCACAACGACTTCCGCGTCACGGGCGAGCGTCCCCGCGAGTTCCTCGGGTGCCACATTCGCCCATTCAGCGAGCCTGCGCACATCGTGGAGGACCGCGCCGTCCACATCTCCACCGGCGACCTCGCCCGCCCACACCACGCCGGCGCCGCCGTCGACGGTGACAGTGCGCCCCGCGAGCGCGTCCACGACACCCGGGCCGCATCCGACGACACACGGCCGCCCGAGTTCCCGGCTCACCAGTGCCGCATGCGAGGTGGTACCACCCAGTTCGGTGACCACCGCACGGGCCGCGATCATGCCGGGCAGATCATCGGGACTGGTCGTCGGCCGGACGAGGACGACGTTCTCCCCCGCCGCCGCACGCGCCTCGGCCTCGTCGGGATCGGTGACCGCGACACCGAAAGCCAAACCGGGACAGGCCGATTCGCCGCGAGCCAGCGCTTCGCCCACATCGGCCGCCGCGGTCGCGGGCTGCAGGACGACGCGAATCTGGTCGGCCCCGACCCGCTGCAGTGCCTCCTCCGGGGTGATCAGCCCTTCCTCCGCCATCGCGACCGCGGCCCGCACCGCCGCCCGCGCCGAACGCTTCGCCGGACGCGACTGCAGCATCCACAGCGTGCCCGATTCCACGGTGAATTCGATGTCCTGGATATCGCGCCCGTCGCGTTCGAGCAGGTCCGCGGCGGCGATCAGCCGGTCGTGCACCTGTGGCTGGGTGGCGGCGAGGTCGCTCAGCGGCCGCGGCGTGGTGCGGCCGGACACCACATCCTCGCCCTGCCCACCGACCAGCCATTCCCCGTAGGCCGGCCCGTCGCCGGTGTTCGGGTTGCGGCTGAACAGCACGCCCGTGCCGGACGCGTCGTCGAGGTTGCCGAACACCATCGCCTGCACGGTGACCGCCGTGCCGAGGTCGTCGGACACGCCGCGGTTGCGTCGATACGCCTTGGCGCGCATCGAATCCCACGACCGGAACACCGCGGTGATCGCCGCGCGCAGCTGTTCCCACGGGTCCGCCGGCACCACACCCTCGGGCGTCTGCAGCACCGTCTCGCGATATTGCGCCCGGAAGCGCCGATGCGTGTCGGCGGCATAGCCGGCGCTGCCGGTCGCCGCGGCGAGCGCCTGTTCGACGCCGTCGTTGATGCCGAGGTTGAGAACGGTGTCCATCATGCCGGGCATGCTCACGGCCGCGCCCGAGCGCACGGATACCAGTAGCGGTCGGCGGATCGAGCCGAAGGTGCGGCCGGTGCCGTGTTCGAGCATGGCGACGCCGTCGCAGACCGCCCGCCAGATGTCGTCGGCGATCGCGCCCCGCTCGGTGAAATCACGCCACGCGTCGGTGGTGAGCACGAATGCCGGGGGCACCGGCAGCCCGAGCCCGCTCATGTGGTTGATACTCCAGGCCTTGCCGCCTATCCGGTCCCGCGACAACGGGCAGTTGCCGTCCAGTCCGACGACGGTCTCGGATCGTTGGGCCAGCTCCGCACCCGCGGTCATGTCACTCCTTCGGTCCATCCATCGAGGCATCGAACCCCCTGCCGCCCCGGTCATCCTTCGAGAGTGCCGCCGACCGGCTCGGGCCAGTAGCGATGGTCCCGCTCAGCGGATGCCGGACCCGCCGGTGCGCGCGCGATACCACTGACCGGGACTCGTGGTGTGCGAATGGTCTGCGCGGCACCTGCCTGCGGCACCATGGGCCGTGGACCGCCCGACCGGCGGCCGGCGAGGTGTGTTCGACAGGGTATATCCGGACAGCGATGGTGTGCGAAGAGATGACGGCGGAGCCGGAATTTCCGACAGCGTGGACGACGATCCCGGCTCTGGTATCCGAACAGGCACGCCGGAACGGGTCGACCGTCGCGATCGTCGAGGGCCGAACCCGCCTCACCTACGCCGAACTCCATGCCGAGGCGTCGCGGGTGACCCGTGCGGCGATGGCCTGCGGCGTGGCCGCCGGGGATCGCGTCGCGATCTGGGCGCCCAACCGTGCGCGCTGGATCGTGACGGCACTGGGCCTGCTCGGCGCGGGGGCCACCCTGGTCCCGATCGGCACCCGGCTGCGCGGACCGGAAGCGGCGGACATTCTGCGCCGCACCCGATGCCGTGGGCTGTTCACGGTGCGCGGATTTCTGGGAATCGACTATCCGAGCCTGCTCACGGATCAGGGCGTTCTGCCGGACCTGGATTTCACGGTCCTGCTGTCCGACACGCGCACGACGGACAGCACCGGCGCCGCGACCGAGATCGCCTACTCCCGCCGCACAGCGGCGGATCGACAGACAGCCGACGATGTGCTCGCATCCGCCGGAGCATCGGGGTCGCGTCAGGACTGGGCCGGAACCGGTGCCCAGTCGTCCCCGGCCGGGCGCCGGTCGGGCAGCGCACCGACCGGCTGGCCGGAGTTCCTGGCCGGAGCCGAGCGAATCCCGTTGTCGGACGCGCGGTCCCGCACCGACGCGGTATCTGCGGAAGCACTCTCCGACATTCTGTTCACCTCCGGCACGACCGGCACGCCCAAGGGAGTCCTGACGACCCATCGGCAAACCCTGGCCGTGCTGGATCGGTGGGCGAGCGCGGTCACCTTGCGCCACGGTGATCGCTGCCTGCTGGTCAATCCGTTCTCGCACACCTTCGGATACAAGGCGGGCATCGTCGCCTGCCTGTTGCGGGCGGCCACCATGTTTCCGGTGGCGGTGTTCGATCCACGATCCGCGGCGGATCTCATGACAGCCGAGCGAATCACCGTACTCGCCGGCCCGCCGACGGTGTTCACCGATCTGCTCGCCGTGGAGCGGTCCTACCCGGAGCTGCGACTGGCCGGCACCGGCGGCACGGCGATCCCGGCGGAGCTGATCGCCCGGATGCGCGCCGACCTTGGCGCCGATCAGGTGTTCACCGCCTACGGTCTCACCGAATCCGTCGGCGTGGTCGCGGTCTGCCCGCCCGGCACGGATATCGAGCGCACCGCCCACACCGTGGGTAAAGCTCTGCCGGGCAGCGAAATTCGCATCCTGGGTACCGATGGTCGCGAGGTGCCGGTCGGTACGCCGGGCCGGATCGTGGTGCGCGGCCCGAATGTGATGGACGGATATCTCGACGACGCGGACGCCACTGCCGCCGCGGTCGATCCGCGGGGCTGGCTGCATACCGGTGACGTCGGCGCTCTCGACTCCGACGGTTATCTGCGGGTCACCGATCGGCTCGAGGATATGTTCATCGTCGGCGGTTTCAACGTCTCTCCGGCCGAGGTCGAACAGACGTTGCGCGGCTTTCCGGGGATCGCCGAGGTCGCGGTCGTCGGCGTACCCGACGAGCGCCTCGGAGAGGTCGGCGCCGCCTTCGTGGTGCCCGCCGGGACGGCGCCGTTCGACGCGGACGATCTGCTCGCGTGGTGTCGCACCCGGTTGGCCGGATACAAGATTCCGCGCACGGTGCGGATCCTCGACCGGTTGCCTCGCACTCCCGCGGGAAAGGTGCACAAGCGCCGATTACGTTGCGCGCAATGATGTTCGCGGCCGGGCCGGTGATCGCCGGCCCGGCCGCGAGTGGGCTACTTGCCGACTTCGTTGCGCATCTGCGCGGTGAGGATCTTCTGATATCCGGAACCGAAGATCCGCGGCAGCAGGTCGATCATCCGGGCGTCGTTGCCGATCAGCACCTTCGCCTTGTCCTTGCGAATGCCGTCGACGATCGCCTTGGCGGCCTGCTCCGGACTGGTCTTGGCGAGCCGGTCGAAGTTGGCGGCCAGCGCATCGCGGTCCCGGGTGGCGCCCGCGCGCGCCTTCCACGCGATCTCGGTCCGAATCATGCCGGGATGGACACAGCTCACCGCGACGTTGTGCCCGGCGATCTTCATCTCCTGGCGCAACGCGTCGGTGAAGCCCCGGATCGCGAACTTCGTCGCGTTGTAGGCACCCTGGGTCGGGCACGCGGCCAGGCCGAACATACTCGACACATTGACGATCGCGCCGTCACCGGACGCGATCACGTGCGGAAGAAAGGCTTTCGTCCCGTAGGCCACGCCCCAGAAGTTGATGTTGACGATCCATTCGAAATCGTCCCAGCTGACCTCTTCGGTGCTGGCGGTCAGCGACACACCCGCGTTGTTGACCACGATGTTCACCCCACCGAAATCGCCGGCCACCTGGTCGGCGTGGGCGTACACCGCGGCCCGGTCGGTGACGTCGAGACGGTAGGCGCGAGCGTGTGCGCCCTTCTTCTCACACAGTGCGGCGGTCTCGGCGACATTGTCGATATTGCGGCCGGACAGGGCCAGGCGAGCGCCGTGGCCGGCCAGCTCCAATGCCACCGCACGGCCGATGCCGGCTCCGGCGCCGGTGATCACGGCGGTCTTACCTGCGAAATTCTTCACCGCGGAAATCCTTTGTGTCAGTGGGAGGTGAATCCGCCGTCGGCGACGAATTCCGAACCGGTGCTGTAACCGGACTCGTCGGAAATGAGGAACAGCACGAGATTCGCCAATTCCTCGGGGGTGCCGGGACGCGCCAGCGGCTGATCGTGGAACATCGAATTCGACCGCGCCGAATCGGTGGTCATTTCGGTCATCACCACACCCGGATGCACCGAGTTGACGCGAATTCCCATAGGGCCGAACTCTTGTGCCGCGGTTTTGGTCATGCCGCGCACCGCCCATTTGGAGGCGGTGTAACCGAGGATGTTGGAGAAGCCGATGATCCCGCCGACCGAGGAGATGTTCACGATCGACCCGCCACCGGCCCGCCGCATCGATCCGACAACGGCCTTCATACCCAGGAAGACACCGACCTGATTGACGTCGATCACCTTGCGGTAGTCGGCTTCGGCGAGGGTTTCGATCGGATCCACATGCACGATGCCGGCATTGTTGACCAGGCCCGCGACGGGCCCGAACGCCGCTTCCGCCTGCGCGACAACGTCGTTCCACGCGGCTTCGTCGGTCACGTCGTGGGCGAGGAACAGCGCCGCATCGCCCAGCCGTGCGGCGGTCTGCTTGCCCTCCTCCGCCAGCACATCGGTGATCACGACGGAGGCGCCTTCGGAAACGAGCCGCTGCGCGAACGCCGCGCCCATTCCCCGTGCCCCGCCGGTGACGATGACCGTTTTACCGTCGATCCTGCCCATGGTCACTCCTGTCCCGTGCGTGCGGCGGCCCTGCGGCCGTTGGTCGCCCGCTTCGACGCCGATGCGGCGGCCGCGGTCTGCGGTTCCCGCGCGTCGGCGAGATGGTTGGCGGCGATGTACCCGAAGACCATGGCGGGCCCGATCGTCGCGCCCGCGCCCGCGTAGTCGTTACCCATGACCGACGCCGAATTGTTGCCCGCGGCATACAAACCCGCGATCGGCGCGTTCTGTTCGTCGAGCACGCGGGCATATTCGTCGGTGCACAGCCCGCCCTTGGTGCCCAGGTCACCGGGCACCATTTCCACGGCGTAGAACGGCCCTCGCTCGAGCGGGGCCAGACAGGGATTCGGCTGCACGGTGGGATCGCCGTAATACCGGTCGTAGGCGGAATCGCCGCGACCGTAATCTTCGTCGCGCCCGCTGCGGGCGAAACCGTTGAAGCGCTGCACCGTGGCGGCCAACGTCGTCGCGGGAACGCCGATCTTGTTCGCCAGTTGCTCGAGCGTATCGGCCTGGGTGATGATTCCGGCGTCGAGATACTTCTGCGGAATCGGGCGCTTCGGGAAATTGCCCAGGAACAGATACCGGTCCCGGAAGGTCTGATCCATGATGAAGTACGCCGGGATGTGGTCCACCCCTGCGGCCTGCTGCTCGTACATGGTGTGCACGACATTCACATACGGCGCCGACTCGTTGACGAACCGTTGCCCGGCGTGATTGACCATGATGCCGCCGGGTTGCGCGCGTTCGGCCAGGCAGAAGAACGGCGGCCCCTCGGGGTTGCGCACCGAGGGCCCCCACCACGCGTCGTCCATGAGATCGACCGCGCCGCCCGCCTTCTGGCCCGCGACGATGCCCTCGCCGACGTTCTCGGTGGCGCCGACCGTCCAGTCGGTGGACTGCGGCCCGGAGATGTACTGCTTGCGCATCTCCAGGTTGTGTTCGAAACCGCCCGCCGCCAGCACCACGCCGCGACGCGCCTTGATCAGCACCGGAACGCCCTGGTGTTCGGCGCGCACCCCGACCACCGCGCCGGCCTCGGTGACCAGCTCGGTCAGCGGGGTGTTCAGCCACACCGGCACCCCGGCGTCGCGCAGTGACAGCCACAGCCGCGCGGCCAGGGCCTTGCCCAGGCTCAGCGGCAGCCGGCCGCGCAGCTTGTTCGCCACGGCCTGCGCCCCCACCTTCATCGCGGTGCGCTTACCCGCCCAGGTACGGGCGATCATGTTCAGATCGTGGAAGTCGCTGACGGTGAAGGCGATTCCCTTCGGCCCCGACATGGTGGGCTGGTTGATCTTGTGCAGATCACCACCGAGCAGCCGGCCGTCGATCGGAGCCGGTTCGATGCTGCGTCCCTGAGCCAGCCCGCCCGGGAATTCGGGGTGGTAGTCGGAGTAGCCGCGGTCGTAGACGAACTGCCAGTACTTGCTGCGCGCCCCGATGTAGCGCATCATCTCCGGCCCGTGATCGAGGAAGGCACGCTGCTTTTCCTCCGGAACGCGTTCGCCCACAACGGCTTTCAGATATGTCCGAGCCAGTTCGGGACTGTCCGGCACACCCGCGGCCTGCAACACCGGATTGTTCGGGATCCAGATACCGCCACCGGAGCGCGCGGTGGATCCGCCGAAGCTGCGGCTCTTCTCGATCAGCGTCACCGACAGCCCGCGATAGGCGGCGGTCAATGCCGCGGTCATACCGGCCGCGCCCGAGCCGACGACCACCACGTCGAAATCGAATTCCTGTGTCATCCGTCCTTCTTCCCCGTCGTTGCATTCGACGCTATGGCCGCTCGGCCGCGCCGACACGACGCGGTCCCGACCAGCGGGACTTCGGGCTGACCAGTGCGGGTCCGGAAAGGATTATTTCGATTAGGCATACTCGCGACGACAGGGAGCACGCGGATGAAGTTCTCGATGATCTTCGAAGCCCAGATGACCGATCCGACCGCCGAGCACGAGGCGCGGGTGCTGCGCGACTGTGTGGAGCAAGCCGTGCTGGCCGACGAGATGGGCTTCGACACCGTCTGGGCCGTCGAGCACCACGGGCTCAAGTGGTACGCGCATATGAGCGCCCCCGAGATCTTCCTGACCTGGGTGGCGGCCAAGACACAGCGCATCCGGATCGGCCACGGCGTGGTGTGCATGCCCTTCAACTTCAACCATCCGGTGCGCGCGGCCGAGCGTGCGGCGATGCTGGACGTGCTCTCCGGCGGCCGGCTGAATCTGGGCGCCGGGCGCGGTGCGACACCGGTCGAGACCTCCATGTGCGGGGTGGACCCGGCACGCACCTATGCCGAGGTCGAGGAGTCGCTGCGGATGATCGGCACCGCGTGGCAAGAACCCGAAGGCGACTTCGAGTATCACGGCGACCTGCTCGACATCGAGCCGCACGCGCTGCTGCCGCGTCCGGTGCAGCGTCCGCATCCGCCGCTGTTCATGGCATGCACCAAGAAAGACACCCTGAAGCTGGCCGCCGACTACGGAATCGGCGCTCTGGTACTGGGTTTCGCGGGTGTGGCGGAAATCGCGGAACTGCGCCGCACCTACGACGAGGCGATCGCGGCCCGCACCGGTGAGCGGTTCGTCTCGACGGTGACCAACGACCACTTCGCCGCCCTGTGCCCCACCATCGTGCTCGACGACCGGGAGCGGGCGCAGCAGATCGGCGCGCGCGGCCAGCGGTTCTTCGCGCAGTCGATCAAGCACTACTACGGCGCGGGCCCGGTGCCGGACGAGGCCGTCGATCCCACCGTGGACGAGGTGGCGCGGATCAAGGAGGCCGCCGACGAACACGTCGCCTACCTGCACGAGGCCAAGATTCCGGTGAAGGCGGGGTCGACCTCGGTGTTCAACGCCGACCACGCATACGGCAGCCCGGAGGACGCGATCGCCTACGTCGAACGCCTGCGCGATGCCGGCGCCGACGAGATCCTGTGCCTGATCCAGATGGGCACGGTGCCTCAGGAGGCATGCCTCGAGACGATCCGGCACTGGGGCGAAAAGGTCATCCCGCACTTCCGGAATCAGTGAACCCGTCACAGCCGAACCACGCGCCGATCTCGCTCATCGAGACTGCCGCGAGCCGAGTACGCCGCATGCGGCGCAGGATCTCGGCATATTTTCGAGGAGGAGAAGTCGAATGGTCGATCTCACAGGCAAAGTCGCGTTGATCACCGGCGCGGCACGCGGGCAGGGCGCGGCGGAGGCACGCCTGTTCGTCGAACGCGGTGCGCGGGTCGTGCTCACCGACGTTCTCGACGCCGACGGAAAGCAGTTGGCCGACGAGCTCGGCGAGGCGGCGCGCTTCGTCCGCCACGACGTCACCTCCGCCGACGATTGGAATGCCGCTGTCGCCGTGGCTCTTTCGGAATTCGGTGCGCTGAACGTGCTGGTGAACAACGCCGCGATCTACACCGCGAAACCGCTCACCGACACCACGCCGGAAGAGCTCGAGAAGATTCTCCAGGTCAATCTGGTGGGCGCGTTCCGAGGCATCCGGTCGGTCGTGGGGCCGATGTCCGGGGCGGGCGGGTCGATCGTGAACATCTCGTCGCAGGCCGGGCTCGAGGGGCTGATGGGCCACTCCGCGTACGGCAGCTCCAAATGGGGGCTGCGCGGTCTCACCAAGACCGCGGCACTCGAACTGGGGCCCAAGGGAATTCGCGTCAACTCCGTCCACCCCGGCCCGATCGCGACCCCGATGGTCCCGTATCTGACCACCGGTCCGGGCAGCTTCCCGACCCTGCCGCTGCAGCGCACCGGCGTGCCGGAGGAGGTCGCGGAGCTGGTCGCCTTCCTCGCCTCGGACGCATCGTCGTATGTCACCGGCGCGGAAGTCACCGTCGACGGCGGACTCGCCGCCGGAAAGTTCATGCCTCCGGAGCCGCAGGAGGCACCGTGAGCAAGCCGAACGCTTACGCGGCGACGGGCGGTAGCCCATGCCGATGACGCCGCATACACGCGCGGTGGTCGATGCGGCGACCGCCGCGTTTCCCAAGCTCGGGACCGAAGTCCTCGACGCGGTCCAGGCCCGGCGACAGCTCGCGTCCCGCCCCGCGGCGCCGGTTGTGCCGATTCCGGTTGCGACGGTGCGGGATTCGACCGTGCCGGGCCCTGGTGAGGTCGACATCCCGGTGCGGGTGTACACCCCGCGGGGTGGCGCCGAGCCGCTGCCGGTCGTGCTGTTCTGCCATGGTGGTGGCTTCGTGATCTGCAGTCTCGACAGCCACGATCAGTTCTGCCGGACGATGGCGAACGAGACCGGCGCACTGGTGGTTTCGGTGGATTACCGGCAAGCCCCGGAACATCGGTTCCCGGCCGCCGCACAGGACGCGTTCGCCGTGCTGTGCTGGATCGGCGCGGCCATCGCGCAATACGGCGGCGACCCCACCCGGATCGCCGTGGCCGGGGACAGCGCGGGCGGCAATCTGGCGGCGGTCGCGGCCCTGATGGCGCGCGATCTGGGCGGCCCGGAGGTGGCAGCGCAGCTGCTGATGTATCCGATGCTGGACCCGACGCGCGCCGGCGCGTCGTACCGGGACAACGCACAGGGCTATTTCGTCACCGACGATCATCTGCGCTGGTACTGGGAGCAGTACCTCGGCGATGCCGACGGCACCGACCCGTACGCGGCGCCCCTGCTGGCGGATCCGGCCGGGCTGCCGCCGGCGCATATCGCCACCGCGGAGTACGACCCACTGCGCGACGAGGGCGAGGCCTACGGCGCACACCTGGCCGCGGCCGGTGTCCCGGTCGAGGTGCACCGCTACGAGGGCATGTTCCACGGCTTCATGACCATGGGCGATGTGCTGCCCGACACCGCCACCGCGAACGAACGCGCCTTCGCGGCACTGCGCCGGGCGTTCGCGCTGCGCGCAGGGAGCACGCCGTGACCGTCCAGCGGAGGTTCCGGCCGATGGGCTGACGCGCGGTCGCCCGCGGCGGGCAACCGATCGAATATTCGAGTGCGTCCTCGCCCCGAGATCCCTACCGTGAACAGGGAGAGTTCGTTCACGAAAGGATCGGATCATGTTTCCCGTCGAGCTGCGCGGCACCAAGGCGCAGACGCTCATGTGGGCCCACGAGCACGAGGTCGAGCCGGCCGCGCTGCAGCAGCTGCGCACCCTCGCCCAACTGGAATGGGTCTACGGCGTCCGCGTGATGCCCGACGTGCATCTCGGTAAGGGAGCCACGGTCGGGTCCGTCATCGCCATGAAGGACGCCGTCGCCCCGGCCGCAGTCGGCGTCGACATCGGCTGCGGGATGGAAGCGGTCGCGACCTCGCTGACCGCCTCCGATCTGCCGGACGATCTGCATTCGCTGCGTTCGCGCATCGAGGCGGCCGTTCCGGTCGGATTCAACGCGCACAAGGAGCCGGTGAAGGTCACCCGCCTGCAGATGGACGTGCACGGCCGCCGGGCGACCGGCGCCACGCTGCGGGCCGGATGGTCCGCGTTCTGGAGCCGGTTCGGCGATCTCGACCCGGCGGTGCAGCAGCGAGAGTCCAAGGCGCACAAGCAGATGGGCACTCTCGGCGGCGGCAACCACTTCATCGAGGTCTGCCTCGACACCGAACAGCGCGTGTGGATTCTGCTGCACTCCGGAAGCCGCAATATCGGCAAGGAACTGGCGGAGCGGCATATCGCCGTGGCACGCACCCTGCCGCAGAACCGGGACCTGCCGGATCGCGATCTGGCGGTATTCCTTTCCGGCACACCGGAAATGGATGCCTACCGGCGCGACCTCACCTGGGCGCAGGAGTACGCGGCGCGCAATCGGGCGGTGATGCTCGACCTGGTGTGTGGTGCGGTGCGTGCCGAATTCGATTCGCTGGCGGTACGTTTCGACGAGCCCATCTCCTGCCACCACAACTACGTGTCGGAAGAGATCATCGACGGCATGCCGATGCTGGTGACCCGCAAGGGCGCGGTGCGGGCCGGGGCCGGTGACCTCGCTCTGATCCCCGGATCCATGGGTACCCGCTCGTATGTGGTGCGGGGCAAGGGAAATCCCGCCTCGTTCCAGTCCGCATCGCACGGTGCGGGCCGCCGCATGAGCCGCAATGCGGCCAAACGGCAGTTCACCGTCGCGGATCTGATCGCGCAGACCGACGGCGTGGAGTCGCGCAAGGACGCCGGGGTGATCGACGAGATCCCCGCGGCCTACAAGGACATCGACACCGTGATCGCGGCGCAGAGCGATCTGGTCGACGTGGTCGCGACGCTGCGTCAGGTGCTGTGCGTGAAGGGCTGAATGCGGACTCGTTCCGGCATGCCTGGTCGGCATGCCGGAACGACCGGAGTCATTTGCGCAGCACTCCGACCATGCCCGCGCCCAGCAGCATCATGCCCGAGATGAGGGCGAAGCCGTAGGTCACCCAGGAGTGCAGCGCCACCTGCATCGTGGCGTCGGTGAAGGGGAGGTCGCCGATCAGGCGGAAGGTGTCGTCCGGGTACAGCAGATGCAGCACACCGGGGAAGATCCCCCACACCAGACTGGCCACGATCGTGCCGACCGGCGAGAAGGCTGCCATCGCGGCGACGAACAACAAGAGCAGGGAACCGCCGAAGATCTCCAGCGCCGCGGTCCAGCGATCGGTCACCGCACCGACGATGACCCAGTACCGGATATCGGCTCCCCCCTTGGCGGCGAACGCGATTCCGATGGGCGTCACGATCAGCCCGAACAACACGCCCGAGAGGGTCCGGCTGGTGACACCGCGGCTTTGGAACTGCGCCCCCGGTGGGGCCCAATCCGCAGGTGATTCGAACTTCTTGGCCATCGCCCGTTCCTCCCGCATTCCCGCGCATGCCAGTGGACCTCGCAGTCCGATCGCCCTCATTGTCCTGCCTCGCGGCCGAAAATGCCCGACGCCGGGCGGAAAACGTTCGTGGCGTGGCGGTCCCGGGTTGCCGATGGTTAGCATCGGCTATGCCCTCGACATCCGGATCTGCCCGACCGCCCGAAATTCCCGGAGTGCGCCGCAGTTTCATCGAGGCCCGCGGCGTGCGATTCCACGTCACCGAGGCCGGTGTGCCCGACGGCCGGCCGGTGCTGCTGCTGCACGGATGGCCTCAGCACCACTACGCCTATCGGCATCTGCTCGCCGACCCTCCCGCCGGGCTGCGCCTCATCGCCCCGGATCTGCCGGGGTACGGATGGTCCGGACCACCTCCGCATCGCTGGGCCAAGGAGGACGTCGCCTCCGATCTGCTGGCGCTGGTGGACGAGCTCGAACTGTCCCGGCTGCTGCTCGCCGGTCACGACTGGGGCGGGTTCGTCGGATTCCTGATGGTGCTGCGGGAGCCGGAGCGGTTCGAGGGCTATCTGCCGCTCAATATCGCGCACCCGTGGATCACCGCCAAGACCTTCGCGCCGCATGCGTGGCGCTACCTGATGTACCAGCCGCTCGTGGCCACATTCGGCGTGCCGTTGCAGCGGTACACGCCGTTCGTCGATCGCCTGTTGCGGCTCGACGCCGAGGCCCGGCGCACGTTCACCCCGGAACTCGCCCGGATCTACGGCGAGCGGTTCCGCGATCCGGCGGTGGCCCGCGCGGCCACCGACACCTACCGCACCTTCTGGTTGCGGGAACTTCCCGCCGCCCGCCATCCGGAACGCCGCCGCGCGACGATCCCGATCCGGGCGCTGTTCGGCACCGGCGACGCGGCCATCCACCCGGCGCTGGCGGCCGCGGAGACCGCGCGGGCCGACGACTACACCGTCGAATATGTCCACGGCTGCGGGCATTTCATCCCGGAGGAGCGACCGGACCTCGTCCGGGACCGGCTGCTGGCGCTGGCCGCCGAAACCGGTTAGATACCGCCGTGACCGGGCGGTCCTCTGCCAGGCCGGCCGGTTCTCGGACCGAGTTTCCGGGCACGGGGTGCGGCTGTAGCCGGATGGTGGCCAGGTGTCGGAGGGGTCGGGCACGATGGAGCGCGTGACTACCACCGAGCTGCGCGAATCCTCCGAATCCCTGCTGCGCGAGCTGGCCGGGCCCGAGGCGCGGCTGCGCGAGGATCAGTGGACGGCCATCGAAGCGCTGGTCGTCCAGCGGCGGCGGGCGCTCGTCGTCCAGCGCACCGGCTGGGGCAAATCGGCGGTGTACTTCATCGCCGCGCGGTTGCTGCGGTCGCAGGGGCGCGGGCCGACGGTGATCGTGTCACCGCTGCTGGCGTTGATGCGCAACCAGGTCGCCGCCGCGCGCCGGGCGGGCGTGATCGCGGAGACGATCAACTCCGGCAACGTCACCGAATGGGACGAGATCCACCAGCGGGTCGCCGCCGGTGAGGTCGATGTGCTGCTCGTCAGTCCGGAACGGTTGAACAATCCCGATTTCCGCGATTCGGTGCTGCCCAAACTGGCCGCCGACGCCGGCCTGGTCGTGGTCGACGAGGCGCACTGCATCTCCGACTGGGGCCACGATTTCCGCCCCGACTACCGCCGCATCCGCTCCCTGATCGCCGACCTCGGCGAGGACATCCCGGTGCTGGCGACCACCGCGACCGCCAACGACCGCGTGGTCACCGACGTCGCCACGCAGATCGGCACCGACACCCTGGTGTTGCGCGGCACCCTGGACCGGGAGTCGCTGCATCTGTCCGTCGTGCGGATCGACGACGCCGTCCAGCGCACCACCTGGCTCAGCCGGCAACTGGGCGAGCTACCCGGCTCCGGAATCATCTACACCCTCACCGTCGCGGCCGCCCACGACTTGGCCGACGTCCTCGCCGACCACGGCTACCCCGTCGCGGCCTACACCGGCCGCACCGAACCCGGGGAACGCGAAACCCTCGAACAGGCCCTGCTGGACAACGACGTCAAGGCGCTGGTCGCCACGTCGGCGCTCGGCATGGGCTTCGACAAACCCGACCTCGGTTTCGTGGTCCACGTCGGCGCCCCCTCGTCCCCCATTGCCTACTACCAGCAGGTCGGCCGCGCCGGACGCGGACTGGTCGCGGGCGGCCCCGCCAACCGCGCCGAGGTCATCCTGTTGCCCGGTCCCGAGGACCGGCGGATCTGGAATTACTTTGCCTCCGTGGCCTTTCCGCGGGAGCAGGTGGTGCGGTCGGTACTGGCCGCGCTGGACTACGAACGGCCCCTGTCCACGGTGGCCCTCGAACCGCTGGTGGAACTGAGCCGGTCGCGGTTGGAGATGGTGCTCAAGGTGCTGGATGTGGACGGCGCCGTGCGGCGGGTGCGCGGCGGCTGGCTGGCCACCGGGCAACCGTGGACCTACGACACCGAGCGCTACGAGCGTCTCGACCGGGCGCGCGAAGCGGAACAGAACGCCATGCTCGAGTATCAGAGCACCACCGAGTGCCGGATGAACTTCCTGCGCCGCCAACTCGACGATCCGGGCCTCGCCCAGGACGCGCCCGGGTGTGGTCGCTGCGACAACTGCACCGGTCGCCGTTTCGACGTCTCGGTCGACGCCGCCGAGGTGGCCACCATCCGCGCCCGGCTGGACCGGCCCGGAATCGATCTGCTCCCCCGCAAGCAATGGCCGACCGGGCTGTCGAAGCTGGGAGTTCCGTTGTCCGGCAAAATTTCCGACGGCCCCGAGGTGGGCCGGGTCCTGGGCCGGCTCAGCGATCTGGGGTGGGGCCAGCGCCTGCGAACGCTGCTCGACGCCCCCGACGGCCCCGCGCCCGACCACATCGTCGACGCCTGCATCGCCGTTCTGCGCGAATGGAATTGGACGCAGCGCCCCGGAGCGGTGATGGCACTGCAATCGGCGACGCATCCCGCACTGGCCGCCGACCTGGCCGCCCGCCTGGCGCGCATCGGCCGTCTCACCGACCTCGGGGTCCTGCACACCCGGCCCGACCGGCCACCGGTGTCGGCGGCCAACTCCGCCCACCGCGTCGCAGCCCTGTTCGACTCGTGGGACACCCCCGACCTCACCGGGCTCGACACTCCCGTCCTGCTGGTCGACACCCACACCGACACCGGCTGGACCCTCACCCTCGCGGCCCGCACCCTCCGCCACGCCGGCGCCCCCGCCGTCCTCCCCTTCGCCCTGGCGACCCCGACGTGAGGCCCGCACGCGGCGCGTACAGTGCCCGGCGATCGATCACCCACTATCGTCGATCCGGTGACCAGTAAGTCGACGCCGGCGGTGGAGTTGACGGTCGGCGAGCATACGGTGCGGGTGTCGAATCCCGATCGGGTGTACTTCCCGGAACTCGGGGCGACGAAACTCGATCTGGTGCAGTACTACCTGAGCGTCGGCGACGGGATCGTCAACGCCCTGCGGGACCGGCCGTGCATGCTGCACCGCTTCCCGAAGGGATTGCCGGGCGGGAAGGTACATCAGAAGCGGCTGCCGGCGGGGGCGCCGGACTGGATTCCGACCGTGCGCGTGCACTTTCCGCGCTACAACCGGTATGCGGACGAACTGTGCGTGCGGGAACTGGCGGACGTGATCTGGGCGGTGCAGATGTCGACGGTGGAGTTCCATCCGTGGAACTCGCGCCGCTTCGACACCGAGAAGCCGGACGAATGGCGCATCGATCTGGATCCGATGCCGGATTGCCCGTGGTCGCGGGTTCAGCGCGTCGCGGAGGTCGCGCACGAGGTTCTCGACGAGCTGGGCGCGGTCGGCTGGCCCAAAACCTCCGGCGGACACGGCCTGCACATCTACGTGCGCATCGCCCCCGAGCACGGCTTCCAGCAGGTGCGCCGCGCCGCGCTGGCCTTCGCGCAGGAGGTGGAGCGCCGCGCCCCCGATGATGTGACCACGACGTGGTGGCGCCGCGACCGCGATCCGGCACTGCTGTTCGTCGACTACAACCAGAACGCCCGCGATCACACCATCGCCGCCGCCTACTCGGTGCGCGGGAATGCGGCCGCGACCGTCTCGACCCCGGTGCGGTGGAACGAGATTCCCGATATCGAACCGAACGACTTCACGATCAACACCGTCCCCGCCCGCTACGCCGAAGTCGGCGATCTGCACGCGGGCATCGACGACGCGGTCTTCGACCTGAATACGCTGCTGGAATGGGCGGACCGCGACCGGGTCGAGGTGGACCTCGACGAGGACGAAGGAGCACACGAGGCATGACGGGCGCACCCCGCATCGCACTGGCACCGATCACCGACGACCTTGTGGCACAGGCGATCACCGGCGCGGGAGCACAACTCGCGGAGCTGGGTGAGGCCAGGGCGCTGGTGTGGGACGGCGGTCCGAACGGATTCCCCGACCTGCCCGCATCGATCGAATGGGTGCAGTTGTACTCCGCCGGGGTCGAGGAGTTCTTCGCCGCCGGCATCTTCGAACGCTGCCCGAATGTGGTGTTCACCTCGGCCGCGGGCGCCTTCGCGAAAAGTGTTGCCGAGGGCACGATGGCGCTGCTGCTCGCCGGTGTGCGGTATCTGCCGGAACATATCCGCGCCCACAGCTGGCGGCAGGGCGAGTTCTTTCCCCATATCGGGACCCTGCGCGGGGCGACCGTCGCGGTGGTCGGCGCGGGCGGTATCGGTCGCGAGGTCATCGCCATGCTGGAGCCGTTCGGGGCCCGGGTGATCGCCGTCAGCCGCTCCGGCCGGCCGATCGAGGCTCCCAATGTGGCGGACACGATTCCGGCGGAGCGGCTTTCGGAGGTGTGGGCTCGCGCCGATCACGTGGTCGTCGCCGCCCCCGCCACCGACGGCACCCGGCACCTGATCGGCAAAGACGAACTCGCTCAGCTGAAACCGCATTCGTGGGTGGTCAATGTCGCCCGCGGCTCGCTCATCGACACCGAGGCTCTGGTCGCCGCACTGCGGCAGGGCGCCATCGGCGGCGCGGGCCTGGATGTGACCGATCCCGAACCGCTCCCCGATGGCCATCCGCTCTGGGACCTCCCGAATGTGATCATCACCCCGCACGATTCCAACCCGCCGCAGCTGCGGACGGCCGCGTTCGCCGAACACGTCGCCGAGAACGTCCGCCGCTTCGCGCAAGGGCGTGAGCTCATCGCCCGGATCGATCCGGCCGCCGGCTACTGATCACCGCCGATGGCTACCGCAGGGGGATGTCGACCCCGTGCTCCTCGGCCGGGCGCGGACCGAATATCCGGCGTTCGGCCTCGGTGATGGGCACGTCGTTGATGCTCGCCTCCCGGCGTGCCATCAACCCCTGGTCGGTAAATTCCCACAGCTCGTTGCCGTAGCTGCGCCACCACTGACCGGTACGATCGTGCCATTCGTACTGGAACCGGACGGCCATGCGGTTTCCGCGGAAGCCCCACAGGCTCTTGCGCAGCGCGTAGTCGAGTTCGCGTTCCCATTTCGCGGTCAGGAATTCGACGATCTGCTCTCGGCCGGTGATGAATTGGTCCCGGTTCCGCCAGGCCGAGTCGGGGGTGTACGCGAGCGCGACCCGCTGCGGGTCGCGGGTGTTCCACGCATCCTCGGCCGCCTGCACCTTCTGTACGGCGGTTTCCAGCGTGAACGGCGGATAGGGCGGGCGTGTTTCGGACATCGGATTCCTGCCTTTCAACGGAGAACGTTCATTCTCCACCGATGCGTTACAGTAGGGAACGTACGTTCTCGATGTCAAGGGAGTCCGGTCCATGCCCGCCGCGCTCAGCGCCGAACGCAATGCCTCCGACCGCACGGCGCTGCTCGACGCCGCCGAGCGGTTGATGTACGCGCACGGCGTGCAGGCGGTGGGCATGGACCGGATCCGCGAAGCGTCCGGCCTGTCGCTGAAGCGGATCTACTCCATGTTCCCCACCAAGGAGGACCTCGTCGTGGCGATGCTGCGCCGCCGCGACGAGCGGTGGCGACAGGCGCTGGCCGAGCATGTCGAACGGTACGAGGACCCCACGCGGCGAGTGCTCGCGATCTTCGAGTGGCTTCGGGAGTGGTTCGGCGAGAACGGGTTTCGCGGCTGCGCGTGGATCAATATCCACGGTGAGCTCGGCGCCGACTCCCCGGCCGTCCTGGCGGAAGTGCGCTCGCACAAGGCGGCGTTTCGCACCATGATCGCCGAATGGGTGGACGCGACCGGGACCGACGCGGCCGACGCGATCTACCTGCTCGCCGAGGGGGCCATCGTCACCGCGGGCATCACCGGCGACCCCGAGATCGCGTCGGTAGCGGAATCCTCGGCCGCTCGGACACTTTCGGCCGCACCGCCCGGCGAACCGAACGAACGACGGGCGCGCCGGGGCTGAGTTCAGCTCCAGCCATTCGGCGTCCCTCGTTCCGACTCGCAGCCGCGCCCTTACGATCGCCCGCTTGCCGCCTCGGCCCCCGCCTCCGCGGCCGCCGCCACCCAGGCTGCGATGTCGGCGACCACAGCCTCGTCGACATGTTGTGGTGCTTCGTAATCCGACGGCGTGGACGCACCGGTTCCCGCGAAGAACATGTGGTCATCGGATTCGTAGACGCGAATGTCCACGTCGCCTCGGCCGTCGAAAGCCTGCCGCCATCCGGCCAGATCGTCGGCGACGGTGACCTGATAATCGCGTCCGCCCTGAGCGATGAACATGGGCTTGTGCACCGCGAGCGCGGTGGCGACCGGGTCGTATTCGCGCAGGTCCAGCCAGGTACCGACCGCCAGCCCCAGGGGCAACTCACCGGCCGGAGTGGATCCGGACAGATCCGCGCGTTCCACTCGTTCGGCCTGGACGAGAAGTTCCTCGGGATCCGGCAGCACCGCTCGCGCGGACTCCGGCGCGACCGTCCACAGATACCGGGCGACGCGCACGGCCGCGCGCTGCATCGGCTGGGTATCGGCGGCCAGCAGGATCACACCGGCGATCGCCGGTTCGGCCGCCGCGACGCGCGGCGCATATCTGCCACCCATGCTGTGCCCGAGGACGAATATCCGGCACGGATCGACGTCGGCACGCGCCCGCAGGGCCCGCACGGCCGCGACCGCCGGCGGCACGTAGTCGGCGGTCGGAGTGATGTCCGCCCAGTTCCCACCGCGCGCTGCTTCGAGATGACTCGGCTTGTCGAAGCGCAGCACGACAAGCCCCCCGGTCGCCAGGCCCCAGGCGATGTCCTTCATCGTCTTGTTCGCGCCTGCCGTACCGTCTCGATCGAAAGGTCCACCGCCACTGAGCAATACGACCGCGGGATGCCGCGTGGCGGTTCGACGCGGAACGCTCACCGTGCCCGGGACCGGACCGACCGCGGTCTCGAGGGCGATCTCCTCCTCGTCGAACGCCGCCGAGTCGGCGTAGTGCGGCGGTTGCCACGGCGGCACATCGTGCGCGATGCGCAGGCCGCTCAGTTTCCCGCGCACGACCGACATGAGGATCGTCGCCTCCCGGTCCGGGACCGGCACCGCCACTACGCCGTCGCGAACCTCCGCGGCACCGGGCGTCGCACCCGGCCCGATCTCCCGATGCCAAGCGGCGGTGAGGTTTTCCAGCGACAGCAGTGCGCGCAGCGGAGTCCCGAAATGCTCGTAGGCCTCGCCGAATCGGCCCGCGCACAGCATCCGGACCACGGCCTCACCCACTGCGGCGTCGTTGCAGTTCATCGGGTCCTCCCTTACACCGCAGATCGCGGCGCTATTGTTCTCAACTTTGAGAAAGGTAGCAAGAATGAGAATATTTGCCAATGGGACCGATCGAACTGCTGGCACATCCGGTGCGCCTGCGCATCGTGCACGCGATGTCCGGCGGCCATACGCTGACCACCGCGCAGTTGTGCGCGCGCCTTCCCGACGTCTCGAAGGCCACGGTCTATCGCCACGTGGATCTCCTGACCGGCGGCGGGATTCTCGAGGTGACCGAGGAGCGGCGGGTGCGCGGGGCGGTGGAGCGGCATTACCGGCTGCGCCGCGAGCGGGCCGTCATCGACGCCGACGCGGTGGCCGCCGCGAGTCGTGACGAGCATCGCGCCGTCTTCACCACCGCGATGACCACCCTGCTCGCGGAGTTCGACGCCTATCTCGATCGCGAGAACGCCGATCCCGCAACCGACTCCGTCGGGTACCGCCAGCATGCCCTGTGGCTCGACCCGGACGAGCTGGCGGACCTCATCGCCGATTTGCGTGCCGCGATCGTTCCGCGCCTGCACAACGAGCCGGCCGACGGCCGGACACAATATTTGTTGAGCCCCATACTTTTTCCGATCGGCCACCCGCACACCGAGAGCCGGAACGGGGTCGGCACCACCGAGTGAGACGCAGCGGACACCGCATTGGGTGCCATGCCCGGGCCACTCCCCGATCCGCGCGCACTGCCCGAAATCGCCCCCGATGAGGGCCCTGATCCGACCAACACCGACGCCGGAGCCCCCGCAGTCAGCTTCATCCCGACCACAAGCGCCGACAACACCTGACCGAGGAGAGCCTGCCGCGACGCGCAGTCTCCACCGTCCCCCGCGGTACGGTGGCCGCGTTTCCGTTTTACGCCGTAGGCTGCGGAGCGCGACCCTGTCCGCCTATCGGAGGAGTTGTGCATGGTGTTCGGGTTACCGAAATTGCCGCCGCTGCCGGTGGTGCGGGCCGTCGAGACCGTTCGCTACGCGCTCGGCGAAGCCTATCGGCGGTTGGCGCCGGCGCCGCTGTCGTTGATGGAGTTGCTGGCGGCGGGGTGGCTGGCGCAGGCGATTCACGCGGCGGCGGCACTGGGGATCGCCGATGAGCTGGCGCGGGGACCGCTCACCGGCGCCGAGCTGGCGCGGCGTGTGGGAGCGGACGAGGACGCGCTGCGCCGGCTGTTGCGGCTGCTCATCAGTCACGGCATCTTCGCTCAGCGGCGCGACGGACGGTACGGGCTCACCGCGCCCGCTCGTGCGCTGTGCAGCGACTCCCCGGAATCGCTGCGTGATGCCGCACTGTTCTTCGGCTCGGCCACGCACCGGGCGCATTGGACACATGTGGTCGATGCGGTGCGGACCGGCAAGCCGGTGGGGCCACAGCTGGACGGGGCGCCCTTCTTCGAATACATCCGCACCGACCGTCGATTCGGTGATCTGTTCGACCGCGCGATGACCAGCATCGGATCGCTCACCACGGAATCCTTGTTCGCCGCTTACGATTTCGGGCGCTTTGCGACGATCGTGGACGTCGGCGGCGGACGCGGCGCGATGCTCTCCGAGATCCTCTCGCGCGCACCCGGCACCCGGGGCATCCTGTTCGACCTGCCCGATGTGGTGGCCGGTGCGGCGGAGCGGTTCGCGGCCGCCGGATTCGACGGGCGAGCCCAGGTGGCGCCGGGGTCCTTTTTCGAATCGGTTCCCGCGGGCGCGGACGCGTATCTGCTCAAACACGTGATTCACGATTGGCCCGATGCGCGCGCCGAGCAGATCCTGCGCACCGTACGCGCCGCGATGGCCCCGGCCGCCCGGCTGATCATCGTGGAAATCGTTCTCCCCCAGGACAATCGGCCGCATCCGGGCAAGTACACCGACCTGGAGATGTTGATCAACAGCGGCGGCCGCGAGCGCAGCGCCGGTGACTACCGCGCTCTGCTCGCGCGCTGCGGTTTCGAGCTGACCCGCATCACCGAGACGGTGTCACCGGAATCCGTGATCGAGGCGCGACCGATATAAGGGCCGCCCGCGCTATCGCGGACCGCGCGGCCGCCGGCGCGGATACGGGCGGACATTGCCGACATGCTGCTCGACCAGTTCGCCCCACCAATTGGCGAGGGAGCCGACCAGAAACCATGCGGCCCGTATTCGTTCGTCGTCGACCGTCTCGGCGTCGCGCAGCAGGACCGTGGCGCGCACCTGCGCGGCGGCGAGTCCGTCGACGGCCGCGCCGAGGGACCGCGCATGCGCCGGGGCGCCGGTGCGGTCGCTGACCCAGCGGTCGATGTGGACGACGATTTCCCTTCTACGGCAGTCGATCTCCGCTGCGCGCACCGGGGAGCGACGGCGGACGAGGTGGAGTTCGGCCAGTTGGCGGGCGGCCCGGGTGACCGGATGGTCGTCGGCCTGGTCGCCGATATGGCCGCAGCAGGCGGCGAGTAGTTCGTGTCCGTCGGGTATTCCGGGGTGCAGTTCGGCGGCCGTGCCCGGGGCGCCCGTCCCCACGGCGCCCCGGTCCACCGCGGCGGCGCACCGGCCGCGCAGCCCACCCGGGCCGGTCCGCGCGGCCCGGCCGTACGGCTGCGGGGCGGCGGACATCGGATACCTCCGGAAGGGTCGTGGTTGCACCCGACGCCACGAACGAGACACCGGACCGCGAGCCCGACGCGGCAAGGGCAAACCGCGCCGGATCCGGTGTGCCGCACGATGCGAAGGGGGCAATCCTGCGGCGCCGGGTGCTACTTCCAAGCGTGCGCGCTCGCGGCGGCCCGGTCACTGCCCTTTCAGTGGCCTTCCGATGCCCCTGGGCCGTGAACCCCTGTCCGCCATGGGAACTATCGCCAGGTCACGGCCGTGACGATGAGAATCAGATACAACACCAGTACGAATACCACAGCCGGGATGACGGGATACGCGCGGGTGGCCGCATCCGACTCCCCGCCCGATTCACCGGACGACGCCGGACCGGCTCGGACAGGTTCGGGCGGCGACGGCGAGACCGATTTCCTGGTGAGGAACGAGCCTGCCGCCAGGGCCGGAAGTAGCAACAGTCCCACCGGTATCCACAGCAGCAGCGCCCACGGCAGCGGATGGTCCCACGGTCGGCTGAGCAACACATCGGCGCCGACCGCGAGGGCCGCGAAACCCACGGTCGCGACGACGCTCCCCCGCACTCCCAGCACATTCGAGTAGTACCACTGCCCCGGCCTGACGTCGGCCACCGTCTTGCGCGCGAATTCGAAGTGCAGGAACGCGCCCGCGAAGATCAGTGCGACCCAGGCTGTCCGCCAACCGCTTTCGACCTGCCCGGTATCGATCGCCGAGCGCACGAGGTAGGCGATGATCCACAACTGCACCGGGTAGGTCACGGCCAGGTTCAGCAGCAGGTCGCCGCGTATCCGCGCCGACACGCTTTCCAGCGCCCACAGCGCGAGGCCGTACCCCATCGCGGCGACGACGAGGGCCGCGGACCACCACGACAGCAGCGACGACACCACTGTCAGCGCCACCGCGATCACCCCGATCGCGATCCACAGTTCGCCGACACCTACCGCCCCCGTGACCAGCGGCCGCTCCGGATTGTGCACGCGGTCGTAGTCGAGGTCCTTGATCTCGTCCACCATGCGCAGATACAGCAGCAGGAGCGCGACGACGACGACGCGCACCGCCGTCGCCCATCCCGGGCGCCATGCGGAGTCCGGATGCGACACCACGGCCGCGGTGCTCTCCACAGCGGCGACGAACAGGACCGCGTAGAGCAGATGATGCGTTTCGTAGCGTGCGACGGTGAACCGCGCGATCCGCACTAGGGCCGATCCGGACACTCGAGATCGGTTCGCGGACACTTCCTGCTCCGACCGGCCGGCGGGCGCGGCGGAACCGCTCAGCATTCCGCCTCGTCGGTGTCGTAACGCAGGCCGATGCGCGCGGCCACCCCACCGCATTGGTGGATTTCGCAATCGATCTGTCCCGGAACGGAATCCGAGGCGCCCGCCACACATTCGGCGCGGTGGTCCAGTTCCACGAACCGCTCGAAGGAACTGGAGACCCCGATCAGCCGGCCCGGCTCCGACACCGCCATCGCGGTGACCGTCTGACGTGCCGCCTCGAGCAGCACACTGCCGGGCACGTGATCCACCGGGTGGTCGAACAGGATCGGATGCCCGGTGTCGATCACCAGCTCGGCGCCCGCCGCCGCGCCCACCCGTCGCAGCGGGCCGATCACCACATTGCGCGCGTTGGCCCGGCCTACGTCGGTCGCCGCGGCCGACTGCCCGGGTGGCAGCGCGGCGCCGATGTCGCCGAGCCCCAGTGCGGTGCGCAAACCGCCGCGCAGCGCCTCCCAGCGCGACGGCGACACCCAGGTGAAGGATCCGTCCACGATCATCAGCGGCACTCCCCCGCATTCGATGTCGAGCACCATATCCACACCCTGCAGCACCTCGCCGCGCCGATGGCGGCGCGAAATCTGCACCGACATCACAAGATCCGCGGGCGCGGGCCCGATCGCCCAGTTGTCGCTCTCGGCGACCGCGCCGTTGAAGGTGCGCACGACGAAGCCGAAATCCTGTGGAACGCCGAAGTATTCGTGCGTGAGAGCGATCGCCGCCTGGCGGGCCGCCTCCATCACCAGCAGGGGGTCGTAGGTGCCGTCCCACGGTGCCAGGTGGTCGCCGTAGAAGGCGTGCATGCGGGGTAGCTGGGCGCCGACCACGAATTCGTCGGACCGCGCGGCGTGCAGGGAGGTGACGAAGACTTCCGATACCGCGCAGCGGTGGGCGAGATGGCGGGAGATGGTGTGCACATGGCTCGCGGTCGGGATGGTCGCGGTGTCGATCGTCATGGTCGTGCCTCCAACCAGTCGTGTGCGGATACCGGGGGCAGGGTCTGGCGCCGCCCGCCGTTGCGCATGGGAAGTACCTGGGAGCCGAGGACGATGGCCGACCACGGATCGATCGCACGGCCCGTGGCCCAGGCGCGCCGCAACAGCAGCGCACAGTCCTCGTCCCGATCGGGATCGAAGTCCGCCGGAACGTCGCCGAGGTCGGCGAGCAGACGCGCGGTGGCGGCGGAACGCGTGAAAACCCGTGCGGGAGTGCGGGAGTACAGCTTCGCGGCGCAGGCGGCGGCTTCGGCACCGCGGTCCTCCCCGGTCCCGATCTCACGCAGCACCCGCGCGCGGGTGTCGGTGTCGAAGTAGATCGCGAACTCTCGCAGCACATCGGCCGGATCGTCCGGCGAATGCACCAGATTCAGCAGATAGCTGTATCTGCCCAGAACATAACGTAATTCGCCCGGCTGCCGCTTGCCCGGATCGGTCGGTCCCTTGGCCGCCGTGAGCCGCACCGAGGTCGGCAGCGTCTCCGGTTCGCCGGAGACGACGAGGACCAGCGCATCGGAAATCTCGGTCAGCAGATCGGCCAGTCGCCGCCGCTCCGGCGAGGCGATATTCCACGCGAAGTACCACAGCGCGCGCACCAGATGCCGGTCGACCGCGCAGATGCGGGCCGCCACGACGCGGAAGTCGTTGTCCCGCAACCACTGCAGGGTCGGCTCGACCGCCCGGGCCACGATCGCGTCCGGTTTCAGCAGCAGCAGTGAGTATCGGCGGGAGAATTCGGCCGCGTCGAGTCCGGCCGCACCGAGGTGGTCGACGGTCTCCTGGACGTAGGTGTCCTCGGCATAGGCGGCCGCCTTGTCCGGCAGCGGTGTCGACGCCGCCAGCAGTTGCGCCAGGTTCATCGGCTGCCTCCCGTCTTCGCGCCCGAGGTGAAGCGCGCCAGCACCTCCGGTACCGAGGGCAGCGGATCGCCGAGGTAGCCGCTTTCCAGGCAGTGGTCCAGGAGCACTCGCAGATACGGCTTGCCGGTCGCGGGACAATCCCGTCCGAGCAGGGCGTACGTCGCGGTGGTGTCGAACAGCGGGCGGCGGGCGAAGTAGCTCGTATAGAGCGCGCCGATGCGCTGGAAGTATTCACGTTCCAGCGGTTCCAGGTCGTCCACCGAGAAGGTGGCTTCGGGAACGAAGGTCGCGACGTGGAAGGACGGATATTCGGCGAGGACGTCCGAAATATCGCGCAGCGACAGCGCATCGGCGCCGACGGCGTGAAAAGTCTGTCCCACAGCGGATTCGAAGTCGGTGGCGGCGGCGGTGATCACATCGGCGACGAAGTCGACCGGGGCGAGTGCGATCGTGGCGTCGTAGCGGCCGGGCAGCGAGCGCAGTTTGCCCTCGACGATCAACTTCACCACCGTGTAGAGGTTCTTGTAGTCACGGATCACGCCGGTGCCGGCGGCGCCGGTGACGACACCGGGGCGCACGACCGCCCAGCGCAGTCCCGGTGTGCAACGCACCTGACGTTCGGCACGGAACTTACTGTCCTCGTAGCCGTTTCCGAACGCTTGCCCGACGTCGAGTTCCGCCTCGGCGACGACACCGGTCCGCATCCCGCAGACATAGGCGGTGCTCACGTACACCAGCGGCACGTCCCAGCGCAGCGCCAGCTCGATCGCGTGCGCGGTGCCGCGCACGTTCAGTTCCTCGTAGTCGCCGGCGGTGGCATCGAAAGCGGTGGTCGCGGCGGCGTGCACGATCATGCCGACGCGGGAACCGAGTTCGGCGGCGTCGTGCCGGGACAGGCCGAACCCCAGCCGCCGGATATCGCCGCGCACCGTCTCGATGCCGTCCAGCTGCGAACCGTCGTTGCCGACGATCCGCGAAGTGCTGTGCAGCACACCGACAACGGGCCGTCCCGCCGCACCGAGGCGCGCCACCACCTCGGCGCCGACCAGGCCGCCCGCGCCGGTCACCAGTACGGCGTCGTGGCCGGTCACAATCCCACCCCCTCGATCAGGGTCACCACGTCCCCGATGCGGCGCACGCCGGCCAGCTGTTCGGGGCGGTAGCGCGGTAGGCCGAAGGCCTGTTCGAGGACCAGCGTCAGCTCCATCAAGCGCAGCGAGTCGAAGCCGAGATCCTCGATCAGCCGCAACCGGTCACCCGGTTCGGCGGGCGGAGCCGGCGCCATCGCGACGACGAGTCGGCGAACCCGTTCCGCCACTGGGCTGTCCACATTCGTCATCACTGTCCTCTGTCGTGCTGGTGGGGTTGCTCCCCGCCCGAGCCGAGCAGGTCGCGGGCCTCGTCGAGGGGCAGTTCGGTGTCGAGGTAGGCGGCCGGGCGCAGCCAGTCGTAGCTGATGTCGAGGGTGCGGCGCCATTGCTCCCGCGAATCGAACGACGCCGGGAACTGCGTGCCACCGGCGATCTCTCGCACGGCCGCGGCGAGTTCGTCCAGCACGGCCAGCTCGTCCAGGCCGCTCGCACCCGATCCGAAGACCGCGGAGAAGCGCAGCGCCGACGCGCGGTCGACCAGCTCCCGCAGCGATCCCACGTCCGGCACCAGCGCGGTCAGCGTCGGACCGGGCGCGACGTCCGCGGGTAGCGGGTGAATACCGTAGGTGGACAGCACCATTCGCACACACATGGCGATCGCGCGATGCGCCGCGATATCGGCAACCGCACCCTGGCCCGCCTTGACCGCGCCCATCAGATCCTCGCGCGCGTTCTCCAGGACCACGTTCGACCAGACCACCTCCATCGCACAGGCGACGAAGCGCCGGGCCGGCAGCGGTGACAGGGTCGCGATATCCCCGTCCGCGCCGCCGCCGGCGAGTCCGAGCGCGGGCATCCGCGTGGACGGAATCGGCGTGACGGGGCGTAGCGGTTTGCACATGGCGAGCGCGGGACGCAGTATCTCGCCGCCGCGCAGAGCCAGTCCGACGAAGCCCAGGCGGACGAATTCGGCGAGTTCGGTCCCGATCGGCGACCGGCGCAGGATGTCGGCGACCGATTTGCGGGCGACGACGGCACGCCAGGCCGCGGCACCGCGAGCCGAGAGCGCGAAGACATCGGTGTCGTCGCGCAGGACATGGATCCGGTCCCCGATAGGCCAGGTGGTCACGCCGTCGATCCGGGCCAGCAGAATCCGGTCGGGATCATCGGCGACGTCCGCGATGCCGAATCGCCGAGCCAGTGCGAGCAGCTCGTCGAGTGTCGCGGTGTCCGGAAGACCACGGTAGGCGTCGATCAGCTCGGCGGCGCCCGGATCGACCGAGGCTATTCGATCGAGCTGTCGCGGAAGCCATTTCGTCTCGATATAGGTTTCCCCGCGCGTCGCGCCCCACGATTTGACGGCTTGGAGCAGGCCGTCGCGGGCCCACCCGTCGACTTCCGCGTCGGCGCCCATCGCGTGCAACGCGACCGCGAACCACAGCGCGTGCCGGCTGCGCCGAGCCCACCAGTCGGACACGGTCGCCGCGAAGGTGCCGGCGGGCAGCAGCGCCGACAACCCGTCCAGATCCACGGCCGCGCTCGACCGCACCACCGTCGCGTTCCGGAACCGCTGACACCGGTTCAGCACGTCCTCGTCGAGGTCACCGGCGCCGTCCGCGCCGGCCACCCGCGTGAGTTGCGCCCGCAGTTGCGCCTCGGACCGGGTGCGGATCTCGATGCGACGGCCGTCGGCGAACACCACGGTCGGTAGCGTCGGCATCTCCTCGGCACCGGGTGCCACGATCAGGAAGTCGATATCGGAACCCTCGTTGCCGAACCCCTCCGCCAGCGACCCCTCGAACAGGGCGGCGGAATTCGGCGGGATCGAGACCGTTTCCAGTGCGGCGGCCAGCAGCCGCTCGACACGATCGAGCGGCAGCGCGGGCTCGGTGGACAGACCCGCCGTGGTGGTGTCGGTGGCGGGATGTTCGGTGGCGCCCGCCAAACGCCCCTCGATATACAGCTGCCACATGTGGCGGCGGCGCGGTTTGCCGCTCGAGGTGCGGCGGATGAAGCCGCGCGGTCCGGTGACGACGCCCACGGTGCCCGCGGGCCCCAGTTCGCCACGCACCACGGTCCGGGCTCGGGCAATCCACTCCCCCGGCGCGGTTTCGGCGAACAGCACGATGCCGGGTGTGGCGCCGCCGGTCAGCGAGACCGCCGCGAGCTTGCCCTTGGTGATACCGGTTTCGCGGGCCACCCGCGATTCGATGTCCTCCATGAACACCGAACGTCCCCGGACCTTCAGGCTCGTGCCCATCCGGCCCAGCACGAAAACCTCGTCGTGATACCGGAATCCGGCATCGCCGGTGTAGAGCCGGCCGTCGGTGATGCGTGTTGCGCCGCCGGCGCCGTCGGTATAGCCGAGTGCGACCGAATCGCCGATCACCACCATCTCCCCGAGCACCCCGTCGGGCAGTTCGCGGCCGTCCTCGTCCACGACCACGACGGTGGATTCGGGAGTGGAGAAGCCGAGGCCGGTGATCCAGCCCGGGCCGCTCACCCACCGATCGTCGGCGAGTGCGACCTCCGCGACGACTCGGACCCGCTCACCGGGCCGCAGGGTCGCCGTATCGAGGCGCAAGGCCGTCAGCGGCCGGTCACGCGCCGAGGAGGTGACCATCAGCGTGGCCTCGGCCAGACCGTAGGCGAGGGTGTAGGCCTGGGCGGAAAAGCCGCGCGCGCCGGTGAGTTCGGCGAACGACCGCAGATCCTCGACTTCGACCGGTTCGGAACCGACCGCGAGGGTCCGCCATCCGGACAGGTCCAGATCGGCGATGTCGTCCGGGGCAACGCGGTGTGCGACATAGCCGAGGGCGAACGACGGCGACGGCGAATGCTGGGCGCGCGCCATCGCCCGCAGCCAGCGCGCGGGATCGCGCACGAACTGATCGGGCCGCATCAGATACAGGTCCCCCTGATTGGCGACCGTGGTGAGGAATGCGCCCACGAGGCCCATATCGTGGTAGAGCGGCAGCCAGGAGACCATCGCCTCGCCGGGCCGCCAGTCGATCAGCCGGCTGATCATCCGGATGTTGTTGGCCAGGTTGTGCCACGACACGCGCACCCCGCGCGGGGTTCCGGTCGACCCGGAGGTGAATTGCAGCAGTGCCGTCTCGGCCACGGGCGCGAGCGTCCGTTCGGCGGGCGTCCCGGTTTCGGCCACGACGACCGGTTCGTCGGCGCGCCCGGCCGCGGTCATCGCCTGCCGGACCAGCGCTTCCAGCTCCACCGAGGTGACGACCACGCGGGGCGCGGCTTGGTCGAGTATCGCCGCGACATGCGCGACGTACTGCTCCACATCGGCGAACATCGGAGGCGCGATGGGCGTGAACACCCCGCCGCAGGCCCAGACGGCGTAAAACGCGGCGACACAGGGGAATCCGGTCGGCATGACGACGCAGACGCCGGCCTCGTCATCGCCCACGAGCCCCCGTTCGCGCAGCCGGCCCGCGACCGACCAGGTCAGCTCGGCGAGCTCCGCGTAGCTGCGGAACTGCCAGCCGTCCGCTTCGTCGGCGAGGTGGATGCCGGTGGCGGTGGCGGGATTCACCAGCCAGCCGCGCACCAATTCCTGGTCGTCGCCGGTCGTCGGCAGTTCACTGGGCATCGCTTGCCTCCCCTTCATCGAGCACGGTGACGGTTCCGCTGCTGCCGTCGACCCGCAACGGCATACCGGTACGAACGGATCTGGTGACGCCCGGAATCTGCACCACCGTCGGCACACCGAGCTCGCGCGCGACGATGGCGACATGGGTGAGCGGGCTGCCGCGCTCGACGACCAGTGCGGTCGCCGACGGCAACACCGCCACCCAGCCCGGGTCGGTTCGATAGGTGACGAGCACACCGCCCGCCACATCGCGCGGTTCGTCGACCACCACCGCCGGTCCCGTCCCGATACCGCCCCCCGACGGCGTCCCGGTGAAGACCGCGCCCGCGGTCGCCGCCGGAGTGTCGGTGATCGGCACCCAGCCGACCGCCGCGAGTTCGGCCGGACCGAAACCACCGCCATGGGTGACGAAGCGGGCCGGCGCGACCAGGCGCGCGTCGGCGGCGCGCTGCTGTTTGCGGGCGGCGACCACCGCGCGCAGACCGGCCGTCTCGCCGCCCTCGTAGCAGCTGCGCAGTTGCGGCAGCGTCAGGTAGAACACATCGGAGAATTCGTCGATAATATTGCGCCGCACCAGGTCTCGTCCCATGATTCGGATTGTTCGCTTGACCATGCCGAAGGCGCGGGTACGGCAGAAGCGCAGACTCTCCCGATGCGCGGCACAGCGAGCCACCTTGCGCCGCAAGCGTTCATAGATCGCACGGCGCCAACCACGCAGGTGCGCATCGAGATATCGTTGCGCGTCGTCGGCGGCGCGGTCCTGCTGTTCCGGTAGCGCCGCCAGCACCATGACGAACAGGCCCGACGGATCCTCCCGCAGATCCGGCGTCTCGAGCTTCAGTTCGTCGAGGCTGCGATAGCCGTAGCGGTCGATGTATTCGTCGACGCGCGACCGGAATTCGTCGTGGCCCGCCGTCACCAGCGCGTCGTACGCACCTTCCGGGGCAGTGCTTTCCAGTAGTTTGCGCAGTTCGGCGTTCTCGCGGACGGTGGCGGCGAGGGCGGACATGGCGCGGGCCGGCTCGGCGGATTCGACGTCGGCCCCGGGCCCCGCGACGGCGTAGAGGAACCACTCCGGCGCCTTCGGCAGGAATAGCCGGGTGAGCACATACAGCAGGCCGGTGAGGGTCAGCAGCATCGCGTCCAGAACCATCATCGGACCCCAGCGGTGCACCAGCTCCCGATCGAGTTCGCGATAGCGGGCGTAGGCCTGGGCGCCGGTGTCGGCGCTGTCGTCATGGGATTCGAAATCGTCGTAGACGCGGTAGAAATCGTCGAGGAACCGCCGCATCATGGCGTCGATCCCGGCGATGCGGCGCAGATAGATCGCGGTGGTGCGCGTCCGGGACAGCACTCGCCGCACCGGATTGCCGAAAGTGAACGGGCGCAGCGTCTTCGCGATGTCGTCGGGCAGTGGTTCGGCCACGCCGAGCGCGGCCTCGAGGACACGGCGGTTGAGCGGATAGCCGGGCGCGATGCCGACCATCCGGTACCAGTGCAGCAGGTTGTAGTAGACGCGGCCGTGGAAGTAGCCGAGCAGCACCGGAGTCCAGCTGTCGGTCTGCGCTACCTGCGCCCGCGGCACGCCCAGGGATTCGGCGTATCCGCGATACACCCGGCCGTAGATATCGGCCGCGGTGGTGAAGGTGAGCGGTGAGGTGATCCCGCTGAAACTCTCGATGATGTTGGAGTTGTCCCAGATTCGCAGGTCGCCGTCCGGCACCGCCTCCCCGGCGCCGCGCAACGAATCTCCGACCGCGGTGGTCACCGGGCGTGCCTGCAGCACCCAGAGCCGGCCTTCCGCATCGAAGGCCCATTCGACGTCCTGCGGGTCGCCGGTCGCGCTCTCGATCCGACGGCCGACCTCGATCAGCCGGGTCACCTGATCCGGGGTGAGCGCCGGGCGTGAACGCAGCGCGGGATCGACCTCCACCGCGATGCAGCCCTGGTCGCCGTCGGGTCGGTAGCGAGTCGCCTTCTCTCCCACGGTCGTATCGATGACTTCGCCCGAAAACTTGTCCGCGACATAGGTATCGGCGTCCACCGCGCCGGAGACCAGCCCTTCGCCCAGTCCGTATACCGCACTGATCAGCATCCGGTCCGTAGCGCCGGTGCTCGGATCGCAGGTGAACAGCACACCGCTGGCCTCCGCCGCGATCAGGCGTTGCACGATGACCGCCGGCATCTCCGGAAGCGCCAGTCCGTGTGCGAAACAGTAGGTGATCACCCGCGGCGACAACGCCGAGGCCCAGCAGGCCGTCACCACCGAGGCGATCGCCTCGGCGCCGGAGACGTTCAGGAACGAATCGAATTGCCCGGCAAATGAATACGTGGTTCCGTCCTCCACCGCCGCAGACGACCGGACCGCCACCGGACCACGGCCGAGACGCCGCCACACCTCGTCCATCGCGCCGACGAGAGCATCCGGAGGTGTGGCGGTCATGATGCTCGCGCGCAGCCGGGCGCCGCGGATCAGCGCCTCGTCGAGGTCGGTGGCGACCACGAAATCCGCTGCCGCCGCGACGATCTCGGACGGCATGTGCTCGAACAGCGACGGCTCGACGACCAGCCAATCCGGCACCGGCAACGCCGCATCGCGCAACCGACGCAGCCCGGCCGCCTTCCCGCCCGCCTCCGCGGCTTCGGCAAGGCTCGCTTCGGATTCGTGCACCAGGTCTCCTGTCATCGCGGACCGTGCGCCTGCCCAGCGGTCGCTCGCAGAGTTCGTAACGATATATCTGAAGTGTCGACGTTTCGGAATACCGGTGATCACGTATCCGGCATGCCGCGATGCACAGGCGGTCACCACGGCGTTGTCTCGATATACCGGCCGCGCTCACCGGTGTTAACCGAATTCCGAACAAGATCGGCTGGCCGCCCGCCGGGTGCGCGGCTACGCTACGTTGAGGCTCGTGACGATCGGTGGAGGGTGTAATTCGGCGTGAGTTGGACATTCACACCGGACGAGTTCGCGCACATCTGGCGCGAGACCGACCTCGATCGCCATCCCTTCCCGCTTCGCATTCTCGAGTCACCCCGCACCGAGGACGAGGCGGCCACCTTGCGCAAGACCCTCGAGGTACGGCTGCCGCTCGGCGCGGACCCCGACCTGTCCGCCTGTCTGCGCATCCTCGCCGCGCCGCACACCCGCGTGGTCGCGATCGGGGGCGCGCACAGCGCGGGAACCGAAATCCGGGCGGTGGCGGCGGCGATCTACGACCACGCCGTACTCGCGATCCAGGAACCGGGACGCACACCCGGATTCGGCGGGTCCATCCGCTTGTCGATCGGTCACACCGCCAAACTGGGCGCCCGCATCGCCGCCCTGCTGCCCGAGTGCCCGGCCGGAGGCGAACCCGCGCGCTCGGCGCCGAGCGAAGCGGTGCGCGACGACGACTGCCCACGGCCGACCTCGCCGCCGGCGCCGCGCATACGCCGCCTGCTGCTGAAACCGCATACCGCCGAGGGACATATCCGCATCGAATCCGGATTGGACCGGGCCACACCACCCCCACCGCTGTACTACACCTGGATCGACGTCGCCGACGACGGGCGCTATCTCATCAAGGCGGGCGACGAAGTCCACATCGTGCCCGCGAGCCGGCAGCAGATCGGCGCTCATCTGCAAAAACGCATTCCGCGATGACTGTGGCATGCACGGATTCGGGCAACTCGGGCTGACCGGACATCGCCGGAACCAGTAAGCTGGGTCGACCTGCAGCCTCACCGGGAAGCCGCCTCGGCCATCCCTCATCGGGCTGTGTGATTACAGTCCAATGGGGAGCCCTACGTGGTAATGCTCCGCTGCCGCCTCCGGGCGTTCCCCATTAGGCTGATCGGACCGACCGATCTCAGGGGTGCGCATGACGATCGAGACCAGCCAGGCCGATATCACCCGTTTCCTGCAGGCCGCGCGTGGGGGAACCGTCACCTTCGATCCTGCGGCCGCGCGTGGGTGCGCGGAGATCTATCAGCAGCAGGCCGACCGGCTTCGGGAACTACAGCAGCGCCTCGATTCGGTGTCGCA
Source organism: Nocardia sp. AB354 (assembly GCF_049538315.1). NCBI lineage: Bacteria > Bacillati > Actinomycetota > Actinomycetes > Mycobacteriales > Nocardiaceae > Nocardia > Nocardia sp. AB354. The sequence goes on along the minus strand of NZ_JBMVFU010000006.1, from coordinate 75,194 downwards.
GCTCAGCGGCTTCGGAGGCTTCTTCTCCGCGCAGCAGCTGCAGGCCGGCTTCGGCCGTAAGGCGCGCGATGCGGCCGAACTGCTCGACCAGTACATTGCCGCCGCCTACCGCATGAAAGAGGCCTTCCTGACCAGCGCCGGGCTCTACGAGGAGGCCGATTCCGCGCATGCGGCCGCGCTGCGGGCGATCTCCTCCGGACTGTCGCGATGAGCGCCGAATTCCGTTACGGGCCGGCCGCTTCGCACACCGACCCCCAATACATCAGCGCCATGGAACATTTCGAGTCGATGACGCATGAGCAGATCCACACCGGTACCGAGAAGATCGAGGCCGGTGAGATTCTGCGGGCCTCGCTGATCTGGTTGGAGGCGGCCGCCACGCTGACCGGATCCATGCCCGCCACCCGATCGCAGGCCGAACGAATCATGGATCACGCCGGATGGCAGGGCCCGGCCGCCGAGGCCGCCGCCGCGAGCGCGCACAGCTTCGCCGCCTCCGTCGACGAGTTGGCCGCTGTCTTCGGTGAGGTCGGTGCTCGGCTCGGGGCGGTCGCCGGAGCCGCGGAAGCGGTCAAAATGGCGGTACCGCCGCCGGGCGATTCCGGACCGGTGGGCGCCATCGCCCGGGTGCTCGAGGCCGCGCATGTGATCGATGCGCGCATCGCCCAGGAGGTCATGCGTCAAGAGGCGATTCTGACGATGAACATGATCTACAAACCGGCCTACTCCGCCGCGGGCACCGCGGTCCCGGCCCTGCCCGAACCCCCGGCACAAGCCGACCCCGGCGGACCGCGCCCCAGCGCTCCCGCGCGCCCGGACGGCGACCGGCCGCAATCACACCAAAGCCCCACCGCCCCACTGCCTTCCGAGCCGGAGCCCTCGACACCCGATCAGGCACCGGACTCGGCCACTGCCCCCGGCACACCCACGCCGCACTCGCCGGCTGCACCCGCACCCGCCCCCACGCCCGCACCCGAGAGCCCAGCTCCCGCACCTTCGCAGACGCAACCCGCGCCCGCGCCCGGCGACCCGGCACCGAGTCCCTCGGCGCCGCCGCCCGCCGCACCGACACACGATCCGGGCCCGGCGCCGACCCCGGCGCCCCCGACCTCCTCCGCTCCTACCTCGCCCGACCCGACGCAGGCGCCCGCACCGTCCGGTCCGGACAGTTCGGTGCCGCCGGGTCCACCGCCGCCCGATCCGAATACCGCGCCGCCGGCCACCACCGCACCGGCTCCCCCGCCACCCTCCGACACCCCCGCACCGCACTCACCCGACCCGTCGGCATCCACCCCGCCACCCCAATCCCCCACGCCCGCACCACCTCCGGCCCCCGGCCCATCCGACCCGTCGGCGCCTCCGCTCACCGACCAGGAAGGTCAGCCAGGTATCACCGGCCCCATCCCCAACACCGATACACCGACGACTCCCGACCAACCCGGGGTATCGCCGCCGGGCTGATCGGTATTCGGGGGCGTGAGAGTTCGACAGTCCAGCTATGTCCGGACACATCACCCAGCGCCCAACCCAGGTGAGCCGGCCGACGCCGCGGAACAGGAGTAGCAGCTCCCGTCGAGGACGTTGTCGTCGGCGCACACACGTAGCCCTCATCCCCAACGCCGACACATCGGCGACTCCCGACCACCGGTGTATCCCCGGGGCCGATCGATAGTCGGTCGCGCGAGATTCGGCAGTCGCCGCCGGGCCGGGCGGAACGCGCCCCGCCCGGTCCGGGCACGGCTGTTGATCAGCGTGGCGCGGCGGTAGGAACTCCGTCGAGAATGTTGTCGCCGACCGACACGGCGGCATCGATCGCGACGTTTCGACAGCCTTCTCATCGAACGGCTCGGCGGCGGAGCCGGAACGTACAGAGGCCGAGTGGCTTTCGCGCTGCGGGTACGACTCTCGATCCGGAGCCGAGATGCCTACAGCTTCACCAGATCGTCGGCGTGAATGACGGGGCGCTGCATACCTTCCGGCAGTTCGGAGGTGGAGTGGCCGGCCATGGCTTGCAGTTCGGTGCTGTCGTATTCGACGACGCCGCGCGCTACGGTGCGGCCGTCGGGAGCGAGCAGGTCGACCACATCACCGCCGTAGAAGCGGCCCTTGACGCCGGTGATGCCGGCGGCGAGGAGCGACCGGCGCGAATGCGCGACGGCCCTGACGGCGCCGGCGTCGAGGTGGATGGCGCCGCGGCTGTCGGCGGCGTGCCGGACCCAGAACTTGCGGGCCGACAACCGGACCGGACGCGCGGCGAAGGCCGTGCCCACCGAGGCGTCGCGCAGTGCCAGCGCAGCATCGGAGGCGGCGGCCAACAGGACGGGCACGCCGGCGTCGGCGGCGAGGCGGGCGGCCGAGAGCTTCGACGCCATACCGCCGGTGCCGAGTGCGCCACCGCTACCGGCGATCACACCGTCGAGGTCGGCGCTGTTGCGCACCTCGGGAATGAATGTCGCGGCGCCCTTGCGGGGGTCGCCGTCGTAGAGTCCGTCCACATCCGACAGCAGAACCAGCGCATCCGCACCGACCAGATGCGCCACCAGCGCGGCCAGCCGGTCGTTGTCACCGAAGCGGATCTCCTCGGTGGCGATGGTGTCGTTCTCGTTGACCACCGCGACCGCGTGCAGGGCACGCAAACGGTCGAGGGTGCGCTGCGCGTTGCGGTGGTGTTCGCGCCGGGCGAAGTCACCCGCGGTGAGCAACACCTGCCCCACCACCCGGTCGAATCGGGCGAACGAGGTGCCCCAGGCGTGGGCCAGCGCCAGCTGGCCGACGCTCGCCGCGGCCTGCTTCGTCGCGAGATCCCTTGGGCGGGCGGCCAATCCGAGCGGGGCTATGCCGGCGCCGATCGCACCGGAGGAGACCACCACCACATCCGATCCGGCGCGCATACGGGCCTCGATCGCCTCGGCGAGCTTGTCCAGGCGCGCGTTGTCGAGTCCGCCCTCGAGGCTGGTCAGCGCCGACGAGCCGATCTTGACCACCACGCTGCGCGCGGTCCGGATCGACTGCCTAGTAGTTACCGCTCCCTTATCGTAATCCACCTGTGTCACAACAACACTCACTCACTTGACGCGCCACCACCGTGACGCACGACGACTACCGGACCGGCACGCCCGCACACACCGGCGAAACCGGCGTGGCGGGCGATCACGGTTGGTCCTCGTCCTCCGAGACCAGGCCGCGGCGCACCCGGGAGGCATGCTTGCGCTCGGCGGCGGAGATGCGGTCGGTCTGGTCCAGGCGGGGGTCGGTCCCGCGCCCGGTCATCACCATATCGACGCCGGCCGAGATCTGCGGCTCCCACTCGAAGCTCACATCGCCGATGGTGACCTCGGCGCCGGGCACCGCACCCTGGCGAACCAGCTCGTCCTCGACGCCCAGGCGCGCGAGCCGGTCAGCCAGGTAGCCGACGGCCTCGTCGTTGTCGAACTGCGTTTGGCGCACCCATCTTTCGGGGCGCTCACCGCGGACGATGAAGCCGCCCTCGACCTCCGGATCGGGTTCGACGGTGAAGCCGGTCTCCCCGGCCACCACCGGCCGGATCACCGGACGCTTCGGCGCCGCCTTCGGATGCGCCTCGCGATACTCGCGGACCATATCGGCCAGCGCGAAGGTCAACGGCCGCAAACCTTCCCGGCTCACCGCGGAAATCGTGAACACCGGCCAGCCGCGCTCGGTGAACTCGGACGTCACCATCTCGGCCAATTCGGCGGCGTCGGGGATATCGGCCTTGTTGAGGATGACCACGCGCGGCCGATCGGCCAGATCGCCCAGGCCGGCGTCGGCCTGCAGGGCGGGGCGATAGGCGGCCAGTTCGGCCTCGAGCGCGTCGACGTCGGAGATCGGGTCGCGGCCGGGTTCCAGTGTGGCGCAATCGACTACGTGAGCCAGCACCGCGCATCGCTCGAGATGCCGCAGGAAGTCCAGCCCCAGGCCGCGTCCGTCGCTGGCGCCGGGGATCAGGCCCGGCACATCGGCGACGGTGAAGGTGGTGTCCCCGCTGGACACCACGCCGAGATTCGGCACCAGCGTCGTGAAGGGGTAATCGGCGATTTTGGGCTTGGCCGCCGAGAGCACCGAAACGAGCGAAGACTTTCCGGCCGAGGGGAACCCGACCAGGCCGACATCGGCCACGGATTTCAGTTCGAGAACGAGATCGCGCTCCTCGCCCTCCTCACCCAGCAGGGCGAAGCCGGGCGCCTTGCGGGCGCGCGACACCAGCGCCGCATTGCCGAGCCCCCCGCGGCCACCGCGCGCCGCCACGAACCGGGTGCCCGCGCCGACCAGATCGGCCACGACCTCCCCGTCGTCGTCGATGACGACCGTGCCGTCGGGCACCTTCAGCAGCAGCTCCGAACCCTGTTTGCCGTCGCGGTTACCGCCCTCGCCGGGTTTGCCGTTGCCGGCTTTGGCGTGCGGGTGGAAGTGGAAGTCCAGCAGCGTGTGCACGTTCGGGTCGACTTCGAGAATCACGTCCCCGCCGTTGCCGCCGTTGCCACCGTCGGGTCCGCCGAGCGGCTTGTACTTCTCCCGATGCACCGAGGCACAGCCGTGGCCGCCCTTACCGGCGCGGACGTGCAGTACCACACGATCGATGAATTTGGACATGCCAGCTGGACCTCTGTGTTTCGGTGGACGGTGGTGGTGAGCCTCCCGGAACGGCGAACGGGCCAGGGTTTATCTGCTAAACCCTGGCCCGCTTCGAAGAATGTGTGGAGAAGGCTCCGGCGCGGCTCAGGCCTGCACCGGCTCCGGTACCACGATGTTGACGGTCTTGCGGCCCCGCTTGGTGCCGAACTGGACCGCGCCCGCCTCGAGGGCGAACAGCGTGTCGTCGCCGCCGCGGCCGACGTTGACGCCGGGGTGGAAGTGGGTTCCGCGCTGGCGAACCAGGATCTCTCCGGCCTTGACGGCCTGGCCGCCGAAGCGCTTCACGCCGAGTCGCTTGGAGTTGGAATCGCGACCGTTGCGAGAGCTGGACGCACCCTTCTTATGTGCCATGGCTGAAAACTCCTCGATTCGAAACCGGGTGGTTCCGCTAGGTCGAAATTACTTGATGCCGGTGACCTTCAGGACCGTCAGCTTCTGACGGTGGCCCTGACGCTTGTGGTAGCCGGTCTTGTTCTTGAACTTGTGGATCCGGATCTTCGGGCCCTTGGTCTGCTCGACCACCTCGGCGGACACCGAAACCTTGGCCAGCTTGTCGGCATCGGTAGTCAGCTCGGCGCCGTCAACCACCAGCACCGGCGACAGCGATACGGCCGTGCCCGGTTCACCCTCGATTTTCTCGACCTTCACCAGGTCACCGACCGCGACCTTGTACTGCTTTCCGCCGGTCTTGACGATCGCGTACGTTGCCATCGGTCGGCTGCCCTCTTTCCTCAACTAGTGCTCGGCACTCTGCTCACACGGCCGCCTGCCGGTGGACACCGGAAACCGCCGTACGACTGGTCTGATAGTCACCGCCGCCTCGGTACTTCTTCCGCACCGGAGGGCTCGTTTTCGAGCCGGATCTCATGACAGCGCAGCGTTTTCTCAACACAACACGGTGCTGTCACCGGGCAGCGACTGTCCAAGATTACAGGACTGCCACCCCACGCACCAAACCGGGTCGCCACCACTCCGAACGCGATCCGCGGCGGCGCCCCGCCCGCCGTGCGGGCGGGGCCTGTGCTGCGTGTTCTCCGGTTCGACGCCCCGGATCAGTTCGGCGATTCCGGCGCGCCCGCGGCTCGCCCGGCGGCCCGGCGACGGGTCCGCTGCCGCGGGGTCACCTCGGCCGGAGCCAGCTCGTCGAGCGAGAACTTCGGCGCGCTGTCCTGATCGGCGTCGGTCAGGACGAAGACCGCGCCCCGGCTGTCGGTCGACGGAGCCGACGCGGTGCGAGCCACCCGGCGGCGGCCGCGACGGACACCTGCCTCCGGAGCCTGCTCGTCCGGCTTCTTCTCGACCGACGCCTTCTCGACCGGCTTCGTCTCCGCCGGAGCTAAAGTGGACGTGGGCTCGGCCGGCGCCAACTGTGCTCCGATTCGGCCGGTCACCGCGGGCACCCGTTCGGCAGCGGGCTCCTGTGCGGGCCGCTCGGACTCCGCGACCGGCTCGGAGCCGTCTCGACCGCCGGCGACCACGGATTCGGCTGCTTCCGCGGGCACGGGTTCCGCCCGGACGGCTTCGGCTTCAGCGGATTCGGTGACCTCCGCCGCTGCCGCCCTCGCACGTCCCCGGCGCGAATCCCGCGAGCCCTTGGCCTGCGGGCTCGGTTCCGCCTTCGCCTCGACCGGCGCGGCGGCCTCGGGCACCTCGTCGTCGGTGTGATGCGCGGCCATCGCGAGCGCGACCGGATGAGCGCGCTTGACGGCCGCCTCCTCCTCAGGATGCGAATCCGCGGTCTCGGGCGCGGCGGTGCTCGCCTGCTTGGTCTCCTTGTCGCGGTCCTTGTCCTTGCGGCGGCGACGGCCTTCGCGGCGGCCGGCCCCTTCCTCGGCGGGCGCGGTCTCGACCGGGTAGTTGTGCACGATGATGCCGCGGCCGTGGCAGTGCTCACAGGTGGTGGAGAACGCCTCGACCAGTCCGGTGCCCAGCTTCTTGCGGGTCATCTGGACCAGGCCGAGTGAGGTGACCTCCGACACCTGATGGCGAGTACGGTCGCGTCCGAGCGCCTCGGTGAGGCGACGCAGCACCAGATCGCGGTTGGATTCCAGCACCATGTCGATGAAGTCGACGACGATCATGCCGCCGATATCGCGCAACCGCATCTGGCGCACGATCTCCTCGGCGGCCTCCAGGTTGTTGCGGGTGACCGTTTCTTCCAGGTTGCTGCCGCCGGAACCGGTGAACTTGCCGGTGTTGACGTCGATCACGGTCATCGCCTCGGTGCGGTCGATGACCAGGGTGCCGCCGGACGGCAGCCACACCTTGCGGTCGAGGGCCTTCGCCAGCTGCTCGTCGATGCGCAGGCTGCCGAAGACGTCCACGCCGTTGTTCTCGTAGCGCTCGACCCGGGCCAGCATGTCCGGTGCGACGGTGCGGACGTAGTTCTCGACGGTCGTCCACGCCCGGTCACCCTCGATGACCAGCTTGGAGAAGTCCTCGTTGAACAGGTCGCGGACCACCTTGACCAGCAGGTCCGGCTCTTCGTACAGGGTCTTCGGCGCGCCCGACCCGTTCTCGGCCTGCTTCTCGATGGTCTTCCAGGTGGCCTGCAGCCGCTCGACGTCGCGGGCCAGCTCGGTCTCGCTCACACCTTCGGACGCGGTGCGGATGATCACTCCGGCGTCCTGCGGGACGATATCGCGCAGGATCTCCTTGAGCCGCTTGCGCTCGGTGTCGGGCAGTTTGCGGCTGATACCGGTCGAGGTCCCGCCCGGAACGTAGACCAGGAAGCGACCGGCCAGGCTGATCTGCGTGGTCAGCCGGGCGCCCTTGTGCCCCACCGGATCCTTGCTGACCTGCACCAGGACGGTGTCGCCGGGTTTGAGAGCCTGCTCGATCTTGCGTTCCTTGCCGCCGAGCCCGGCGGCCTCCCAGTTCACCTCACCGGCGTAGAGCACGCCGTTGCGGCCGCGGCCGATATCGACGAACGCCGCCTCCATGCTGGGCAGCACGTTCTGCACCTTGCCCAGGTAGACGTTGCCGACCATGGACGCCGTGCCGGTGTTGGTAACGAAATGCTCGACCAGGACGTTGTCCTCGAGCACCGCCACCTGGGTGGTCGCGCCGACATGCGAGTGTTCACCGGCCGGGAACGACTTCTCGCGTACCACCATGACCCGGTCGACCGCCTCGCGACGGGCCAGGAATTCCGATTCGGTGAGGATCGGCGGGCGGCGGCGACCGGCCTCGCGACCGTCGCGACGACGCTGCCGCTTGGCCTCCAGCCGGGTCGACCCGCTGATGCCCTGCACCTCGTCGACCGCGCGGCGCTTGTTGCGCGGTTCCCGCTCGTGCACGACGGTGTTCGGCGGATCGTCGTCGGCAGGCTCGGATTCGTTGTCCTCACCGGCCTTGCGACGACGGCGACGACGGCGACGGCGGGTGGAACCCTCCGGCGTCGAACCCGACTCGTCGTCGCTCTCCTCGCCGGTCTGCTCGGCGGCCGCTTCCTCGGCGGATTCGTCGGAGTCGGCGTGCGACTCGGCGTCCTCGTCGTCGGATTCGTCGTCGGACTCGTGATCGGCGTGCTGTTCGCCCCGGCCCCGGCCGCGACCGCGACGGCCACGGCGGCGACGACGCGAGCGACCGCCGTCCTCCTGCTCGTCACGCGACTGCTCGTCGTCCCAGTCGCCGCCGGCTTCGGTCTCGGGCTCGGCTGCCGCGACGGACTCGGGCTCCGCCGGAGTTTCCTCCGGCTCGGTGTCGGTGACCTTTTCGCCGGCTTTCTCGGCGGCCTTTTCAGCGGCTTTCTCGGCCGCCTTTTCGGCGGCCTTGGCCTCGCGTTCGGCGCGCCGGCGGCGGCGCATTTCCTCGGCCGCCGCGGCATCCGGCGGCAGGAACAGCGGCGCGGCCGCGATACTCGCCGGCTCGAAGACGACCGGCTCCTCGGGCTGCGCGACGGGCTGCTGGAACGGGCTGGTGAACAGCGAAGTGTGGGGTGCCGATTCGGGCTCGGCGGTGGTCGCCGGCGACTCGGATGTCACTGCGGAGTTCGCCGTGCCGGCGGCCTCGGCGACGCCCGCGGCCTGCACGGTATCGGCGACCTCGGTTTCGGCGACCGCGGTGGATGCGCCGGACTCGCTCGGCACGGGCTCGCCGGCCGTATCCGGCGCGGTGGCGGTCTGCGCGGTATCGGCCGCGGCGGTGGACGTGGTCGCCGGAGACGCACTCTCGGCGGGCGCCGGAGCAGGCGTATCGGCCTGTTCGGTCGCGGGCTCGGCCACCGGTTGCTCGGCGCCGGCCTGTGGGGGAACGAGCGCGTCGCGCACGGATTCGGCGACGGTCCGGTCCAGGCTGGATTGGGCACTGCGGGCTTCCGCACCCAGTTCGGTCAGGTGGGCAAGGATGCGCTTGCTGGTGGTTCCCAAAAGTTTCGCCAGCGCGTGCACCCGGATACGTTCGGGCAACTGCGCTGCCTCCCCTACCCCGGCCACCTCGGTCGAGGTGGATTCACCATTGCTCTGCGATGTTCCTTGCGGCTCTTGATCGGCCACGAAATCTCCTCGGGCCCCCGGGCGCGTCCCACTCGTACGAGAGTGACGCGGCCGACGCGGGGGCGCTGTCCGTTCGCCTCACGCCTGTGGCGCAAGGTCTGATGGTCTCGCCCCGCGTGCCCGGTTATCACCTGTCGTACGTCGTTCGGGCTAACTGGTCACGCGGCGCCTGGCTGTTGGCTTTCACACCTGAACTCGAGCGCTCATCCAGCGTGCCGCCGAACAGCGAGTCTTGTAACCGTCCGGGGCAGCGATGATCGGCGTCGAGCCGCGGTGCCATTCGGTTGCGTTCGCCACCTGCCCCGATAGGTAGGCGTCGATCACATCCGCTTCCAGTATCCCACACAGCGACCCACTGGTACGCCATCGGAGCGCGACCGCCCCGTTTCCGTGGCCCGACCGGCGGCTCTTTCCTACACCTGAGGAGGTCTTTCCCGACCGACGTCGATCACCGGCTGGAGTGTCGCCGCGACCCGCGAGCAAACCGGCTCACCCGGCCCGGAGCGAGTCCTCCGAGCGACCGTTCGCGGCCGGCTCGCCGTCGGATGCCCGAACGGCGAGCCCAGAGGCCGCGAACCCGCCGGTGCGAATCGGAGCCTGAAAGACAGAGCTAGAACCAGAGTGCGATCTCGCGCTTCGCGGATTCGGGCGAGTCGGAGCCGTGCACGAGGTTGAACTGGGTTTCCAGGGCGTAGTCGCCGCGGATGCTGCCGGGAACGGCCTTCTCGACCGGGTCGGTGCCGCCGGCGAGCTGGCGGAAGGCGGCGATGGCGCGCGGGCCTTCGAGGATGGCAGCGACGACCGGTCCGGAGGTGATGAATTCGATCAGCGAGCCGTAGAACGGCTTGTCGGCGTGTTCGGCGTAGTGGGCGGCGGCAAGTTCTTCGGAAACCTGCTCGAGCTTGAGGGCCGCGATCTTCAGGCCTTTGCGTTCGATGCGGGTGATGATCTCACCAACCAGGCCTCGGGCCACGCCGTCCGGCTTGATGAGTACCAACGTCTGCTCAGTCACGGCGCCACTCTAACCGGCGCTGCCACGGGATTCCGAACCGAGCCCTCAGGACGAGCCCTGCATCCGCTGGCTGGGCAGTAAACCCTGGTCCATGCGGCGTTTGACGTCGGAGCGCAGGACCAGAATGAACGCCCACACGGCCGCGAACACGACGCCGATGATGCCGATCGACAGATGGATGAATCCGCCGGCCAGCACCAGCACCTGCAGGCCGAGATTGAACGGCACGGCCCACGAGCGGCGCTGCATCCCGGAGCCGACGAACATCAATACGGCCAGGCCGACCAGGTAGGTCACCGACCACCAGCTCAGCCCGCCGCCGACGGCCCCGACCACCGGCAGTGCCAGCAGCACGGTGATGGCCTCGAGTACCAGCGCACCGGCCATCACACCGCGGAAACCCTTCCACGGGTCGGTCGCGGGCGCGGGTACACCCGGCTTCGGTGCGCCGGCCTCGCCGCGCACATCGTCCTCGCTACCCACGTTGCCTCCTCCGCGCCGCACCGCCGATGCCCTCGACACCAGCTTCCCACTGCACCCTGCGTCCACGTTCCGCCGGGCCTGCCTGGTGACGCAAGCTGCCCCACCGCTTCACGCGGTATCCGATGCCGCGTTCCGCCGGGCCTGCGTGGTGACGCAAGCTGCCGCCTCCGGCCCACCGCTTCACGCGGGGTCCTTCCCGAACAGCGAGCGCGCCGCACCCGCGGTGACCACCGAGCCGGTGACCACGATGCCCGCGCCGGATACCGGTTCGCCGGCGTCGCCGGCTTCCTCGGCGATGGCGATCGCGGTTTCCACCGCATCGGCGAGGCTGTTCGCGGTGACGACTCGCTCATCACCGAAACGCTGGACGGCCAGGTCGGCGAGTTCGTCGACGCCGAGCGCCCGCGGTGAACCGTTGGTGGTGACAACGATCTCGTCCAGCACCGGCTCCAGCGCGGCGAGAATGCCGGCCGCATCCTTGTCCGAGAGCACCGCGACCACGCCCACCAACTTACGGAAGTCGAATTCCTCGGTGAGGGTCGCGGCCAGCGCCCGCGCACCGGCGGGATTGTGCGCGGCGTCGATGAAGATGGTCGGCGCGCTGCGCATCCGTTCCATCCGGCCCGGACTGGCCGCCGCCGCGAATCCGGCGCGCACCGCGTCGATGTCGAGTTGTTTCTGCGCGCCGGCGCCGAAGAACGCCTCGACCGCGGCGAGCGCCAGCGCCGCGTTGTGCGCCTGGTGTTCGCCGTGCAGCGGCAGGAAGATCTCGTCGTAGACGCCGCCGAGCCCCTGGATCTCCAGTACCTGACCGCCGATCGCGACGCGGCGCGACAGCACCCGGAACTCGGACCCGGCGCGGGCCACCGCGGCATCGGCCTCGACCGCGCGCCGCAGCAGCACCTCCATCGCCTCGGGATCCTGTTCGGCGATGATGGCCACGGTGTCGCGCGGAATCAGCAGATCCTGCGGCGACTTCTTGATGATCCCGGCCTTCTCACCGGCGATCGAGGCCAGATCCGGCCCCAGATAGTCGGTGTGGTCCAGGCCGATCGGCGTGATCACCGCGACCTGCCCGTCGATGACGTTGGTCGCGTCCCAGGTGCCGCCCATCCCGGTCTCGACGACCGCGACATCGACCGGCGCCTCGGCGAACGCCGCGTACGCCATCGCGACGAGGACCTCGAATTTGCTCATCCGCGGTCCCGGTCCGTCGCCGAGGGCTCCGTCGGTCGATCGCGCGTCGATCATCTCGACGTAGGGCAGCAGTTCCCGATAGATCTCGACGTAGCGGGCCGGGCTGATCGGCGCGTTGTCGATGGCGATTCGTTCGGTCGCCAGTTGCAGATGCGGGCTGGTGAACCGCCCGGTGCGCCGGTGCAGCGCGGTGAGCAGCGCGTCGACCATCCGGGTGACCGAGGTCTTGCCGTTGGTGCCCGCGATGTGGATGGCGGGATAGCTCTGCTGCGGGGAGCCGAGCAGGTCCATCAGGGTCGCGATCCGGGTCAGCGACGGCTCGATCTTGGTTTCACCCCAGCGCTGGTCGAGTTCGGCCTCGACCAGCGCCATTTCGGCGAGGTCCACCGGCGAGGGACCGGTGCGCAGCCGGTCCGCACCGCCGGCGAGCGGTTCGCGGTCGAATCCTTCGCCGCCGCTCACTTCTTCGCCGCCGGCTCCGTGATCTGCGCCAGCCGCGCCCCGATCCGGTCCACCTCGGATTCGGCGACCTCGCGACGGGTGCGGATCTTGGCGACCACCTCGTCGGGCGCCTTGGCCAGGAAGGCCTCGTTGCCGAGTTTGGCGCTGGTGGCGGCGAGGTCCTTCTGCGCGGCCGCGAGATCCTTCTCCAGCCGGCGGCGTTCGGCGTCGAGGTCAACCGAACCGGAGGTGTCCAGTTCGACGGTGACGGTGGCGCCGGACAGGCGCACCTCCACCGCGGCGGTCGCGGAGAAGTCGGCGTCCGGAGCGGTGAGCCGGGCCAGGCTGGCGATCTCCGCGTGCAGCCCGGTCAGGTCGGCGGTATCGATGCCGATCAGTTTCGCGGCGACCTTCTGCTTGTCGGTCAGGCCCTGATCGCTGCGGAACCGGCGGATCTCGGTGACCAGCTTCTGCAGATCCGCGATGCGCTGCGCCGCAACGGTATCGGTGGCGACACCCGAGGACTGCGGCCACGCGGCGATCACCAGCGAGTCGTCCTCGCCGGCCTCGGTGAGGGCCTGCCACAGCGTTTCGGTGACGAACGGGATGGCCGGGTGCAGCAGGCGCAGCACCGAATCCAGCACGTTGCCGAGAACGACGCGCGTGCTCGCGGCCCGTTCCTCCGACTCGGCGAACTGCACCTTGGCCAATTCCAGGTACCAGTCACACAGTTCGTCCCAGGCGAAGTGGTACAGCGCCTCACAGGCCTTGCCGAATTCGTAGCGGTCGAAGGCCGCGTCCACCTCGACGCGCACCTCGTCCAGCCGGTCGAGGATCCAGCGGTCGGTGTCGGTGAGGGTGGCGCGTTCGGGCAGTTCGCCCGGCGCGGCCCCGTTCATGAGCGCGAACTTGCTGGCGTTGAACAGCTTCGTGATGAAGTTGCGCGAGGCCTGCACGTGCGGCGGACCGACCGACAGGTCGCTACCCGGCTGGGCGCCCCGGGCCAGGGTGAAACGTGTTGCGTCCGCGCCGAATTCGTCGATCCACAGCAGCGGGTCGACACCGATGCCCTTGGACTTGGAGTATTTGCGGCCGAATTCGTCGCGGATGAGGCCGTGCAGGAAGACGTCGTCGAACGGAACCTGCTGCCGTCCGGGATCCTTACCGGCGGCGATGACCGGATCGTCGGAGACGAACATGCCGAACATCATCATCCGAGCCACCCAGAAGAACAGGATGTCGTAGCCGGTGACCAGCACGCTGGTGGGATAGAACTTCGCCAGTTCCGGGGTGGCGTCCGGCCAGCCCATCGTGGAGAAGGGCCACAGGCCGGAGGAGAACCAGGTGTCGAGAACATCCGGGTCCTGCACCCAGCCCTCGGGCGCCTGCTCGTCGGGGCCGACACACGCGATCTCGCCCTCGGGGCCGTACCAGATCGGGATGCGGTGGCCCCACCACAGCTGCCGTGAGATGCACCAGTCGTGCATGTTGTCGACCCACTCGAACCAGCGCGGTTCCTGGCTCGCCGGGTAGATCTTCACCGCGCCGTTGCGCACGGCGTCACCGGCGGCCTTGGCCAGCGATTCGACCTTCACCCACCACTGCATCGACAGGCGCGGTTCGATCGGTTCGCCGGAGCGCTCGGAGTGTCCGACGCTGTGCACGTACGGACGCTTCTCGGCGACGATGCGCCCTTCGTCGGCCAGCCGCTCGCGAATCTTGACGCGCGCCTCGAACCGGTCCATCCCGTCGAATTCGGTTCCGGTGTCGGCGATCTTGCCGGTCTTGTCCATGATGGTCGGCATCGGCAGGTTGTGCCGCAGGCCGATCTCGAAGTCGTTGGGGTCGTGCGCGGGGGTGATCTTCACTGCGCCGGAGCCGAATTCGGGGTCGACGTAGTCGTCGGCGACGATCGGGATCTGGCGACCGGTGATCGGGTGGTAGACGGTGGTGCCGATCAGCGCCCGGTATCGCTCGTCGTCCGGATGCACCGCGACCGCGGTATCGCCGAGCATGGTCTCCACCCGGGTGGTGGCCACGATGACGTGCGGTTCGTCGTCGTTCAGCGAGCCGTAGCGCAGCGAGACGAGCTCACCCTCGACGTCCTCGTATTTCACCTCGACGTCGGAGATGGCGGTCTCGAGCGAGGGCGACCAGTTCACCAAGCGCTCGGCGCGGTAGATCAGCCCGGCGTCGTAGAGTCGCTTGAAGATGGTCTGCACTGCGCGGGACAGGCCGTCGTCCATGGTGAAGCGGTCGCGGCTCCAGTCGATGCCGTCGCCGAGGCGGCGCATCTGGCCCTGGATGGCGCCGCCGGATTCGCGCTTCCAATCCCAGACCTTGTCGACGAACAGTTCGCGGCCGAAGTCTTCCTTGGTCTTGCCGTCGACGGCGAGCTGCTTCTCGACCACGGTCTGGGTGGCGATACCGGCGTGGTCCATACCGGGCAGCCACAGCACCTCATAGCCCTGCATCCGCTTGCGGCGGGTGAGCAGGTCCATCAGGGTGTGGTCGAAGGCGTGGCCCATGTGCAGGTTGCCGGTGACGTTCGGCGGCGGCAGCACGATCGAATAGGGCGGCTTGTCGCTCGCCGGGTCGGCGGTGAAGTAACCGGCCGCTACCCAGCGCTCGTACAGGTCGGCCTCTACATCGCTGGGGTTCCAGCTCTTGGGGAGGGCGTCGGCACGATTTCGCGAGTTATCAGGGGCTGCGCTGGTCACCGTGCGATTCTACGGAGTTGAGCAGGAGCACTCGACAGGGCCCTGCACACGGCACCGGAGAAAGATGTAGGGCGGGGGTTTCGGCGGATGAGGGACACCGAAAACCCCGCCCACGTCTTCGAGACTACCGCCCGGATCGGCGCAATACACCAATCCATATGCAATTCTCAGCTTTTGCCCGAATCCGTTGTGCAGGTGCAGGTTTGCCACTCAGCATGCTCGCAGATTCGCCGCCGGGATGCGGAGGCCGCGCCCCGCCTGCGCGCGGCGGGTCACGGCACGAGTATCGCCAGCGCTCCGGGTTCGGCGCGGAAGGTAGCCGGTAGCAGTCCCGCCGGGTCGCCGTCGGCGGTCGCCGGTACCGCGGCGGTGAGGGTGATGGTCCGGGCCCGATAGTGCCCGACCGCCGGATGATCGACGCGCTTGCCGGCGGCCAGCGCCGGGAGCAGACGGACCATCTGCAGCCGCGACATGGCGCCGACCACGGTCAGGTCGAGCAGGCCGTCGTCGACGATCGCGTCGGGGCAGATGAGCATGCCCCCGCCGTAGGTCCGGGTGTTGCCGACCGCCACCATCACGGCCTCGGTCTCGAAGACGCGATCACCGGCCGAACCCGGCTCGCCGGACAGTTCGATACGGTAGGGCACCCCGAGTTGCCCGAGCAGTTCCGGCACGGCGGCGAAGGAGTACCGCAGCGAGCCCTTCGGCCGGCGCATGCTGTTGGCGCGCAAGGTCACTCGCGCGTCGAAGCCGGTGCCGGCGACGGTGGCGAATCGCATGGGCCGATGCGCGATCGCGGGTTCGATGCCGGCCGCCCACCCCTGAGCGTGCTCGGGGTCGGGCCGGGATTCGATCGCGCCGAGGTCGATGGTGCGCACGGAACCGCCGAGCACGATATCGGCCGCGGCGCGCGGATCGTCGTCGGGCACGCCCAGCTCCCGGGCCAGGTCGTTTCCGGTCCCACCGGGCAGCAGCCCCAGCGGCACCCCGGTCGAGGCGATGGCCTGCAGCGTGACGCAGACCAGTCCGTCACCGCCCGCGCAGACGACTGCGTCGGGACACTCGGGGCCCCGCACCGAATCCCGGATCAGGCGAACGGTTTCCGCGGCGTCGGCACCGCGGATCTCGCGTACCCGCACACCGCGTTCGGCGAAGCGGGCGGCGGCCGCGGCGGCCGCGGCCAGTCCCCGGCCGTGGCCGGAGTGCGGGTTGGTCACCAGCGCGACCGATCGGATGGCGGTCATGGAATCAGCTTGCCCGGGTTGAGGATTCCCGCCGGGTCGACGGCGTCCTTGACCGCGCGCAGGATGCGCGCGCCCAGGTCGCCGATCTCGGCCGACATCCACGGCCGGTGGTCGGCGCCGACGGCGTGGTGGTGGGTGATGGTGCCACCGTTTCCGGCGATGGCGTCACCGACGGCGCGTTTGGCCAGCGCCCACTGCGCCAGCGGATCATCGGCCTGTTTGGCGACGACGGTGAAATACAGCGAGGCGCCGGTCGGGTAGGTATGCGAGATATGGCACATCACCATCGCGGGAGTGCCCTGTGCTCCGAGCGATTCGGTGAGTGCGGCGGTGACCGCTGCCTTGAGCCGCTCGACATTCGACCAGCTGGTCGCCGTCTCGAGCGTTTCGCACAGCACGCCGATGTCGAGCAGCGCATCGCGCAGATACGGCGCGGCGAAACGGCCGTGTTCCCATTCCCGCGCCGGCTGTTCACCGAGTGCGGTGCCGCCGGCCGCGGCGAGCAGTGCCGAGGCCTCGGCACTCCGCGCGGCCACATGGGCCGCGGTGCCCTCGAACGTGGTGACGGCCAGGCAGCCACCGACCGACGCCCCGCCGATATCACCGGAACGGGCCAGATTGAGCCCGGTCTCGGCCTCGTCGGACAGGCGCAGCACGGTCGGCGCCGCGCCGTTCTGTACCACGGTGCGCAGCGCGGCGGCGCCGGTGACGAAGTCCGGGAACGACCACGCCTGATAGGCGGTGGTCTCCGGAATCGGATGCACCCGCAGCGTCACCTCGGTAATGACACCGAGCGTGCCCTCGGATCCGGCGAACAACTCGCGCAGATCGGGTCCGGCGGCCGAGGCGGGCGCACGACCGAGATCGACTGTGCCCGTGGGTGTTGCGACCTTCAGGCGCATGATCATGTCGTCGAAGCGGCCGTAGCCGGCCGAGGCCTGGCCCGAGGATCGGGTGGCCGCGAAGCCGCCGATGCTCGCGTATTCGAAGCTCTGCGGGAAATGCCCGAGCGACAGGCCGTGGCCGGCGAGCAGCTTCTCCGCCTGCGGTCCGGTCAGCCCGGCACCCAGGGTCGCGGTACCGCTCACCGGGTCGACGTCGGACAGTCCGTCGAGGCGCCGCAGATCCAGCGCGATCACGGTGGCGAAGCGACCCCGCGCGGGTTCCACCCCGCCCACCACACTGGTGCCGCCGCCGAAGGGGACGACCGCGACGGCCTGCTCGGCGCAGTAGGCCAGAACGGCCAGCACCTGGTCGTGGTCGGCGGGAAAGACGACGGCGTCGGGTGCGTCCTGCGGCGCTTCGGCGCGGCGGCGCAGCAGGTCGGGGGTGCTCTTGCCGCCCGCGTGCAACAACCGGTCGCGGTGGTCGGTCGACACTCGATCCGCACCGACCACCGCCGACAGCCCCGCTCGATGCGCGGCCGTCAAGCCGGATTCCCGCAGCGGCACGTCGCCCTCATCACGACGGGCCACCGGGTCCCCGGACACTCCGAACACCTGCGCCACCAGGGTCCGGATCCGGTCCGGAAGCGGCGCATGCGCCGAGGCGATGCCCCAGGCATCCCAGACCATACTCGGGCGATCGGACGACTCGCCCGGCGTCGAGTTTTCCGGTTGTACTGCCGATGTGTCCTGTCGCGTGTCGACCATGCGTTACAGTCTGACATAGACTGTCAAGCAGTAACGAACATGAACGTAGTTGACGAATACGGATCGATTGGTGAGTTGTTGATGGAGCCCAACGAATCCCCCGGCCCCGACAGCGAAGTGCCGGCCATCGACCTGGCGATCCTGGAGGCGGGACGCGCCTGTGTCGAGGAGTTCGGTGTACGCCGGACCACGCTGAGTGAAGTCGCCCGGCGCGCCGGCGTCAGTCGACCCACGGTGTACCGGCGCTGGCCCGACACCCGGTCGCTGATCGCCGAGCTGCTGGTCCGAGAGCTCAGCGAGATCGTGGCGGCGAGCATTCCCACCGAAGGTCCGGCCCGCGCGCGCCTGGTGGAGGGCATCGTCTCGGGCGCGGCCGAGATTCGCTCGAACCCGTTGTTCGCCAAGATCTTCCGCATCGACACCGACCTGATGCTGACCTACGTGTTCGGCCGGCTCGGCCGCAACCAGCGGCAATTGATCCAGGTGTTCTCGACCGCTGTGCGCGAGGGACAACGCGACGGTTCCATCCGCGCCGGCGATCCCGACCACCTGGCCACCATGCTGCTGCTGATCGGCCAGTCCACCGTGCAGTCGGCGAGCACGGTCAGCCATCTGCTCGACGACGCCGGGCTCGATGTCGAGCTCGCCCGCGTCGTCGACCGGTACCTGCGTCCCGATACCGACTAGTCCCGAAAACAGAGAGCGAGACAGCGCATGCTCGACGAGAGCGCATCGACGGCGGGCCACGGGCTCGGCGACACCGCGGGAGATTCGGCACTCAACGCCGCCCGCCGCGGCCGTGAACTGCAGGCGCTCGGCGATGCGGACCGCATCGACGTCCTGGTCGTCGGCGGCGGTGTCACCGGTGCGGGGGTGGCGTTGGACGCGGCCGCTCGCGGCTTGCGAACCGTCCTGGTGGAGGCCCACGATCTGGCCTTCGGGACCAGCCGATGGAGTTCGAAACTCGTCCACGGCGGATTGCGCTATCTCGCCTCCGGCGGGGTCGGAATCGCCCACGAGAGCGCGGTGGAACGCGACATCCTGCTCACCACCACCGCACCTCACCTGACTCGTTCGATTCCGCAGCTGGTTCCGTCGTTCTCCGGCGGTTCCCTGCCGCAGCGACTGCTGGTCCGCGCGGGCTTCCTGGCCGGAGATGTGCTGCGGCGCAGCGCCGGAACCTCGCCGAGGATATTGCCGCGATCGCGCCGGGTCGCCGCGGCCGAAGCGCTGCGGCTGGCGCCGACACTGCGCCGCGCCGGGTTGCGCGGCGGGATGACGGCCTGGGACGGCCAGCTCGTCGACGACGCGCGACTGGTGGTGACGATCGCGCGCACCGCCGCGGCGCACGGCGCGACCGTGCTCACCCGGGTACGCGCCGAGCAGGTGACCGGTGAGTCCGCGGTCCTGCACGATTTGCTGACCGGTGAAACCCTGTCCGTACGAGCACATTCGGTGATCAACGCGGCCGGGGTGTGGGCCGACCAGGTCGATCCGAGCATCGAGTTGCGGCCCAGCCGCGGCACCCACCTGGTCTTCGACGCCGCGGCCTTCGGCGGGCTCACCGCCTCACTGACCGTGCCGATTCCGGGCAGCACCAGCCGTTTCGTCTTCGCCTTCCCGGCCGCGCACGGCCGCGTCTATCTGGGCCTGACCGACGAGGATGCACCCGGCCCGGTTCCGGACGAACCGAAGCCCACCGACTCCGAGGTCGATTTCCTGCTCGACACGGTGAACACCGTGTTGCGGGAACCGTTGCGGCGCAGCGATATCCGCGGGTCGTTCGCCGGCCTGCGGCCACTGCTGCGCACCGCCGAGGATTCCACCGCCGACATCTCGCGGGAGCACGCGGTCCTGCACTCCCCCGGCGGCCCGATCACCATCGTCGGCGGCAAGCTGACCACCTACCGGCAGATGGCCGAGGATGCGGTCGATGCCGCCGTAGCCGCCGCCGGCCTGTCCGCCGCCCCCTGCCGGACCAAGCGAATTCCGTTGGTAGGAGCGGTGTCCGGACGCTCACGCGACCGGATCGCGGCACCCGGGGTGCTGGTCGAACGATACGGAGACCAGGCCACCCAGGTGCTCGCCGCACTGCGGGACAATCCGGGCCTCGCCGAACCGGTCGCACCCGGTATCGACGTCCTGCGCGCCGAATTCGCTTATGCGACAACTCATGAGTGCGCGCTGGACGAGAGCGACCTGCTGGATCGACGCACCCGGATCGGCCTCGTCGACAGTGACCGAGCCGCAGCCCTCCCGGCCGCACAGGAGGCACTCGCCGCCAGCCGGGCCTGAACCGACCGCAGCCCGTCGTGACATCGTACCGGGACGGCTGCGCGCCGATCCCGAGGCGGATCACATACCGAGCCGCTCACCGCGGAATCGGTTCGCGACGTCGGCGCTGCGGGTCAAGACCCCGAAACGCCGCCTAGCCCCACAGTTCGGCGATCCGCGCTGCCGCCGACTTTCCCTGCACCCGACCGGCATGCGCCGACGGCACGCGGGAGGCGGTGTCGAGCGGATTCGCCCCGAAGGCGGCGATCGCGGCCTCGTCGGGGACGATCGATTCCACCCGCGCGCCCCGTTCGATGAGTCCCGCGATCTCACCGTCCAGCGCCGGATCGGGCAGCGGCGCAATGATCAGCACCCGGTCGAATCCGGCCGCCAGATCGGCATTGACACTGGTCCGCACGCCACCATCGGTATAGCGCACGCCGTCGACGGTGTGCGGCGGCCAGACCAGCGGCACCGCCGAACTGGCTGTCACCGCGTCGACCAGCGCGACCCCGGAGTCGCGATCGAACACGCGCGGTTCACCCGTGCCGGCGTCGACGGCGGTGATCAGCAGCCGCTGCCGGGGCCATTCGTGCACCGGCAGCCGCGATTCGATCACCGCGCGCCGGGCGGATTCCGGCACGGTATCGGTCGCCAGGGCGAGGTTGCCGAGTCGCCGCCGCGCCACGGCCATATCGCCGCCGCTCTCGGTGATGATCTGGTTGATCGTCTCCCACACCCCCTCGAGCGGATTGCCCTCCGGCACGATCTCGGCGCTCTGCAGCGCCGGGTCGATCTGGCGGCGGAACAGCTCCTCCGGCGTCAGCCCGCTGGTCAGCTGTGCCGCCACATTGGCGCCCGCCGACGTGCCGATGTACACATCGGCGGCGGTGAGATCGATGCCCGCATCGGCCAACCCGGCAATCACGCCGTTCGCCCAGGCGATACCCGCCACCCCACCGCCGCCGATCACCAGCGCCCGTTCGTCCGACATCATCGCTCCCACATCTCGTACCGCGTTCCCGACCGCTCGGGACAACCTCGACGGTAGCGAGGACCATTCCCCCGGCGCGATTACCGGACGGGTAATGAAATGTCAGGACGCGTTACCACCCACGCTGAACGCGACACCGCTCGGATCGCGCAGCGCGGCCAACCGTCCGTACGGCGTGTTCTCGGGCTCGGATTCGACCGAACCCCCCAGGCTCACCGCCTGCTTCACCGTCGCATCGACGTCCTCGGCGCCGATGTAGACGCGCCACCCGCCGGGAGATCCCGCGGGCAGATGCGCCGCCGAGTCCATCACGCCACCGAGCATCGGCGTCGCGGAATGAATTGTCGTGTAACGGAACTCGGGTGAATCACCGACGGTGAAGGGATCGCGCCAGCCGAACACCTCGCGGTAGAACGTCAACGCCTCGGCATAGGCCGGTGTGTGCAGTTCGAACCACGACGGGTACCCGACGTGCCCGCTCCAGTTGCCGCCACCGGCGACGCCGAAGGAACCGAAACCGCGGTGGACGCCGGGCTGCCACGCACCGACACCCGCACCGGACGGATCGGCGAGGACGGCCATACTGCCCACGTCGCCGATGGCCATCGGCTCCACCACGACCCGGCCGCCGTGCTCGGCGGCGGAGGCAGCGGTGGCATGGACATCGACGCTGGTCAGATACACGGTCCACTGATCGGGCGCACCGTCGGTGCCGTCGTTGCGCATCCCGCCGGCGACGGCATTGCCGTCCTTGCGGAAGGTGATGTACCCGCCGTACTGCTCATCGCTCTCGGCGGTCCAGCCGAACAGCTCGCCGTAGAAATCGACGGCTCGATCGGTGTCGGCGGTGAACAACTCGATCCAGCACGGATCTCCGGGTTCGAAGGTGTAGGACATGATCGCTCCTCTGGATGGGATTGCGTTCTCTCACCGGTACGACGGCGCCGGACGGACAAACTCATCGGCCCCGGTCCAAGCCTGGCACGATCCAGCGGCAGTCGGCCCGATTTGTGGGTAGCGTTTGTGAACTAACTCTTCTACGCTGCTCTCATGACCGACTGGCATCCGACGGCATGCATCCTGTGCGAGTGCAATTGCGGCATCCAGGTGCTGCTGGGCGCCGACGGCCGCAGCTTCGACAAGATTCGCGGCGACAAGCTGCATCCTTCCTCGGCGGGCTACACCTGCAACAAGGCTCTGCAACTGGATCGGTACCAGAACGGGCGCACCGGCCGCCTCACCGCGCCGCTGCGCCGCAACGCCGACGGATCGTTCACCGAAATCGATTGGGACACCGCTATTTCGGAGATCTCCGCGCGTCTGCGCGAGATCGGCGCCGAATACGGCGGCGAATCGATCTTCTACTACGGTGGCGGCGGCCAGGGCAATCATCTCGGCGGCGCCTACGCTCCGGCCACCATGGCCGCCTACGGCATGCGTTATCGATCCAGCGCGCTGGCCCAGGAGAAGACCGGCGACTTCTGGGTCGGCGCTCGGATGACCGGCCATCCGGTCCGCTCGGACGTCGAACATGCCGAGGTGGCGCTGTTCATCGGTAAGAATCCCTATCAGTCCCACGGTTTCCCGCGCGCCCGCTCGGTACTGAAGGAGATCGCGCGCGATCCACAGCGCTCGATCATCGTGCTCGACCCGGTCCGCACCGAGACCGCCGAACTGGCCGATTTCCATCTGCAACTGCGCCCCGGCACCGACATCTATCTGCTGGCGGCGATGGCGGCGATCCTGATCCGTGACGACCTGGTCGACCATGACTGGCTGGCCGCGCGCACCGAAGGTTTCGACGAGGTGGCGGCGGTGCTGCGCACGGTGCCGATCGAGGAGTACTGCGCCCTGGCCGATGTCGAGATCGGCCTGGTCACCGCGGCGACTCACCGCCTGGCAGCGGCGGACTCGGTCGCCGCGCTCGAGGACCTCGGCGTCCAGATGAACCGCCATTCGACACTGGTCAGCTACGTCGAGAAACTGCTCTGGCTGCTCACCGGAAACCTCGGCAAGCCCGGGACGCAGTACGCCTTCTCCGGAATGGCGGCGATCGGGCACGATCGCGGCCATCCCGCCGACGCCGGGCCGCGCAGCCCGGTCGTGGGCGCGCGCATCATCAGCGGACTGGTGCCGTGCAACGTGATCACCGAGGAGATTCTGACCGACCATCCGGCCCGCTATCGGGCGATGATCGTCGAGAGCGCCAATCCCGTTCACTCACTGGCGGATTCGGCCCGGATGCGCGACGCACTCGCGGCGCTGGAACTGGTGGTCGTCATCGACGTGGCGATGACCGAAACCGCTCGCGCCGCCGACTACGTCCTGCCCGCGCCGACCCAGTTCGAGAAGTACGAGGCGACCTTCTTCAACTTCGAATTCCCTCGCAACATCTTCCACCTCAGGCATCCGGTGCTTGCGGCTCCGCCCGGCGTCCTCGCCGAACCCGAGATTCACGCCCGGCTCGTCGAGGCCGCCGCGGCGCTGACCGAGGACGATTACCGGCCGCTGCGCGCGGCGCTCGACCAGGGCCGCGAGGCCTTCGCCATGGCATTTCTCGCCGTCCTCGCCGATCCGGCGAAGGCGAAGCTGGCTCCGATCCTGCTCTACCGCACCCTCGGCCCGACACTGCCCGACGGCGCCGCTGCCGCCGCGGTGTTGTGGGGCGCCGCCTACACCTGCGCCCGGAAGAACCCGGCCGGCGTGGAGCGAGCCGGCTACGGCACCGGCCTCGCTGCCGGGGAGCGGCTGTTCGAGGCGATCCTCACCGGCGAACACGGCGTCGTCATCACCGACGACGAGGTCGACGAGACCTGGAACCGGGTGCGCGGCGGCAAAGTCCGGCTCGCCGTTCCGGAACTGCTGTCGGCATTGGCCGCACTCCCCGCACCGGACGAGGACCACGATTGGCCGTTCGTCCTGGCCGCCGGGGAGCGGCGCGCCTTCACCGCCAACACCATCATGCGCGATCCGGCCTGGCGCAAACGCGATCCCGCAGGCGCGCTGCGCATCAGCACCGCCGATGCCCTCCGGCTGGGCCTGACCTCCGGCGACGAGGTGCGGCTCACCACCCGCAACGGCAGTGCGCAGGTGACCGTCGAGCCGACCGACCGCATGCGCAGCGGACATCTGGCGCTGCCCAACGGCCTGGGCCTGTCCGTCGTCGAGGCGGACGAGGTCCTCACCAGCGGGGCCGCCCCCAACGAGTTGACAGCTTTCGACGATCGCGACGAATGGGTCGGCACCCCGTGGCACAAGTACGTGCCCGCCCGGATCGATACGGTGGGTACATGAAGCGCACCACCTTCGCCACCTGGCCCTGTTCGGTCGCCCGCACGGTCGATCTGATCGGTGACTGGTGGACGCCGCTGGTGTTGCGCGAAGCGTTCTACGGCACAACGCGTTTCGACGATTTCGAACGCACGCTGGGCCTGAGTCGCAATGTCCTCACCCAGCGCCTGACGCGGCTGGTCGGGGAGGGGATGCTGGAGAAGGTCCCCTATCAGGATCGTCCGGTCCGCTACGAATACCACCTCACCGACAAGGGACGCGATTTCTTCCCGGTGCTCACGGCCATGATGCGCTGGGGTGACCGCTGGCTCGCCCCGGAAGCCGGACCGCCGGTGGTCGTCCACCACGACACCTGCGGGCACGACACCCACGCCGAAGTGGTGTGCGCACAGTGCGGAGAACCGCTGCGGCACGCCGAAGTATCGGCTCGGCTGGGTCCGGGCTTTCCGCCGCAGCACCGCGAAAGCGCGCTGCGCAGCGGACGATTCGCCTCCTGAGAGCAGTGCCGCCGCGGCGCTAATCCGCGTTCTCGAGTTTCGGAACCAGACGTTCCAGCAACTCCCGCAGCACCTCTTCGTCCTCCGGCGCCAATTCGGCCAGCGCCTTGTACGCGCGCACCTGTGAGCCGCGGATCTGCGCGGCCAGCTCACGGCCGGCATCGGTGGACACCAGGTATTTGACGCGCCGATCGGCGGGATTCACCGTGCGCTGGACCAGACCGCGCGATTCCATGCGATCGGCGACACCGGTCAGATTCGACGGGTCGCACGCCATCCGGTCGGCCAGTACCCGCATGGGTAGCTCGGCGGGCGGTTCGTTGAGCGCCAGCAGCAGTTTGGCCTGCGTCAGCGTGAGTCCGTGCCCCTCGGCCGCGGTCAGGAAATCCTGCAGGTAGGCCGAGACGAAGCGCGCGATCAGCAATGCCAGCGGGCTCTGCGCTGTGTCCGGTGACATAGCTCCGATGCTACCCAAACGATTGACAACGGCTATCGTCGACTCCTTAAATACTTGAGGTCTTCAAACATATAGGTCTTCAATTTTCTGGAGGTGGCTGTGGAGCGCAGAGGTTCGCTGCTGACCGGCGTATTGGCCTTCGCGGCGATGATCGTCACGGTCATGCAGACTCAGGCCGTGCCGATTCTGGGCCTGATCGCGACGAAGTTGCAGGTCTCGACCACATCGGTGAGCTGGGTGACCACCGCGACCCTGCTGTCGGCCGCGGTCTTCACACCACTGCTGGGCCGCATCGGCGACCTCTACGGCAAGAAGCCCACCCTGCTGGGCGTGCTCGCGGTGGCCACGGCCGGTTCCGCGGTCTCGGCACTGGCGAATTCTCTGAGCGTGCTGCTGGTCGGCCGGGTGCTGCAGGGCGTCGCGACGGCGATCTTCCCGCTGGCCCTGGCCGTCCTCCGGGAGGAGATTCCGGCTCGGCGCCTGCATCACGCGATGGCGATCGTCAGCGGCACACTCGGTTTCGGCGGCGGCCTCGGCCTGGTGTCGACCGGTCTGCTGACCAAGGGGGCCGACCCGGACTACCACATCGTGTTCTGGTTCACCGCGGTGCTGTCGGTAGGGGCGCTGGCCGCGGCCGCGGTGGCGGTGCCGGCCACGGGTAAGCGGCATCCGGGCAGTGTCGACCTGCCCGGCGCGGTCACGCTCGGCGGCTTCCTGGTCCTGCTGCTGTTGCCCATTTCCCAAGGGCACGAATGGGGTTGGACCTCCGCGAGTACGATCGCCTGCTTCGCCGGCGCGGTCGCGACGGCGGTGGCCTGGGTGGCGACCGAGCGTCGTGTGCGTACCCCGCTGGTCGATCTGCGGATGTTCACCCACCGGCCGGTGCTGTTCACCAATCTGTCCGGCATGTTCATCGGCTTCGCGATGTTCATGCAGTTCATGGGCGTGTCATATCTGGCCCAGATGCCGTCACGGGTGGCCGGCTACGGATTCGGCGCCTCGATCCTGCGCGCCTCGGTCGAATATCTGCTGCCCGCGACACTCTCGTCGATGCTGGCCGCACCGGCCGGCGGAATCCTGGTCGGCCGGCTGGGCGGCCGTCGCGTGCTGGCCCTGTCGGGCGTGATCGGTGCGGCCGGATTCGGCGGGCTGGCACTGGCACACGACGCGACCGGTTCGGTGATCGCCGCGAGCGTGGTGATCGGCGTCGCGATCAGCTTCGCGTACGCGGCGATGCCCGCACTGATCGCGGCGAGCGTCCCGCACCACCAGAGCGGAATCGCCAACGGCATCAATTCGATCTCCCGCACTGTCGGCAGTTCACTGGCCAGCGCCATCATCACCACCCTGCTGACGGCGAAACTGCTGCCGCATCTGCCGCTGCCGCAGGAGAGTCAGTTCACCGTCGCGTTCTGGGTCGGCGCCGCCGCGTGTGCGGCGACCGTGCTGGCCGCCCTGTTCGGCTTGCGACCGGAAGGCCGCGAGGCCGGGGCCGACGAGGTCGAACTCGGCGCGAACGAAACCGCCGGTGGCACAGCATCGTTCGAGCGGCACGAGCTTCCCAGCAGGGTCGGTTGAGATCACCGAGCGCATCCCCCGGCGGTATGGCCGTTCACCGCGCGAACAGCCATACCGCCGTGGCCAGGTGTACCGCCGCCAATCCGACGCAGGTGATCGCCATCGGCGTATTCCGTTGGCGCACACCGATGATCGCGTCGCCCACCTGGGCCAGACCCGCGATCACCAGCACGGGCAGCGTGGCCGCCTCGCCTCCCGCGACCAGCACGGCCACGGTCACCACACTCAGCGGCAGGGCCCGCGCGGCATAGGCGCCGAGAAAGAACATCGCCGCCGAGGTCAGCTCCTCCCCCTCCGCCAGGGCCAGACGCGGTCGCGCCAGGCCGATCAGGCACGACACACCGGAAATCACGGCCACCAGCGAATTGGCGACCACAGCCAACACCAACATAATCATTCTCCCCACAAATCATTCACACCCTGAATCGTTCAGGCAAAGATATACTCGTGGGCGTGACGCACGTCAAGACCGCGGTTCCCGCGACGATCGCCTTCCGCCTCGGCACGCTGGGCGCGATCGTGACCGATCGGTTCGCCGTGGCGATCGAGGAATTGGATCTCAAGCCGAAACACGTCGGCGTGCTGGTCGCTCTCGATCACGGCGTCGCCGCCTCACAACAGGATCTCGCGACCCGGCTGGGAGTCGCTCCCAGCCTGGTCGTCGCCCTGGCCGACCATCTCGAACGACTCGGCGCGGTCCGTCGCGATCGCGATCCGGACGACCGCCGGCGCCAGATCCTCACCCTCACCGACCACGGGCGCGCATTGCTCGCCGCGACCGAGGAGCGGGCGCGGCGGCTCGACCGCGAATTCACCGGGTCCTTGACGGCCGCACAGCGCACCGCACTGCAGTCGGCCCTGGCCGTCCTCGCCGCCGACGCGGGGCTACCGGGCGCGGGCGGAGTTCATTCGCCGGGGTGAGCCCTAACCGCCGGCGACCAGGCAGGCATACCCGAGGTGGATGCCGGTGCCGACCGGAAGAACGAGCGTCGCCGCCGGCATCTGCGCCGGCTGGCCGGCCTGCACCGCACTGAGCGTGTGCTGCCCCGGAACCGCCGGAACCCACGTGATGAGCGCATACGCGCCGCCGGGCGGCGCCACGCCGATGGGAGCTCCGTTGTCGTAGAAGGTGACCGGCGCGACCGGATCGGTGACATTCGCCTGCAGCGTGTAACTGCATCCGCTGCCGTAATTGGTGGCGATGCCGAAGTTCATGTCGGGGGTGGCGCCGAGTCTGGTCACCGCCGCGCTCGCCGTCTGCGGGATCGCCACTGCGAACACCGCCGCGGCGCCGAGGATGCCGCCGGCCGCTACGGTGGCGGCCCGACGGCGCACCCGCTGCCGCGGCGGCCCGCTGATCGTCGTCTCGTGCATGATGCCGTCCTCGTCGTAGGCGCCGCAGCGCGAACCGAGACCGTCTGTCGTGCGCGAACATCCCCGACGGCGCCGCACGGTCTGTCGGCACGATACCCCGTAGGCTCGGCCGCGCGGCCCGGTTCGCGGTGTCGATGTCGAGCGATCGGCGGGCCGCAGACGGCGCCCGCACGCGCAGGAGGACGATGGGGCTATGCACCGCACACCGCCGACTCGCGATATCGATGAAGCCAAGCTGGCGGTGACCCCGCCGAAAGAGCAGGCCGCCGGCGTCACGGCCGTCGCGGTCGCCCTCGACCGGGCCGTCGAGGAGATGGGCATCGTTCGCACGGCTCGCACCCTCACCCGGGTCAATCAGCGCCACGGCTTCGACTGCCCCGGCTGCGCATGGCCCGAACCCACCGGCCACCGCCGCCCGGCCGAATTCTGCGAGAACGGGGCCAAGGCCGTCGCCGAGGAGGCGACCCTGCGCACGGTCACGCCGGAGTTCTTCGCCACTCACTCGCTGGACGATCTCGCGGGCAAGACCGGGTACTGGCTGGGGCAGCAGGGACGCCTGACCCATCCGATGGTGTTGCGGCCCGGCGACACCCACTACTCCCCCATCGCGTGGGAGCAGGCCTATCGGCTGATCGCGGACACCCTGCGCGGCCTGGCCTCCCCGGACGAGGCCGTGTTCTACACCTCCGGGCGCACCGCCAACGAGACGGCCTTTCTCTATCAGCTGCTGGTGCGCAGCTTCGGCACGAACAATCTGCCCGACTGTTCGAACATGTGTCACGAATCCTCCGGCGCGGCGCTCACCCGGTCGATCGGCATCGGCAAGGGGTCGGTGTCGATCGACGATTTCGCCGCCGCGGATCTGATCATCGTGGCAGGACAGAATCCCGGCACCAACCATCCGCGCATGCTGTCGGCGCTGAGCACCGCGAAAGCGCACGGCGCCACGGTGATCGCGGTGAATCCGCTGCCGGAGACCGGACTGATCGGCTTCCGGGATCCGCAGACGGTGAAGGGTTTCACCTCCGGCGTCACCATCGCCGACGATTTCCTGCAGATCCGCCTCGGCGGCGATATGGCCCTGTTCCAGGGCCTGGCGAAACTGCTGGTCGACGCGGAGGATCGCGCACCCGGCACGGTGGTGGACCGGGTCTTCGTCGACGCGCACACCGCCGGATTCGCCGAATACGAAAAGCATATGCGCGCAGTCGATCTCGACGAGGTCGTCGAGGCGACGGGTCTGACCCGCGAACAGCTCGACCGCACGGCCGGGCTGCTGGCCCGCTCGAAGTCCACCATCATCTGCTGGGCGATGGGTCTGACACAGCAGCGCCACGGTGTCGCCACCATCGAGGAGGCGACGAATCTGCTGTTGCTGCGCGGCATGATCGGCAAACCGGGCGCGGGCGTCTGCCCGGTACGCGGGCATTCCAACGTGCAGGGCGACCGGACCATGGGCATCTGGGAGAAGATGCCCGAGAGCTTCCTCGACGCGTTGGATTCCGAATTCGGTATCACCGCCCCGCGCGAACACGGCTGGGACACGGTCGATTCCATCCGCGCCATGCGCGACGGGCGCGCCCGGGTGTTCATCGGCATGGGCGGCAACTTCGTCTCGGCGACGCCGGATACCGAGGTCACCGAGGCGGCTCTGCGCGCGTGCGAGCTGACCGTGCAGATTTCGACCAAACTCAACCGCAGCCACGTCGTGCACGGCCGTACCGCCCTGATTCTCCCGACCCTCGGCCGCACCGATCTCGATCTGCAGGACGGGACCAGACAGCAGGTGTCGGTGGAGGATTCGATGTCGATGGTGCATCTGTCCACGGGCCGGCTGCAGCCGGTGAGCGACGATCTGCGCAGCGAGGTCGCGATCGTCTGCGAGCTGGCCGCCGAGTTGTTCGGCCCCGATCACCCCGTGCCGTGGGAGCGGTTCCGGCGCGACTACGACCACATTCGCGACGCTATCGCCCGGGTGGTGCCCGGCTGTGCCGACTACAACCGGAAGGTGCGCGGCCGCAACGGTTTCCAGCTGCCACATCCGCCCCGCGACAACCGCGAGTTCCGCACCGCCTCCGGCAAGGCCAACTTCGCGGTCAACGACCTGCACTGGCCGCGGATCCCGCAGGGGCGGCTGTTGTTGCAGACGCTGCGCAGCCACGACCAGTACAACACCACGATCTACGGCCTCGACGACCGCTATCGGGGCATTCACAACGCCCGCCGCGTCGTGCTGGTGCATCCGGACGATATCGCCGAATTCGGTTTCGCCGACGGCGATCTCGTGGATCTGATCTCCGAATTCAGCGACGGCGTCGAGCGCCGGGTCACCGGTTTCCGGATCGTCGGCTACGCCACGCCGCGCGGCAACGCCGCGGCCTATTACCCCGAAACCAACCCGCTGGTCCCGCTCGACCACGTCGCCGAGCGCTCCAACACCCCGGTGTCCAAGGCGGTCGTGATCCGGCTGGAGCCGCACCGCCACATCACCGCGTGACCGCACGGCGGCACCGACCAGAACTGCGAGGCAGCTTGTGAGCAGAGTAACCGCGCGCAGACCCACCCGGCGCATCACACCCGCCGGCATCGTCTCCCGGCCCGATACGCTGGCCGTGGAGGAGCCGCTGGAACTGCGCGTCGACGGGACGGCGCTGACCGTCACCATGCGCACCCCCGGCCACGACATCGACCTGCTGCACGGATTCCTGTTCAGCGAGAACATCATCGAGTCGGCCGACGACATCGTATCGGCGAGGTACTGCGCGGGCACCGACGACGACGGCCGCAACACCTACAACGTGCTCGATATCCAATTGCGCCGCGCGGTCACCGTCCGGCCCCGCGGATTCGTGACCAACAGTTCGTGCGGGTTGTGCGGCACCACCGCGCTCGATCAGGTGCGCACGCGCAGCCGCTTCCGGCCGCCGGCCGACGCGCCGCGCGTCGATCCGACGCTGCTGGCCACCCTTCCCGGTGAGTTACGTTCGCGTCAGGCGGTTTTCGATGCCACCGGCGGACTGCACGCGGCCGGGCTGTTCACCCCCGACGGCACCGCACTGGTCGTACGCGAGGACATCGGCCGGCACAACGCGGTGGACAAGGTGGTCGGCTGGGCGCTGCGCGAAGGGCGCGTACCGGCTCACGACACACTGCTGATCGTCAGCGGCCGGGCCTCGTTCGAGCTCGTCCAGAAGGCCGTCATGGCGGGCATTCCGGTCCTCGGCGCGGTCTCGGCGCCCAGTTCGCTGGCCGTCGACCTGGCCGCCGACAACGGGCTCACGCTGGCCGGCTTCCTGCGCGGCGACACGATGAACATCTACAGCGGGGTCGACCGGCTCGAGACCGCGCCCGCGGCGGCCACCGGCACCTGAGCCGCGAACCGGCGACCGGATCGACGCAACCCTGCTACCCTGCCAACTAGAACACGTTTCAATTTTCTTGGGAGTTCACATGGCAGCGCAGCAGATCCGCGAAACGGCCGAACGCTACGTGCAGTTGGTGGCCACCGGTCCGACCTCGGAGATCCTGTCGCTCTACGCGCCCGACGCCGTCGTCGAGGATCCGATCGGCAGCGACCCGCGCCACGGTCACGAGGCCATCGGCCAGCTCTATCAGGCGCTGGAGTCGATGGAGCGCAAGACCGAGCTGCACGCCGCCCGGATCGTGGGCAATCACGCCGCCGTCTCGTTCACCCTCGTCGGCGAGGCCGGCGGCCACCGGATGACGCTCTCCGCGATCGACGCCATGGAATTCGACGAGCAGGGCCGGATCACGAGCATGCGGGCCTACTGGGGCCCCGACGACCTGATCAGCGAGCAGATCTGAGTCCCGCGACCGCATCGCTGTCACGGTAGGCGTTCCACCTCTTGTTCATCCGTTTTGCCCGGCTTACCGTAAGGCGACAACCGGCGGACGGGAGGGCGCGCGATGCGGATTTCGGTACACGGCACGGGTGAGGGGGTCCGGGTGCGCATGCGCCTGGACGTCAATCGCCGCCGCTGGTTGATCACCAGAATCTCGTTGTGGCTGTTGGCGATCAACGGCGTCGTGGTCGGACTCTGGGCGCTACTGCTGCCGGAACCGTGGTTTCGCAGTTTCCCCGGCTTCGGGCTGAACTGGGTGGGCATGGACGGCCCCTACAATCACCATCTGGCCACCGACGTCGGGGCATTCTTCCTCGGCTTCGGCGCGGTCAGCCTGGCGGCGCTGTACTACCGCGACAGTGTGGTGGCCCGGGTCGCCGGGATCGGCTGGCTGGTCTTCGGAATTCCCCACCTCATCTACCACGCCGCGCACAAGCCGGAACAGATGAGCGGCGGCAATTTCGCCCTCAGCCTGATCGCCGCCGTGCTGCTGCCGGCACTGGCCGCCGCCGTCGTCGTGGCGGCACCCCGGGAGCGCGCGCAACTGCGCGATCCGGCGCCGATGAATATCCGGTTCCCGCGCCGTCGTAGTAGGTGAAGCTACCGCCCAGCCGCCGCCGGGAAAGGCCCTCCGAACAGCAGTAACGGGCTCGCTCCCGTCGGCGATGAGCAAGCATCGGAGAAAAGGTTCAACGGCGAACCACGGAAGGTCAACGGCGATCTTCGGCAACGGGCGCGACGGGGCAACCGGTCGTCACCGCCTCCGACCAGCTCCACGCGCTACCGCCACAACTCGATACTTCTACTGCGAATCCGCGCCGGCATCGACGATGTCGGCGCGGGGAACCACCGCAAGCACCATCAGGGCGTTGAGGAATCCAGCCCGGTCCGCCGCGTCCAGGCGGTCGAGCAGCGCTTCTTCCTTGGCCTGGATATCTGCCTGTGCCGCCTGCACCAGGGCCTGCCCCGCCTCGGTCACGGCCAGCAGGCGGGCCCGCCGGTCGGCCGGATCGGGATAGCGCTCGATCAGCCCGCGTTCCTGCAGATCGTCGAGGACGGCGATGATGCGGGTCTTGTCGGCGCCGATCTCCTCCGCGAGCACGCCCTGCCCTCGCGCCGGCCCCCGGCCCAGCGCCAGCAGCACCGAATACGCCCACATCGTCAGCCCGTGCGATTCGAGTACCGGCCGCTCGGCCGCCATCAGGGCACGTCCGAGCGGCACGATCATCGCCGCCAGATCGGGTCGCTGCGCATCCGCCATGCCGAACAAGATACGTGCTCGCCGGTCCGCTTCCGCCGCGGTCCGGCCGACTTCGCCGGCGCCGCCGGGAGCTCGGGCGCCGGGATACGCAATTCCATTGGGCGAACGCCTATTTCGCGCCTACCGGCCACGACGGCGATCGGCCCAGCAGGCCGAGGATCCGAGCGAGCGGATCGGAGGGGTCGGTATTCGGCACCGCGGGCGCGAACGCCGAACCCGGCTGCAAGCGAAAGTCTCCGTCGGGCACCGCCTCGGCGATCCGCAGCGCGGGCTCCGCCAGTTCCGGATCCAGCTCGTAGGGCAGACCGATCGCCCGGGCCACATCCCACCCGTGTACGACGTAGTCGATGAGATGGAAGCCGATGGCCTGATCGCCCGCAGCGGCGAACCCGGGCCCGAATTCCGGAAGTGCGAAATCCCTTTCCAGCACACCGGTTTCGGAGAAGGCCGCCGTCACATCGGCCGCCGCCTCGCGATACACCGCCACCGGATCCGCCGGCGGATCCAGCTGCCAGACGGCCGGATCGCCACCGTGGCCGCGCGCGGCGGCCGCGAAGCCGCGGTGCTGCGCGGCCATATGGGTGAGCAGTTGGGTCAGATCCCATTCGCCACAGGGTGTGGGCCGGTGCAGATCGCCACGGGCCACCTTCGACACGATCGTCACGCTGTAGTCGACCGCCTTGCGATCGAGTTCGGAAATACTAGTCATGAACTTATCGTATGCTGGCGCAGATCATATGTCTACGCTTATGACTTTCTGGCTCACCGCGACTACGCTCGGAATTGATGAGACCGGCATCACATTTCTGCCCCGTCACATCGACGGACGGCGTCTCGTCCAAGGGGTGAACCGTCTTCCGAAGGGAGAATCATGAGTGCCACCCGCATCCCCCCGGTGCCGCCGCAGCAGGCGGGCCCGCTGACCCGGTTCATGTACCGCGTCGGCAAGCGCAGGTTCGGCGAGGTGCCCGAGCCGATGGCCGTGCTCGCCAATCATCCGAAAATGCTCACGGCGTACGCGGCCCACGAGTCTTTGGTCGGCCGCGCCACCTCCGTCGTCCCCGACGATGTTCTCGAGATCGCGGTCTACCGGGTGGCCTGGATGATCGGCTGTTCCTGGTGCGTCGATTTCGGCACGATGCTCATGCGGCTGAGCCACCTCGATATCGACAAACTGAAGCAGATCGCGGACTACCAGACCTCGGCGGCCTACAGCGCGGACGAGCGCGCCGCGATCGCCTACGCCGACGCCATGACCGCCACTCCCACCACGGTCACCGATGAGCAGATCGAGGACCTGCGGGCCCGCTTCGGCGACGCGGGCGTGGTGGAGTTGAGTTACCAGATCGCGCTGGAGAATTCCCGCGCCCGAACATATTCCGCGCTCGGCATCACCGCGCAGGGCTTCAGCACCGATTCCTGTCGAGTGCCCTGGGCGCAGGACTGAGCGAGAAGCGATTCCGGATCGCGGGCACGAAAAAGGGGCGGGAGGTTCAGACCTCCCGCCCCTTTCGCAGCTTTCGGAAATGCTCCGGCGGTCAGGCCGACTTCTCGCGGCGCTCGGCCGCCTGGCGCTTGCGCGGCACGATGGTCGGCAGCACGTTGTCGTTGACCGTATCGGCGTTGATGACCACCTTGGCCACATCGTCGCGGCTGGGGATGTCATACATCACCGGCAGCAGCACTTCTTCCATGATGGCGCGCAGACCGCGAGCGCCGGTGCCGCGCAGGATGGCTTGATCGGCCACGGCCTCCAGCGCGTCCTTGGTGAACTCCAGGTCCACACCGTCCATCTCGAACAGCCGGACGTACTGCTTCACCAGAGCGTTCTTCGGCTCGGACAGGATGCGGACCAGCGAATCCTTGTCCAGGTTGGTCACCGAGGCGACCATCGGCAGGCGGCCGATGAATTCGGGGATAAGACCGAACTTGATCAGATCCTCCGGCATGACCTCGGCGAAGTGGTCCGCGGTGTCGATCTCGGCCTTGGACCGGACCTCGGCGCCGAAACCGATGCCGCGCTTGCCGACCCGGTCCTGCACGATCTTCTCCAGTCCGGCGAAGGCGCCGGCCACGATGAACAACACGTTCGTCGTGTCGATCTGGATGAACTCCTGATGCGGGTGCTTGCGCCCGCCCTGCGGCGGCACGCTCGCCTGGGTGCCCTCCAGGATCTTCAGCAGCGCCTGCTGCACGCCCTCACCGGAGACGTCACGGGTGATCGACGGGTTCTCGCTCTTGCGGGCGATCTTGTCGACTTCGTCGATGTAGATGATGCCGGTCTCGGCCCGCTTGACGTCGTAATCGGCGGCCTGGATCAGCTTGAGCAGAATGTTCTCGACGTCCTCGCCGACATAGCCGGCCTCGGTCAGCGCGGTGGCGTCCGCGATGGCGAAGGGGACGTTGAGCATCTTGGCCAGCGTCTGCGCGAGGTAGGTCTTACCGCAGCCGGTGGGGCCGAGCATGAGAATGTTCGACTTCATCAGCTCGACCGGCTCGCCGCGGCTGTCGCGGCCCTTGTCACCGGCCTGGATGCGCTTGTAGTGGTTGTAGACGGCCACCGCCAGCGTGCGCTTGGCCGAATCCTGGCCGATCACGTACTGCTCGAGGAATTCCCGGATCTCGGCCGGCTTGGGCAGCTCGTCGAGTTTGACCTCACTCGACTCCGCCAGCTCCTCTTCGATGATCTCGTTGCAGAGGTCGATGCACTCGTCGCAGATGTACACCCCTGGTCCCGCAATGAGCTTCTTGACCTGCTTCTGACTCTTTCCGCAGAACGAGCATTTCAGCAGATCGCCGCCATCACCGATGCGCGCCATCTCGTGGGTCCCTACTTCCTTGTCCGCGTGCAACCGTCTGTCCCGGATGCCGACAAGCCGCCTTCGAACAACGCTACCCGCCGTGCATCCGATCAGTGTCGCGCGTCGATCGGATTCTCGCACTTCGGCGTATGTCGTCCGGGTCGGTCGTTTGTGCCGACACCCCATGAGCCAAGGTCCCTAGACCGACCGTACCCGGTCGACGCGACGGAGGTCGACAACTCGAGGATGTTTCTCGCGGAGAGAGTGTCGGAAAGCTCACCCGACACGCTCGCCACGACCCATCCCGGCTGCCGATCCGGGCGGTGCCGACCTCGCTCCGCCGCCCGGACCAGCGTCCGCGGAGCCCGCTCGCGAGCTCCGCGGCGGGGTCACTTCTTCTGGGCGCTCAGCTTGCGGTAGTCGAACACCGTGTCGATGATCCCGTAATCCTTGGCCTCGTCGGCGGTCAGGATCTTGTCGCGATCGGTGTCCTTGCGGATGGTGTCGGCGTCCTTGCCGGTGTGGCGGGCCAGCGTGGTCTCCATCAACCGGCGCATGCGCTCGATCTCGGCGGCCTGGATCTCCAGATCGGAGACCTGGCCCTGGATGCCACCCTCCAGCGACGGCTGGTGGATCAGCACGCGCGCGTTGGGCAGGCAAGCCCGCTTACCCGGAGTACCGGCTGCCAGCAGCACCGCCGCCGCCGAGGCCGCCTGGCCCAGGCAGACCGTCGCGACATCGGCACGCACGTACTGCATGGTGTCGTAGATGGCCATCAGCGAGGTGAAGGAACCACCGGGCGAGTTGATGTACATCGTGATGTCGCGGTCGGGATCCAGCGACTCCAGCACCAGCAGCTGCGCCATGATGTCGTTGGCCGAGGCGTCGTCCACCTGCACGCCGAGGAAGATGATGCGCTCCTCGAACAGCTTGTTGTAGGGGTTGGACTCCTTGACGCCGAAGCTCGAGTGCTCGATGAACGACGGCAGAATGTAGCGGGCCTGCGGGCTCGCCGGTGCGATACCGGACAGACCGGCACGCGGATCGATCAGGGTCATCTTCTTCTCCAAAGTCGATGGGGGATGAGCGATTTCGCGCTCAGTTACCGGCGCCGTTCGCCTGCCGTGCATTGGTGATCACGTGGTCGATGAAGCCGTACTCCAGGGCCTGGGCCGCGGTGAACCAGCGGTCGCGGTCGGCGTCGGCGGTGACCTGCTCCACGGACTGGCCGGTGTGCAACGCCTGCAACTCGTTCAGTTCCCGCTTGGTGTGGGCGAGCTGTTCGGCGTAGATCGAGATGTCGGCCGCGCTGCCGCCGATGCCGGCGGAGGGCTGGTGCATCATGATCCGGGTGTGCGGCAGCGCGTAACGCTTGCCCTTGGTGCCCGCGGTGAGCAGGAACTGGCCCATCGAGGCCGCCAGGCCGAACGAGATGGTCGCGATATCGCACTCGGCGAACTGCATGGTGTCGTAGATGGCCATACCCGCGGTGACCGACCCACCGGGCGAGTTGATGTAGAGCGAGATGTCGCGGTTCGGGTCCTCGGCCGTGAGCAGCAGGATCTGCGCGCACAGCTTGTTGGCGATGTCGTCGTCGACCTGGGTGCCCAGGAAGATGATGCGGTCGCGGAGCAAACGCTCGTACACCGAATCACTGAGGTTGAGCCCAGCAGTCGCGGATGTCATGACCGGCCCCGACTTCAAAGGTGCCACAGCCTGATTGATTGTCACGGATACCTGCCCTCTCTCGCCGGCACGATGCCTGCCGGCACAGCCTCTGTCCAATATGCGGTCTTCCGGGGCCCTTCGTGGTTACGCAAGCTACCGCCTCCGTCCCCGACGCTCGACCGCGGCCTGATTCGGTTGACACAAACCCTAACGAAACAAGGCGGCACCGAACTCCCGGTACCGCCTTGCTTCGCTTACAGCTGACTCATATGTCGCCGATGGCTACTCGGCGGCGTTCTCGGCGCCCTCGGAATCGGACACCGCCTCGGCGGGCTCACCGAACATCTCGGCGGTGTCGACCGCGTTGCCCTCGGTGTCGGTGACCTTGGCCTTGATCACCACGCCGGCCAGCGCCTTACCGCGGCGCACGTCGGCGAAGATCGCGCCGAGCTGCCCGGCCTGCTGGATCTGCTGGATGAACTGTTCCGGCGCCATGCCGTAGCGCTGCGACTGGAACAGGATCCGCTCGGTCAGCTCCTGCTGGCCGACCTCGGTGTTCTCGGCTTCGGCGACCGCGTCCAGCAGCAGCTGGGTCTTCACCGACTTCTCGGCGGCCTCCTTGGAGTCCTTGTCGAACTCCTCGCGGGTGCTGCCCTGGGCCTCGAGCGCCTCGGCGAACTTCGCCTCGTCGTGGTCGAAGCCGTGCACCGCGTCGTGCAGCACGGCGTCGACCTCGGCCTGCACCGCGGCCTCGGGCAGCGGCACCTCGGTCTTGTCCAGCAGCGCCTCGAGCACCTTGTCCCGGATCTCGCCGGCCTGCTGCACCTTCTTGCTCTGCTCGACCCGCTTGCGCAGGTCTTCCTTCAGCTCGTCGATGGTGTCGAATTCGCTTGCCATCTGGGCGAATTCGTCGTCGGCCTCGGGCAGCTCGCGCTCCTTGACCGAGTTCACCTTCACGGTGATGACGGCTTCCTTACCGGCGTGCTCGCCGGCCACCAGGGTGGAGGTGAAGTCCTTGGACTCCTCCGCCTTCAGGCCGACGAGGGTGTCGTCCAGGCCCTCGATCAGCTGGCCGGAGCCGACCTCGTGCGACAGCCCGGAGGTGGTCGCCTCCGAGACCTCTTCGCCGTCCACGGTGGCCGACAGGTCGATGGAGACGAAATCACCCTCCTGCACGGCGCGCTCGACGCTCTTCAGGGTGCCGAAGCGCTGGCGCAGCGACAGCAGCTGCTGCTCGATGTCCTCGTCGCCGATGCTCAGCGGATCGACGGTGACCTCGATGCTCTCGAAGTCGGGCAGCGCGATCTCGGGACGGACGTCGACCTCGGCGGTGAAGGCCAGTTCGTCGCCGTCCTCGATCTTGGTGATCTCGATTTCCGGCTGGCCGAGCACCTTCACCTCGGAGGCGGTGACGGCCTCGCTGTAGCGCGCCGGCAGCGCGTCGTTGACGACCTGCTCCAGGATGGCGCCGCGACCGAGGCGGGCCTCGAGCAGCTTGGCCGGGGCCTTGCCCGGGCGGAAGCCGGGAATGCGAACCTGCTGCGCCAGCGCCCGGTACGCCTTGTCGAAGTCCGGCTTCAGCTCCTCGAAGGGCACCTCGACATTGATGCGGACCCGGGTCGGGCTCAGCTGCTCGACGGTGCTCTTCACGGACATGCTCCTTGTTCGTTGTTCACTGGTCTGTGTGGCCGCCGGACGGAGGTGTGATCCGCCGGCGACGATGTTCGGGTGCCGTGTGACGACGGCGTCGTTTCCCCCCGAAATCGCATCCCGATCAGGGTAGCAGCGCCGCCTCCCCGGGCCTCTGCGTGCCGTTGGGAGCCGGAAGCATCCCTGCCCGGGCTTACGTCGGGTGCGGAAAACGTCCTGGGCGTACCCGGTGAGTTACCGATGTACGTGCGAAACCTGTTGTCCGGTTTCGGACAACCTCGCAATCCTACGATGCCCCGCCGACCTTGACCGCGTCGGTGACGAACACCAGGGTCTCGTTGGGCTTGACGCCCTGCCCGCCCTGGCCGTAGCCGAGGTCCGGCGGGATGATCAGCAGGCGGCGGCCGCCCTGTTTGATGCCGATCAGACCCTGGTCCCAGCCCGGGATGACCTCACCGGTGCCGAGGGTGAGCGGGAAGGTCTGGCCGCGATCGAAGGAACTGTCCAGCTTCTTCTTGTCCGACCAGGTGACCAGCGAATAGTTCATCTCCACCGGACGGCCGCTCGCCGCCGCCGGGCCGGTGCCCTCGACGAGATCCTTGGTGACCAGCTGCTTCGGCGGATCGCA
This sequence comes from Nocardia sp. AB354, assembly GCF_049538315.1. Lineage (NCBI taxonomy): Bacteria > Bacillati > Actinomycetota > Actinomycetes > Mycobacteriales > Nocardiaceae > Nocardia > Nocardia sp. AB354. The sequence continues at coordinate 34,960 of NZ_JBMVFU010000006.1, read as the reverse complement.
GTTGTCGGGAATGGTGATGGTCGGCGCCTGGCCGAAGCCGCCGGTGACGCCGATGTCGTCGGCGGTGCATTCGCGGCCGTGGCTCGCCGTCGGAGCCGCGGCGGCCGAGGTCGCGGCCGGGGCCTGGGTGCCGGGCGCGGTGGTCGACGGGCTCGCCGAGTTGTTGTCGTTGCCCCCGCAGGCGGTGAGGGCGACCGCGGCCACCGCGACGGCGGCCGAGCCGATGATCCTGGCCAAAGTCTGCATGCGCGGCACCCTAATCGGTGCGCACGGCGCTCTCGCGGTGGGCCCGGTAGCCTGGCCTCGAGTCTCCATCCGAAGCGGTTACCGAACACCCCAGTGTGAGGAGCACGATCGTGACCGACTTGGCGAGTTCGGAAGGACGGGTCCCGGCCACCGATCCGACCGGAGCCGATACGGCGGCCGACAATATCGGCGGCAGCGGTGGCGCCACGATCGCGCCCGAACCGTATCGGCTGGCCGAGGTTCCCGGCCCGCTGTCACCGGACGAACTCGCCGATCTGGACGCGTGGTGGCGCGCGGCGAACTATCTCGCGGTGGGCCAGATCTATCTGACGGACAATCCCCTGCTGCGCACCCCGCTGACGGCCGAGCACATCAAACCGCGGCTGCTGGGGCACTTCGGAACCGTGCCGGGACTGAATCTGGTGTGGGCACATGCCAATCGGGCGATCCGGGCCCGCGATCTGGACGCGGTCTTCGTCGCCGGACCCGGCCACGGCGGCCCCGGACCCAACGCGTGTGCCTGGCTGGAAGGCACGTATTCCGAGCTGTACAGCAATATTTCGCGCGACGCGACGGGAATGGGCGCGCTGTTCGCGCAGTTCTCCTATCCCGGCGGCGTACCCAGCCACTGCGCGCCGGAGACGCCGGGCTCCTTCCACGAGGGTGGCGAACTCGGCTACTCCCTGTTGCACGCCTACGGCGCCGCGCTCGACCATCCCGACCTGACCGTGTTCTGCGTGGTCGGCGACGGCGAGGCCGAAACCGGGCCGCTGGCGACCAGCTGGCACGCGAACAAATTCCTGAATCCGGCGCGCGACGGCGCGGTACTGCCGATTCTGGCGCTCAACGAATACAAGATCGCGAATCCGACCCTGCTGGCCCGCATTCCGGAAGCCGAACTGCTCTCGCTGCTGCACGGTTACGGCTACGACCCGATCATCGTCGCCGGGCACGACCCGGCGACCGTGCACCAGGCGATGGCCGCGGCGCTGGATCGCGGCCTGGACCGCATCGCCGAATTCCAGCGCGCCGCGCGCGAGAGCGCCGACGGCACCCGTCCCCGCTGGCCGATGATCGTGCTGCGCACGCCGAAGGGCTGGACGTGCCCGCCGGTGGTCGACGGCGACCGCGTCGAGGGCACCTTCCGCGCCCATCAGGTCCCGCTCCCGGCCGCGCGTACCGACGACGATCACCGCCGCGTGCTCGGGCAGTGGCTGCAGTCGTATCGCCCCGCGGAACTCTTCGACGAGGACGGCCGGCCGTATCCGCAGTTGCTGCGCCAGGTTCCCCCGGGGCCGCGGCGGATGAGTGCCAATCCGGTGGCCAACGGCGGCGCCACGATGCAGGATCTGCGACTACCCGACTGGCGCCGCTACGGCGTCGAGGTTCCCGCGCCGGGCGCCACCTCGCACGAGGCCACCCAGGTGCTGGGCACCTGGCTGCGCGATATCACCGACGCCAATCGCGACAATTTCCTGATCTTCGCACCCGACGAATTGGCCAGTAACCGGCTTCAGGACGTGCTCACCGTGACGGGCCGCAATTGGCAGGCCGAAATCGGTGAATTCGACGTGAAATTGGACCGCCGCGGCCGCGTGATCGAGGTGCTCTCGGAACATATGTGCCAGGGCCTGCTGGAGGGATATCTGCTCACCGGACGGCACGGCGTCTTCACCTGTTACGAGGCGTTCATCCACATCGTCGACGCGATGTTCAACCAGCACGCGAAATGGCTGGACGCCAGTGGCGCGGTGCCGTGGCGCCGGCCCATTCCGAGCCTCAATTATCTGCTGACCTCTCACGTGTGGCGGCAGGATCACAACGGATTCACCCATCAGGACCCCGGTTTCCTCGATGTGGTGATGAACAAGCAGCCGTCGATCGTGCGCGTCTATCTGCCGCCGGACGCCAATACGCTGCTGTCGACCTACGACCATTGCCTGCGCTCCCGCCATTACGTGAACGTGGTGGTGGCCGGCAAACAGCCGCAGGCGGATTGGCTGTCGATCGAAGAGGCGAGGCTGCATTGTGCCCGCGGCGCCGGAATCTGGGAATGGGCCGGCCACAACGACGAGTCGGGCACGACACCCGATGTGGTGCTCGCCTGCGCCGGTGACGTACCTACTCTGGAGACGCTGGCGGCCGCCGCCATTCTGCGAGAACGGCTGCCGCAGTTGCGCATTCGCGTGGTGAACGTGGTCGATCTGATGCGGCTGCTGCCGGCGGACGAACATCCGCACGGCCTGCCCGATCGCGAATTCGACACCCTGTTCACCCGGGATCGGCCGATCATCTTCGCCTTCCACGGCTATCCCTGGCTGATCCACCGGCTCACCTATCGGCGCACCAACCACTCCGAGTTGCACGTGCGCGGATACAAGGAGAAGGGCACCACCACGACTCCGTTCGACATGGTGATGCTCAACGACCTCGACCGCTATCACCTGGTGATGGACGTGATCGACCGGGTTCCGGGGCTGGGCACCCAGGCGGCCGGCCTGCGCCAGGAAATGGCCGACGCCCGGTTGGCCGCGCGCATCTGGACGCGCGAGCACGGCGCCGATATTCCGGAGGTCGCCGACTGGCGCTGGCCGTACGGCCGATAACCCTCGTCGTACCCGTCGAACAGCGCGGGCGGCCGTTCGGAGTTAGGCTCCGCATGTGCCCGCCGGGACGGGGGTGCGAACGAGGAACGGAAATACCGCATGGAACTGCGCTCTACCCCCGCGGTGGTCCCCGCCGTGCCGCCTGTCGATCCGACGCCCGCGGGCACGGCATCGTTCACCTTGCATTTCACGGGTTATCTCTACGCCGTCGGATTGCGCGACGCCTTCGCCGATCTGATCGCACGCCACGAACAGTTGCGGACGGTATATCCGATGCCCGGCTCGAGTGCCGCGCCCCGGGTTTTGTCCGCGACCACCGCGGTGTTGCCGCGACTGGTGCCGACACCGGTGCCCGCGGCCGAATTATCGGCGGCGATCACCGAATTCGTGGAGACGGAAACGGCGGCGCCACTGTCGGTTCCGGTGCGGGCGAGAACTTTCCGGCCGCTCGGCGACGCCGAGGAGATTCCGCAACATCTGCTGGTGGTGATTCTGCGGCAGGCCGCGGTCGACCGCGTATCGCCGGCCCGGCTGGCACGCGATCTCATGACCGCCTACGCCGCCCGCCGCCGCAATCTCATCCCGGCCTGGGACACGGGGCGCCCCACGCATCGGCTGACCGTCCACGAACTCCAGGGCGTACGGCTCATCGAAGCCGGCGGCGAGCGCTTCGCGGACACCTACCGCTGAACCTCAGCCGGCGGCGAGTACCTCGGTGAGCCGGTCCAGAAACAGCCGCTGACCGGCGACGATCTTCTCGCGAGCGAGTTCCGGTTCGAGCCACTCGACCCGATCGATCTCCGGGAACGTCTGCATCCGACCGGATCTCGGCGGCCACTGCATCTCGAAGGTGCCGGGGACCACCTGCTCCGGATCCAGGTCACCGGCCACGGCCCACACGGTGACCTGCTTGCGGGAACGACCGCTGCCGTACTGCGACTCCCCCAGCGCGATCCACTCGCCCTCGGGCACGGGCAGGCCCAGTTCCTCCGTGAACTCCCGCGCCGCGGCGGTCCGGGCATCCTCGGAATCCGGCTCGTACTCCCCCTTCGGCACCGACCAGGCGCCGGCATCCTTGCGTGCCCAGTACGGACCACCCATGTGCCCGAGCAGGACCTGCAGCCGCGGAGCCTGCCGGAACAGCAGAACGCCCGCACTGTATTTCGACGCCGTGGCCATGGTCGCAGTCTGCCGTACCGGACGGGGGTCGTGGCAGTACAGGGCCGCCACCGCCGCCCTGTACCGCCCGGATTACCGGGTCGGCGCCGTCAGGTCGTACACCTTGGTGCCGCCGACATCGGTGGCCGCGTAAGTACTCTCCACCCACTGGGCGATCCGGCTCGCCTCCGACGTCGCACCCGATCCGGGGCCGCGGCGCTCGGAACCGACGAAGTAGTGGATCCGTCCCTGTGCGACATCGGCACGGAATCGATCGAGGGTCGGGGACGGATCGCCGCCACCGAAGCCGCCGATCGGCATGACCGCGTAGCCCGAATCGAGCTGCAGGTCCGCGGCACCCATCGAGCTGATGGCCGCGGCCGCCCACGTGTAGCCGGCGCCGTTGTTCTTCAGCAGATCGATCAGCTGCTGATTCGTCCGCTGCCCCATACCCGGACCGGACGGACGGTCGGCGGCACCGCCTTCCGTGGCACCGGGTCCGGCGGCCGCCGGGTCGCCCGGTCGCGACATCCGGCCCGGTTGTGCGGGAGATCGGTTGGCGCCGGCCGAATCCGAGCCGTCGTCCGCCGGCCCGCCGCTGGGCCCCGCCGGGGCACATCCGCTCGGCCCAGCGGAACCGCACGCGCCGGCCGGCCCGCCCGGTCCGAAACCGAATCCGAAGCCACCGCTGGTCTTCGGTCCGGCGAGGACGATGCCGCCGTTGTGGGCGGAGGCGATGGTCTGGATCGAATAGGCCACCGGTGCGGCGATCGCGACGAGCACCGCGAGAACGGCCGTCCAGGCCGCCGTCCGGCGCGGCTGCGGCATCACCAGCGCGACGGTCGCGACCGCGCCCGCGACGCCGACGATCCACCGCAACCACGGCACGAAATCCGGAGTGCGATCGAGCACGATCACCGCTGTGACCGTGGTCAGCGCGGTGACCGCGGCCAGCACGACGCGGACGCCGAGCCGATCACGCTTCCGCCACAGCACCACCGCCCCGATCGCGGCCGCGCCGGCGACACCGGGTGCCAGGGCGACGGTGTAGTACTGGTGGAAGATTCCCTTCATGAAGCTGAACACCAGGGCGGTGACCAGCGCCCAGCCGCCCCACAGCAGCAGTGCGGCGCGCCGGGTATCGGTGCGGGACGCTCTGCCGCACAGCACGACAGCCGCGACGCACAGGATCAGCGCCGCCGGAATCAACCAGGCGATCTGACCGCCGACCGTCTCGCTGAACAGTCGCGTGATCCCGGCCTCCGAACCGAACGACGGTCCGTGGCCGCGGCCGCCGGGTCCGGGCGGACCGCCGAACCCACCGCCGGAATCAACCCCGAGTCGCTGCAGCCCGTTGTAGCCGAGGGTCAGCTCGATGATCGAATTGTGTTTCGAACCACCGAAATACGGCCGTGAATCGGCCGGCCACAACTGCGCGACCAGCACCCACCAGCCGGCGCCGACCACCACCGCGGCTCCGGCGGCCAGCAACTGCAGCAAGCGCTTACCCAGCCGGGGCGGCCCGGCGAACAGATAGGTCAGCGCCAGCGCGGGCACGACCAGCAGCACCTGCAACTGCTTGGCCAGGAAGCCGAGTCCGACGAAGCCGCCGCACAGCAGCAGCCAGCGCCACCGGCCGTCCTCCAGGGCACGCGTCATCGCCCATACGGCGGCGATCATCAGCAGAACCAGCAGCGCGTCCGGGTTGTTGTAGCGGAACATCAGCGTGGCCACCGGCGTCACCGCCAGCGCGAGCCCGCCGAGCAACCCGGCGCCGGGGCCGAAGGTCCGGCGTAGCGTCGACCAGAGCAGGGCGACCGCGGCGACCGCGATCAGCACCTGCGGGATCAGCATGCTCCAGCTGTTCATCCCGAAGAGTCGGGCCGAGATCTCCATCGGCCACAGCGACGCCGGCGTCTTGTCGACGGTGATCGAATTGCCCCAGTCCGAGGAACCGAAGAAGAACGCCTTCCACGATTTCGCCCCGGACTGCACCGCGGCGGCATAGAAGGAATTGGCCCAGCCGTTCGCGCTCAGATTCCACAGATAGGCGATCGCGGTGCCGCCCAGCAGCGCGGCGAGTCCCAGATACTCCCACGGCAGGCTCCGGGTCCCGCCCCGGCCGGGCGTCGCCACCCCGTCCGCGGGGCGGCCGGGCGCGATAGCAGTTTCGGTCATGGCTGCCATGATGGTCGGCCGTGCCCCCGCTGTGCTGGGACGCCGCTGGGAGAAACCTGTGAACCCGCCCCGTGACATCCCCCGCCGCCCGGTCATCCACACCGGTTGTCGAGGAGAGAACCGTCACCCTCGCGCGATGGGGGAGAAACGGCCCCGACGGGATAGTCTTAACGGGGAGTATCGGTTATTCGCACTCCCTCCGTCGTGGATGTCTACTCTTCGCGTCGGCCACCCAGCGGTCAGCCCTCGTGCGGGCCACGAAGCTCAGCGTCGCTGCAACCGCGGCTCCGCTGCCAACCCAGCGCCGCTGCGGTTCACCTCTGCTGCTCGAAAGGCACCACGACTACTCATGACGACTCGTTCATCGACGCCTGCCGCCACCTTCGACACTCTCGGCGTCGGCGCGCCCCTGTTGCGCGCGCTGGCCGCGCAGGGTTTCAGCGCACCGTTGCCGATTCAGGCCGCGACGCTTCCGGACACGCTGGCCGGCCGCGATGTGCTCGCTCGCGGGCGTACCGGCAGCGGTAAGACCCTCGCCTTCTCGATCCCCATGGTCGACCGGCTGCACCGGCTCGGTCACCGGCGCCTCCCGGGCCGCCCCGCGGGTCTGGTGCTGGCGCCCACCCGCGAGCTCGCCACTCAGATCGCGGCGACTCTCGAACCGCTGACCGATGCGTGCGAGTTGCGGGTGGTGACGGTGTTCGGTGGCGTGCCGCAGGCCCGGCAGGTCCGCGAATTGCGTTCGGGCGCGGATATCGTCGTCGCCTGCCCGGGCCGCCTGGAGGATCTGATCAAACAGGGCCTGGTCGCCCTGGACGAGGTGCGGATCACCGTGTTGGACGAGGCCGACCACATGGCCGATCTCGGCTTCCTGCCCGGTGTCACCCGAATCCTCGCCGCGACCCCGGCCGGCGGTCAGCGGATGCTGTTCTCCGCCACCCTGGACAACGGGGTGAACAAGCTGGTGCAGCGCTTCCTGCGAAACCCGTTGTCGCACACCGTCGACGAGGCCCACTCCCCGGTGCCCGCGATGACCCACCACGTCTTCGAGATCGGCGACAGCGAGGCCAAGCGCGAACTGGTCCACACCCTCGCCTCCGGAACCGGGCGGCGAATTCTGTTCATGCGCACCAAACATCACGCGCGACGGCTGGCCAAGCAGCTCACCACCGCCGGAATTCCGGCCGCCGATCTGCACGGCAATCTGTCGCAGGTCGCACGCGACCGCAATCTGGCGGCCTTCGCCGACGGCACCACACGCGTGCTGGTCGCGACCGATATCGCCGCCCGCGGCGTCCACGTCGACGACGTCGAACTCGTCGTGCACGTCGATCCGCCCGCCGAGCACAAGGCCTACCTGCACCGCTCCGGGCGCACCGCCCGCGCCGGCAGCAGCGGCGACGTGGTGACGATCATGCTGCCGGAACAGCGCAAGGACGTCGCGGTCCTGCTGCGCAAGGCCGGACTCGACGTCCGCCCGCAACAGGTGCGTCCGGATTCCGCTCAGGTCACCGCACTGGTCGGCACGGTCGCCGCGCCGGTGGCTCCCACCGCCTCGAAACCCGGACGCGCCGAACAGGATTCACGCCGTCCCGCCTCGGGCGTCAACAGCCCGTCTCGCAGGCCGAGGCGGAGCCGCGGCCCGGCGGCGCGGAGCGAACGCCGCGAATCCGCGAACCACAGCGCCGCGACGGTATCCGCGGGCCGCACGGCAGCCGGACGCCACCGATCCGGGCACGACGGCGACCGAATGACGACGGCCACCACGGATACCGCGGCCGGCGGCCGAACCACGGCAGCGCGAAACCGGCGCACCACCGCCGGCGAGCGCCCGGCCGCATCGGACAACGGACGCGCGGGCGCGCGCACGGGTCGCGGACACCGGGGCACCGCCGACGTGCCCGCCCGCACAGGTGGCAAACCCGCGCGCGAACGCACGGCGGCGGCCCCCGGCCGGACCGAGCGCGGCTCGTCCGCCCGCTCGACCGGCGGAACGAAACATGTTCAGGCGCATGCTCGTTCGGCCGGATCACCGCGGCCGGCGCGCGGCAATCGATAAGGAACTTCCGCCGACCGGCGGTCCCCGAGCGCTCGCCCACCCGGGTGAACGTCGCGCGCCGGGACACCGCCGGCGGGTTCGGTGATCCTCGACCGGCTATCCGGTCAGCTTCAATCCCACGACGCTCGCAACGATCAACAGCAGCAGAGCGATCTTCACCAGCGACGCTTGTTCGGTCCCGGTGACCATCGCGTACAGCACGGTGAGCGCGGCCCCGATACCTACCCACACCGCGTAGGAGATGCCCACGGGCAGAGTGCGCATCGCATAGGCGAGACCCGACATCGAGGCCACCAGCGCGGCCGCGAAGACGCCCGACGGCACGATGCGGGTGAAGCCGTGTGATTTCCCCAGCGCGGTGGCCCAGACGGCCTCGAAGACTCCGGACAGCACCAATACGATCCAGGCCATAGTTTCGGCATTCCCTTCGGAAATACCGTCTTGTCGGGGTCCGGGTACGGTTGCGATCGTCCGGTCGGCCGCAGACCGCGGCCTCACAATTCCAGCGCCCACGACCGGGCGAAAATTCCCGGTCGTCCGTGGTCGGGATGACAGGATTTGAACCTGCGACCCTCCGCTCCCAAAGCGGATGCGCTACCAAGCTGCGCTACATCCCGTTTCCGTCCAGCGGCTCCGCTGGCGCCTCCCGATGGACGGGATCCGGCGGCCGGGGATTGCCGACAATCCCCTCATCGGAGCGGGTGACGGGAATCGAACCCGCACCATCAGCTTGGAAGGCTGAGGTTCTACCATTGAACTACACCCGCAGGCATACGACACCAATGGGATCGCCACGATGTCGTCTGCGTGTAGGACTGTACCGAACTTCACTTCCGGAATGCCAATCGCACACCCGGTTTTCGCACGGCGCGTCCGCCGGACTGCGCACCGGCGCTCCCGGCTCCCTCCGCAGCCGGCCCACAGCGACTGCACAGCAACCGCGTCGGCCGGTCGAGGTGGCGCCTTCCGAGCGGTTCACGGCACGACCGCCGTCACCGCCGAAGGCAAGGTCGCCACCGGCGGTCGGGCGCACCCATCCGCCGCCTGTTCCCACACCTGGGCACAACCCGATGCCGCAGCGACCCCCTCCCACAGGCGGAGCATCGAACGTTCACTCCACGACCGAACCTCGCCAGCTCGCTGTGATACTCGTCACCAGCGACTCGCCGCCGCCGCTCGATCCGGTGCGATGTCGAGCCCTCTGGCCTGCGATAAGAACGATTCGCGAAGACGCGCCCACCCGCGGGTGAACGTCGGCGCCAACACACCGGGCGCGACACGCTGGGGCAAGGTGTAACGCCGCAGGCCCGGCGTCGATCACACTGCCGATCGCCATTCGCGACGTATCGGAACAGGTTGTAAAACAGCGTTTTTCGGTGCCGGGTGGCTTGCTAGGATCCTTTTTGCCGGACGGGGGTATCTGGAAAGGGGGCGGTGAGCGTGCGCCGAAGGTGTACTCGACCGCGAAGCAGTGAGCGCGTTCCGGAGGGCGTGACCGGCCGGAGCGCCGGCGTCGACGACGTCTGCGCGAGGTGATCGGCGATGCCTGCCGAACTCGACACGCAGACCGCCGCCATCGTGGCGGCGACGACACGGGACTGGGTTCGTGCCGTCTATCCCGGCAGCGGGCTGACAGTCGGTCCGGAACACCTCGAGCAGGTGTTCGCGGCCATCGTCGACGAATTGTTGAATCTTGCACAGTCCGAACCGTTTCCGGTATCCGCTGCCCGCGCGATCGGGCGACGGCTGGCCGAGGCGCCCCTGGACCGCACCCGCATGCTCGCTCCTGCCACCAGAGCGCTGCTGGGCTTCGCGCCGGGTGATTCCGGCTCCCTGGTGGCGACCCGGTGGCCGTTCGTGGCCAGCCATGCCATCGACAGCTATGCCGAGGCCCTGCAGCAGCGCGCCCTGGCCCAGCAGGAGCGGAATCTGACGGCGGCGGTTTCGGTGCGAGTGCAGGAGATCGCCGCACTGCAGGACCGGCTGCGGCACGAGGCGACGCACGACGCGCTCACCGACCTCGCCAACCGCTCCCTGCTGCAGGAGCGAGTGCGGCTGATGGCCACCGACCACACCCGCGGTGTCGGCTTGCTGCTGATCGATCTGGACGATTTCAAGCAGATCAACGACGGCTACGGCCATTCCGTCGGCGACGAGGTGCTGGTGGAGATCTCGCGGCGGCTGCGGGCGGCCTGCCCGGACGAAACGGTCGTATGCCGCTACGGCGGCGACGAATTCGTCATCGCCCTGCCCGCCCGCCGCAATACGCTCGCCGAGGTGGCGATGCGCGTGCTGACCGCCCTGCACGATCCGGTACCGACCGATGCCGGGCCGGTGCCGGTGTCCGCGAGCGTCGGCACGGCGTTCTCCCCGCCCGGACGTCCGTGCGACTTCTCCGATCTGCTGCGCAGCGCGGACCGGGCGATGTACTCGGCCAAGACGGCCGGCAAGCGGCAGTTCGCACTGTCCGAACTGAGCGATTCCGACGGCGAGCCGGGCGGTTACGGCGCCGCCCGACTCGACTACGACGCGGCTGTCGCAGGCTGAGAGCAAGCCTCGGGCAAACCGTCGACGCGTACCCTGGTCGATGTGTGGCTCCTGCTGATTCTTCTGGTCGTCGTGCTGATCGCGTTCGTCGCGATGGCGGTCGCGGGGCGTTCGAACCAACGCACCCGGGAGAACAACCAACTCGCCGACGCGAAGGCCGACGCCCGCCGGTTGATCGAACGCCTCGGCGGCCAGGTCTACAACCTCACGGGCACCGATCAGGCCTCCAAGCAGGCGCTCGCGGATGCGGGTGAACGGCTCAACGCCGCCGGCTCGCAGATCGATCAGGCCACCACCGTCACCCAGGCGCGGCTGGCAAAGGAAACCGCGATCGAGGGCCTGTACTACGTGCGCGCGGCGCGGACCGCGATGAATCTCGACCCCGGCCCACCGGTCCCCGAACTGGACGGGCAGCGGTCCGCCGGACGCGTCACCGAGGACCGCACCGTCGACTTCGACGGTCGCCGCATCGAGGCGTCGCCCACACCCTCCCCGCAAACTCCGAACTACTACCCGGGCGGCCGGGTCGCCGGTCGTCCGGTGCCGGCCGGCTGGTACTCCGAGCCGTGGTGGAAGACCGCACTGGTGGCCGGCGCCTGGGGCGTGGGCTCGGTGCTGCTGTTCGACGCGCTGTTCGGCGGCATGCACGGCGTCGGTTACGGCGCGGCCGGCTTCGAAAACGGTTACGGCGCAGGGTATGACGCCGGATTCGACGCGGGGCAGGACGCCGGTCAGGATCCCGGGCAAGGCTTCGACGGCGGTGACCAGGGCGGATACGACACCGCCGGATACGACGGCGGCGGCTACGACCAGGGCGGCGGCTACGACGGTGGTGGCTTCGACGGGGGCGGCTTCTTCGACGGCGGGGGTGGCTTCGACGGGGGCGACTTCGGCGGATTCGACGGAGGTTTTTAGCTTTCCGGTAACCGGAAGTTGCGCCTCCGTTTACGTTGTGTTATCGATCTTCAGTGTTGATCGACCACGAGGCGAGGGTAGTTCCCTCGTCGTCGTTATCCGGGGGTGGGAAAAAGCCCCGACTACGGGCCGCTGCCGCATTCGCCGCCGCTGTGGCCCTGCTCACCATCGCCCAGGTGTGGGCATCCGACCACGGCGCCCTCGGGCCCTTTCGTAGTCTCCTCGCCGATTACGCGGCCGATCCGCAGTCGGCGTTCGTCTCCTGGGCGGGGCTGGGCCTGGCCTGTGTCGGTGTGCCCGCGCGCATCCGGGTCGTCAGCCTCGCCTCGGCGGCGGTGCTGGACCTGCTGGTACTCGGCGTGCAGGCGCTGTGCGGCTGGCACCTTTCGATCGGAACCGGACCCACGCTCGTCTTGACCGCGCTGGCGCTGACCGTCGCCCGGTGGCATGGCCGGCCACGGCGGATCGCCCTGCGCGCCATCGCCTTCGGCGTGTTGCTGATCATGGCCTCGAAGCTCGCCGATACCTGGCTGCTGGTGAGCATATCCGCCGGTCCCCGCGTACTGGATCAGTACGTGCAGTATGCCGATCGGGCACTGGGAGATCCGGCCTGGGTGGTGGGCAGCATGCTCGACACCGCGGGCCCGATTCCGTCGAATGTGTTGCACGCGGTGTACATCCAATTGCCGGCGGCGGCCGTGGTGGTCGCGGTCTGGCAGCTGCGCCACGTGACGACGAAACCGTGGCCGCGGCACAACCTGCTGCTCACATTCCTGGCACTGGGCATCGTCGGGCCGCTCGTCTACGTACTGTTTCCCGTGGTCGGCCCGGTCTTCGCCTACGGTCCACTCGGCCACGGCCTGCAGATCGGCGACTGGCCGCATACGGTGCCGGTGATATCCGGCACCCCGGCGCCGATGCTCTTCGATTCCGGCACCGCTCGCAACTGCATGCCGTCGATGCACACCGCTTGGGCCACAGCGCTGTTCGTTCATTCCCGCTCCGGGCCGCGGTGGCTGCGCTGGGGCGGGGCGGTGTGGCTGGTATGCACGCTGCTGGCGACGCTGGGCTTCGGCTACCACTACGGCTGCGATCTCGTGGCGGGGGCGGTCCTGTGCCTGACCGTGGAATCCGCACTGCGCGAACCCGAACGCGGCTGGGACGGCCACCGGATCCGGATGGTGACGCTCGGCGCCGGGGTTTTCGCGGGGCTGCTGCTGTCCTATCGTTTCCTCGCGGAGACCATGGCCGCCCACCCGCTGCCGTCCGGACTCGCCGTCCTGGCCGCGCTGGCCGCCGTGATCTCCCTCTTCTACACGACGTGGTTCGCCGCGCCCGAGCGCCGAACGGCGAACATCGAAAGGTCGGTCTCAGCTTCATGATCACGGTGCGGACGGAGCGGCGCCAACTGCTCCGCCACCAGCATTCGGACGACACGAGATATTTCCCCCGCATTCCGATCGTGATCGGAATTCTGCTCTCGGTGTCGGCCGCCCTGCTCATCTCGGCGCTGCACGGTTTCCTCGATCTGCAGGTCTATCGGGTCGACACCCTGGCCTGGTTGCACCGCGGCGCACTGTACGGTCCGCCGCTCCCGGTGGCCGGCCATACCGACCTGCCGTTCACCTATCCCCCGTCGGCGGCGGTACTGATGGCGCCACTGGCCGTAATGCCGCTCTGGCTGGCGGAGATCGCGGTGACGGCCAGTTCGCTGGCCTGTCTGTCGGTGACCGTCTGGCTCGTGCTCTCCCGGATCCGGCCCGATCTCAGCCCCCGGTCGAAAGCAACCCTGACCACCCCCGTCGTCATCGCGATGGCGGCACTCGAACCGGTGCACACGACGCTGTGGTTCGGGCAGATCAACATCATCCTGATGGCCGCGGTGGCGCTGGACTGCCTGACCGTGAAACCCCGCTGGCCCCGAGGAGTGCTGATCGGCATCGCGGCCGTCACGAAACTGACTCCGGCGGCCTTCGTGCTGTATCTGCTGATCCGCCGGGACTGGAAGGCGGCGGGAACGGCGGTGGCGACCGCCGCGGGAGTGGTGCTCGCCGGATTCGTGCTGTTCCCGCGGACGTCCACGCAGTACTGGCTGCACGCGATCGTCGAAACCGGGCGCATCGGCGCGCCCTACTACGCCGGTAACCAGTCCCTCAAAGGCATGATCTATCGACTCGGCCTGCCCGAATCCGCGGCCGTGGCGGTTTGGCTCGGACTCGGGCTCGCCGTCGTCGCCGCCGGCGCGGTCGCGATGCACCTGCTCCTGCGCGCCGAGCGCACCGCCGACACCGGCCCGCTCGCATCCGGGAATTCCCCCGCGATCACGAAATTCTCGGTCGCGGCCCTGCTGCTGAATGCCGCAGTGCTGCTACTGGTTTCGCCGGTCTCATGGACCCATCACTGGGTCTGGGTGGCGCCCGCACTGGTGACCGCCGCCCTGTGGTCCGCGAGCAGATCCGCGGCGGCGTTGGCCGGCGCGATCGCCGCCGTCACCGCCCCGTTCCTGATCGGACAGGTGCTGGTGCCGGGCGGCGGGGACCGGGAGCTCGACTGGAATTGGTGGCAGCACCTGCTGGGCAATACCTACGTCCTCGTCGCCGTCGCGCTGCTCGGACTCGCGCTCACGCGTCTGCTCCGGCGCCGCGCCCCGGCGATACCGGCTGCTCAGTCCGGCTGACAGGTGGGGCACCAGAACAGGTTTCGCCCCTCGAGCACGGCATGGGCGACGGTGGTTCCACAGATCCGGCAGGGCTCTCCGGCACGCCGATAGACGTAGGTGCGGGGTTTGCCGACCGCATAGGACGGCGCGCCGCGGTCGTGTTCGGGGCGCACCACCACGATGGCGCCCCGGCGCACGCCGACCTTCATCAGCGCGACCAGGTCCGCCCACAGCGCCTCCCACTCCCCGGCCGTGATCGCGCGGCCGGGGCGTTGCGGTGACATGCCGTGCCGGAAGAGCACTTCCGCGCGGTAGACATTGCCCACGCCCGCCACCACCGACTGATCCATCAGCAGCGCCGCGATCGACCGGTTCGAGCGGCGGATCCGCTGCGCCGCCCGATCGGGATCGGCATCGCGCCGCAGCGGATCCGGCCCGAGCCTGGCGGTGAGGACGTCGACTTCCGGTCCGTGCAGGACCTCGCACGCGGTCGGCCCGCGCAGATCGGTCCCGTACAGCGTGGTCGCCGACTTCCCGGCGCCGATCATCCGCATCCGCACCTGGCCGACCGGGTCGCTCAGGGGCGCGGGCGATTCGGTGAAGGTGCCGTAGAGACCGAGGTGCACATGGACCACCAGGCCCGAATCGTAATGGTGCAGAAGGTGTTTACCCCACGCCTCGGCCTTGGTCAGCGTGGCTCCGTCGACCAGGGCGGCACCGTCGGCGAAGCGCCCCTGCGGACTGGATACCCGCACGACACCGCCCGCGAAACGCTGCTGATGCAGCTTCGCCAGGCGATGCAGCGTATGCCCCTCAGGCATCGACCGAATTCCGTTCCACTCCCACCGGCCCGCGGCCGGACGGCGCCGCCCGGCCCGGTTCGGTACCTGCTAGCTCTGCACCGCCGGCGGCTGACCGGTCTTCTCGTATTCGGCGATGATGTCGATGCGCCGCTGATGCCGCGCCTCGTCCGACCACGGCGTCGCCAGGAACGCATCGATGATCGCGAAGGCCTCCTCGGTGCTGTGCATCCGGCCGCCGATGCCCATGAGCTGCGCATTGTTGTGCTCACGAGCCAGTTTCGCGGTCTCCACGCTCCAGGCCAGCGCACAACGCGCGCCCGGAACCTTGTTCGCGGCGATCTGCTCGCCGTTACCGCTGCCACCGAACACGATGCCGAGGCTGCCCGGGTCGGCGACGACGCGACGGGCGGCGTCGATGCAGAAGGCCGGGTAGTCGTCGACGGCGTCGTACTCGTGGGCTCCGCAGTCGACCACGTCGTGGCCGGCCTGCGTCAGATGATCCTTCACTTGGTTCTTCAATTCGAAGCCGGCATGGTCGGCACCCAGGTATACGCGCATGGCTGAGATTCTGTCAGGTGGGTGGTTTCGCTCCACA
Organism: Nocardia sp. AB354; assembly: GCF_049538315.1. Lineage (NCBI taxonomy): Bacteria > Bacillati > Actinomycetota > Actinomycetes > Mycobacteriales > Nocardiaceae > Nocardia > Nocardia sp. AB354. The sequence goes on along the minus strand of NZ_JBMVFU010000006.1, from coordinate 19,194 downwards.
TGGGGTCGTTTCCCGATCCTCTATAGAGTTCAGCCCATGCAGTCCGAAGATCAGTGGGCCGATCAGTCACCACAGCAGGGGCGCGGACCGGGGTGGAATCCGGTGACCGGTATGGCGGGGTGGGATCCTCGGCTGGGACCGCCGGGATGGGGTCCGCAGCAAGCGTTTTCGCCGCCGCACATCCCTCCGTACCAACCGACGCGGGGACTGTCCCCGTGGGGTATGCCGGCCCGGCACAGCTGGGAGATCCCGCTGCTGATCGTCGTGATTCTGGCCACCGTCAGCGGATATCTGATCGCGCTGCTGTTCCTGCTCGTCGGTGCGGTGAACTATTACGTCCTGCTGCTGATCCTCGCGCCGCTGCTGCTGTGGTTCGGCCGCGGCACCAATTATTCGATGCAGCGGCTCAATGCCGTGAAGATGTCGCCCACCCAGTTCCCGGAGGGATACCGGATGGTGGTCGAGGCGGCCGCGCGCTTCGGCATGGCGACCGTCCCGGATGCCTACGTGGTCCTGGGCAACGGGCAGATCAACGCCTTCGCCTCGGGACACGGATTCCGCCGCTACGTTGTCGTCTACAGCGATCTGTTCGAGATCGGCGGTCAGGCTCGTGACCCCGACGCGCTGGCCTTCATCATCGGCCACGAGGTCGGACATATCGCGGCCGGCCATGTGTCGTACTGGCGCCAGCTGGGCATGTTCCTCGTGCCGTTCCTGCCGATCATCGGCAACTCGCTGATTCGCGCGCAGGAGTACACCGCCGACAATCACGGTTTCTGCAACCGTCATCTCGGCGCTCCGGGCGCGATGAAAACCCTTGCGGGCGGCAAATACCTGAACTCGCTGGTCGATTTCGACGAGATGGCCGACCGCGCGCCACAGGACAAGGGGTTCTTCGTCTGGATGGTCAACGCCATGTCCTCGCATCCGGTGCTGACCTGGCGGATGTGGGCGCTTCGCGACCGCAGCCGGCACGGGCGGATGTTCCTGCGGCCGAGCGGTCCGCCGGCGGCCCCGCCGCCGCCGATGCCACCGGCCGGACCGCCCGTCCAGATGGGCAGCTACCCCGGATACGGCGAAGTTCCGGGGCTGCCGCCGCGGTAGCCGTGCGCCCGGCACGGGGCGCGCGGCGCCCCGTGCCGTCGATGCACTAGTCGAACTGCGGGTCCTCGGTACGGGTCCGCTTGAGCTCGAAGAAGTGCGGGTAGGACGCCAGGGCGACCGCCCCGTCCCACACCTTCCCCGCCTCCTCGCCGCGCGGGATCCGCGACAGCACCGGGCCGAAGAAGGCGGTGTCGTTGATGTGGATGGTCGGCGTGCCGACATCCGGCCCGACCTTGTCCATGCCGGCGTGGTGGCTCTTGCGCAGCGCCTCGTCGTAGTCGGTGCTCGTAGCTGCCTCGGCCAGTTCGGCGGGCAGCCCCACCTCGGCGAGAGCGTCGGCGACGACCGCGGCCAGGGTGTCGGCCTGGTTCTCGCGCTCGTACTCCTCCCGGCGATTGTGGATACGGGTGCCCATCGCGGTGTACAGCGGTGAGAGCACCTTCTCACCGTGCTGCTCGGCCGCGGCGATGGCCACCCGGACCGGCCCCCACGCCGATTTCATCATCTCGACGTAGCGCTCGGGGAGGTCCTCACGGCCCTCGTTGAGCACGGCCAGGCTCATGACGTGGAAGTGCGTGTCGATATCGCGGACCTTCCCGACCTCCAGAATCCAGCGCGAGGTGATCCAGCACCACGGGCACAGCGGATCGAACCAGAAATCGACGCGGTCCCTGGAACCGGCGGTGGTCGTCTGATCGCTCACATTTCGTCCCTTCGAAGAAGCAGTGGGGAGGCCGCACGCCACCCGCCCTCAGCATTGGTCAACGCCGCGAAGTTGGCGATATTTCCCGATCGCCGCGGGATCGCACAGTAGGGTCGGATGCGACCCTGGTTGCCCGCTGCCCGGAGGTTTTCCCCAATGCCCACAGATTCCAGGTTCGTCATCGTCGGTGGCGGTCTGGCCGCCGCGAAGCTGGCGGAGTCGTTGCGCGACAACGATTTCGACGGCGCCATCACGTTGATCGGCGAGGAGGCGCAGCTACCCTACGAGCGGCCGCCACTGTCGAAGGAACATCTGCTCGGCAAGAAATCGCTCGCCGATTTCACCGTGCACACCGAGCAGTGGTATCGCGATCACGAGGTCGAACTGCTGCTCGGGACCACCGTGACGGCCATCGACCGCTCGTCGAAAACGGTTGCGCTGCCGGACGGTTCGACCCGGCCCTACGACAAACTCGCCCTCGCCACGGGCTCGCGCTCGCGTCGATTGCCGATCCCCGGCGCCGATGCCGAGGGCGTGCACATGTTGCGCACGATCGGGCAGTCCGATGCGCTGATCTCACTGTTCGGCTCGGCTCGGCGGCTGGTCGTCGTCGGCGCGGGCTGGATCGGCCTGGAGGTCACCGCGGCCGCGCGCACCGCAGGTCTCGAGGTGACCGTCCTGGAGGTCGGCGTGGTTCCCCTGCAGGGCGCGCTCGGCGAGGAGATGGGCGCGGTCTTCGGCGAGTTGCACCGCGCGCACGGCGTCGACCTGCGCTGTGGCGTGAAGGCCGCCGAGATCGTGACCGCCGACGGGAAGGCCACCGGCGTCCGGCTCGACGACGACACGGTCGTGGACGCCGATGCGGTGCTGATCGCGGTCGGCGCCCGGCCGAATATCGAACTGGCCGCCGACGCGGGTCTCGCGGTCGAGGGCGGCGTGCTGGTGGACGAGAGCCTGGCCAGCAGCGATCCCGATATCGTCGCGGTGGGCGATATCGCCGGCCAGCAGCATCCGGTGCTCGGGCAGCGAGTGCGGGTCGAACACTGGGCCACCGCCCTCAATCAACCGGCCGTGGCGGCGCTGACGATGCTCGACCGGCCCGCGACCTACGATCGGCTGCCGTACTTCTTCACCGACCAGTACGACCTCGGCATGGAGTACACCGGTTTCGTCGCGCCGGGCGCGACCACGTCCGTGGTGGTGCGCGGCGACACCGCGAGCCGCGAATTCGTCGCCTTCTGGCTGGACCAGGGCAATCGCGTGCTGGCGGGGATGAACGTCAACGTCTGGGACGTCACCGATCGGATCAAGGAACTGATCCTCGGCGGCGAACCGGTGAATCCGGACGCGCTGGCCGACACGAGCACCACATTGTGACCACAGTCACAGCCGAGGTAGGTCGAGGAGTCGCGGCCCGCTCCGACCCGACCGTGAGCGCGCCGCGGTGGCGCGCCGGCGAGCCGAGGAGATCATCGTGAAGTACATGCTGCTCAAGACCTACCGCCCCGCCGCGCACTGCGATACTCCGATCGGCGAATGGCCGCCCGAGGACATCGCGGCCCATATCGAATTCCAGCGCGCGCTCGGTGCGGCACTGCGCGAATCGGGCGAGCTGGTCGACGCCCAGGGCCTGGCATTTCCGGATCAGGCCCGCATCGTCAGCGCCGACGGGCGGTCCGCGCCGGTGGTCACCGACGGTCCGTTCCCGGAGACCAAGGAATTCCTGGCGGGCTACTGGATCGTCGACGTGGACAGCGCCGATCGGGCGTTGGAGATCGCCGCGCAGGCATCGGCCGCACCGGGCCCGGGCGGCACACCCATCGGTGAATACATCGAGGTGCGCGCGGTGATGGATGCCCCGGCGACCGAAGCCTGAGCCGCCGAGCCATGCCCGGATCACAGGTACCGGCCGTCCCTGTCGGGCAGCCGTCGGAACGCGATGCGCGGCGCGGCGAGTCCGCACAGGAGGTCGCGCTGCTCCTGCGTGAGGTCGCACCGGTCGTGCTGGGAATTCTGGTGCGCCGATACGGCGATTTCGATGCGGCCGAGGACGCGGTGCAGGAAGCGATGCTCGCCGCGGTCACCCGGTGGCCGGACAAGGGCTACCCGGACAATCCGCGGGCATGGCTGCTCCAGGTCGCGCAGCGGCGATTGATCGACTCGGTGCGCGCGGAGATCGCACGCCGCACTCGCGAGACGACGGTCGCCCTGCGGGACGTGCCACCCGCGGAGACGGATCCGGCCGCCGATGACACATTGACGTTGCTGCTGCTGTGCTGCCACCCCGCATTGTCGCCCGCCAGTGCGATCGCGGTGACGCTGCGCGCGGTGGGCGGTCTCACCACCGAGGAGATCGCCCGGGCCTTCCTGCTGCCGGAAAGCACCATGGCCCAGCGTATTTCACGCGCCAAGAAGCGGCTCGCCGCACTGCCGCGCCCGTTCGCCGAGTCCGCTGGGGCCCCGGAAGAATGGGGGCCGCGACTCGGGCCGGTCCTGCATGTGCTGTACGTGATGTTCACCGAGGGGCATACCGCGACCGGCGGCTCCCGGTTGTTCCGCACCGATCTCGCGGCGGAGGCTATCCGCCTGGCCCGCAAGGTCCACCGGCTGCTCCCGGACGATCCGGAGGTCACGGGGCTGCTCGCGCTGATGCTGCTCACCGACGCCCGCCGCGCGGCACGCCTGGGCCCCAGCGGTGAATTGATTCCGCTGGCCGAACAGGACCGCACCCGCTGGGACTGCGAACGTGCCCGGGAGGGAATGCGGCTGGCGACGACGGCGGTCGAGGCGGGATTGGGCGGTCCGTATCGTGTCCAGGCCGCGATCGCCGCACTGCATACCCGGGCGCCGAGCGCCGAGGAGACCGACTGGGCGCGAATTCTGCTGCTGTACAACGTCTTCGAACGGCTGTCGGACAATCCGATGGTGAGCCTGAACCGCGCCGTGGCGGTGGCCATGGTGCACGGGCCCGCCGCCGGACTGGAGTCGGCGAACGCGCTGGCGGATCGCCTGCGAGGCAGCCATCGACTCGAGGCGGTACGGGGACATCTGCACGAGATGGCGGGTGATCGCGCGGCGGCGATCGAGTCCTATACGGCAGCGGCTCACCTGACCACGAGTACGCCCGAGCGCGACTACCTCATGCTGCGCGCGGCCGAGCTGCGCGCATCGTAGCCGGCGGGCGCTCGCCGATCATCGAAACTCGATGCGACCCAACCGGTTCCGAACACGAAGCGACCGATCTCACGACCAGGTGTTGCCGGTGATGCGCTGATAGGCATCCATGTACTTCTCGCGGGTCACGGCCACGACATCGGCGGGAATCTCCGGGCCGGGCGGCTCCTTGTCCCAGCCGGTGGAGGTCGCCCAGTCGCGGACGAACTGCTTGTCGAACGAGCGCTGCGCGCGACCGGGCTCCCATTCGTCGGCCGGCCAGAACCGCGACGAATCGGAGGTCAGGACCTCGTCACCGAGAGTGAGAACATCACCGTCCCAGCCGAATTCGACCTTGGTGTCCGCGATGATCACCCCGCGCCCCGCGGCGTGCTCGGCGCCGCGGGTGTAGATCTGCAAGGTCAGGTCGCGCAGTTTCTCGGCGACCTCGCGACCCTCCTGATTCACCACATCGTCGAAGGTGATCGGCTCGTCGTGTCCCGCGGACGCCTTGGTGGTGGGGGTGAAGATCGGCTCGGGAAGTTTGTCGCCCTCCCGCAGCCCGCCGGGCAGCGCCACCCCGGAGACCGCGCCGGTGCGGCGGTACTCCTGCAGGCCGGAGCCGACCAGGTAGCCGCGGGCGATGCACTCCACCTGCACCATCTTCAGCGGTCGCACGCGCACCGCCCGCCCGGCGAATTCGTCGGGCACGTCGGTGGTCGAGAGCACGTGGTTGGGCACATCGGAGAAGTAGTCGAACCACCAGTTCGACAACTGGGTGAGCAGCGCGCCCTTGTCCGGAATCGGCGTCGGCAGCACCACGTCGTAGACCGAGACCCGATCGGAGGCGACCAGAATCAGCGATTCCCCGTCCTCGTAGAGATCGCGCACCTTACCGGCGTGGATGTGCTTCACCGGCCCTCCTCGCTTCGCTGTCCGCCGCACACGAACGCCCAGCCTACCGAGCGCCCCGGCGGGCCCGGACGCTCGGTGGCGTGGCGCGCGGCGTTTCGTCACGCACGGGGTGCGGATACACGGTCGGCCCAGCCGTGCGGTCGCGAACGTGGCATTCTGAGCACCGTCAGCGACTGCATCCGCAGCGTGGTTCACACGACCGGTCCGAGCGAAGGAGTCTCCTTGTCTGCACCGAACCTCACCCGCGACCAAGCCATCGCGCGGGCCGCGACGATCAGTGTGGAGAACTATCGCGTCGAACTCGACCTCACCGGGCAACCGACCGGTCCCGCGGCCACCGCCGGCGAGACGTTCTTCTCGCGCTCCACCGTCACGTTCACCGCCGCCCCGGGCGCGCAGACCTTCATCGACATCGTCGCCGCGGGTGTGCGTTCGGCCGTACTCAACGGCACCGAACTCGACGTTTCCGGCTACGACGAGTCCGAGGGCCTCACCCTCACCGATCTGGCCGAGAACAACGTCCTGGTGGTCGAGGCCGACTGCGTGTACTCGCACACGGGTGAGGGCCTGCACCGCTTCGTCGATCCGACCGACGACAAGGTCTATCTGTACTCGCAGTTCGAAACCGCCGACGCCAAGCGGATGTTCGCCTGCTTCGACCAGCCCGACCTCAAGGCGACCTACGACATGACGGTCACCGCGCCCGCCGACTGGGAGGTGATCTCCAACGGCGCCGCGACCGCCACCCGCACCGTCGGCGAGGTGGTCGAGCACACCTTCGCCACGACGCCGCGGATGAGCACCTATCTGGTCGCGCTGATCGCCGGGCCGTACGCCAAGTGGATCGATGTGTACACCGACGATCAGTCCACGATCCCGCTCGGCATCTACTGCCGCGCCTCGCTCGCCGAATTCATGGACGCGGAACGGCTTTTCACCGAAACCAAGCAGGGCTTCGCGTTCTACCACCGCAATTTCGGTGTCCCCTATGTGTTCGGGAAATACGATCAGCTGTTCGTTCCCGAGTTCAACGCCGGCGCGATGGAGAACGCCGGCGCGGTGACGTTCCTCGAGGACTACGTGTTCCGGTCCAAGGTCACCCGGGCCTCCTACGAGCGTCGCGCCGAGACCGTGCTGCACGAGATGGCGCATATGTGGTTCGGCGATCTCGTCACCATGAAGTGGTGGGACGATCTGTGGCTGAACGAGTCGTTCGCCACGTTCGCCTCGGTGCTGTGCCAGGCCGAGGCCACCGAATACACCGGCGCCTGGACGACTTTCGCCAATGTGGAGAAGTCGTGGGCGTACCGGCAGGATCAGCTGCCCTCCACCCATCCCATCGCCGCCGACATTCCGGACCTGGCGGCCGTGGAGGTCAACTTCGACGGCATCACCTACGCCAAGGGCGCCTCGGTACTCAAGCAGCTGGTGGCCTACGTGGGGCTGGAGCCGTTCCTGGCCGGGCTGCGGGACTACTTCGCCGCACACGCCTTCGGCAACGCCACCTTCGACGATCTGGTCGGCGCGCTCGAAAAGTCCTCCGGGCGTGATCTTTCCGGCTGGGGCGCGCAGTGGCTCAAGACCACCGGCCTCAACACGCTGCGTCCCGACTTCGAGGTCGACGCCGACGGGAAATTCACCCGATTCGCGGTCGTGCAGGGCGGTGCCGAACCCGGCGCCGGCGAACACCGCGTGCATCGCCTCGCCATCGGCGTCTACGACGACCGCGACGGAAAGCTGGTGCGTACCAAGCGGGTCGAACTCGATCTCGACGCCGCCGAGCGCACCGAGGTCGCCGAGCTGGTCGGCGTCGAGCGCGGTCAGCTGGTGCTGGTGAACGACGACGACCTGACCTACTGCTCGCTTCGCCTGGATCCACAATCGCTCGACACCGTGGTCGCGCGCATCGCCGATATCGCCGAATCCCTGCCGCGCACGCTGTGCTGGTCGGCGGCATGGGAGATGACGCGGCAGGCGGAGATGCGGGCACGGGATTTCGTGGCGCTGGTGCAGCGCGGGATCGGCGCCGAAACCGAAATCGGTGTGGTGCAACGGCTTCTGATGCAGGCACAGACCGCCCTGGCGAGCTACGCCGACCCCGAGTGGGCCGATCAGACCGGATGGCCGGCCTTCGCCGATCGGCTCCTGGAACTGGCTCGTGCGGCCGAACCGGGTTCGGACCATCAGCTGGCCTTCGTCAACGCCCTCACCGCCGCGCGCCTGTCGCCGTGGCACAGCGAAGTGCTGGGCACGCTGCTGCTGGACTCCGATCCCGCCGCGGTCGAACTGCCCGGGCTCGCGGTGGACACCGATCTGCGCTGGCGGATCGTGCAGGCGCTCGCGGCGGCCGGTCAGCTCGATGCCGAGAGCACCGACACCCCGGTCATCGACGCCGAACTCGAGCGTGATCCCACCGCCGCGGGCCGGCGCCAAGCGGCCGCGGCCGCCACCGCCCGGCCGCAGGCCGAGGTCAAGGAGAAGGCGTGGCGGACGGTGATGGACGACGACTCCGTCCCGAACATCACCGCCCGCGCCATCGTCGGCGGCTTCGCTCCCATCGGCCAAGGCGAACTGCTCGCGTCCTATGTGCAGCGCTACTTCGACGAGATCGCCTCGGTGTGGGAACGCCGCTCCAGCGAGGTCGCGCAGACCGTCGTGGTCGGCCTCTACCCGCACTGGGCCATCAGCGAGGAAGCCGTGGCTGTGGCCGACAAATTCCTCGCCGATGAGCATCCGCCGGCCCTGCGCCGCTTGGTGATCGAGGGCAAGGCGGGAATCGAACGCTCGCTGCGCGCCCGCGCCGCCGACATCGCCTGAGTCCGGTTGCCCGTGGTGGTGCGGTCGCCACCACGGGCCCGGAATCGGGGCGTGCCGGCTCGGCTCGAGATCTGAGGGATGCGCAGCCTCGGCCGCGCATCGACTGCCGCTGCTGTGGGCAGATCTGCTGACAGCAGCATGGCGGGCGCGTGCCGGGTCCGCTGCGGCACGGTGGGCGTATGGCTCACGACGACAACAAGATTCCGTTGTTCAGTTGGCGGTCGCGCGAGCAGCTGCTCAGCCGCCGCATCCTCGTCCTCGACGGCGGGCTCGACGACGACAACGGCACGCTGCTCACGACCCAGATGCTCACCCTCGCGGCCGAAGACCCCGACGCCGACATCTCACTGTGGATTCACTCGCCGGGCGGGTCGGTGCCGTCGATGCTCGCGATTCGCGACGTGATGCGACTGGTGCCGTGCCGGGTGTCGACGCTGGCGCTCGGATTGGCCTGCAGCGCAGGACAATTCCTGCTCTCGGCCGGAACTCGCGGCCGCCGCTACGCTCTGCCGCACGCCCGCATCCTCATGCATCAGGGGTCGGCGGGCATCGGCGGCAGCGCGGGCGAGGTGGAGGTGCAGGCCGACGATCTGCGCCACACCGTGAACACCGTGCTCGGACTGATCGCCGAGGACACCGGGCAACCGTTCGACCGCATCTACGAGGATTCACTGCACGACCGCTGGTTCACCGCGACCGAGGCCCGGGAGTACGGCTTCATCGACCACATCGTCGACTCCTTCGACCAGGTCATCCCGCAGCGCCAGCGCATCGGAATCTCGGCCGGGAACGCATAGGGGGCACGACATGACCAGCTACACCATTCCCAATGTCATCGCGCAGCATCCGCGCGGCGAGCGGATCATGGACGTCTACTCGCACCTGCTCACCGAGCGCATCGTCTACCTCGGCACGCCGATCGATTCCGGGGTGGCGAATGCACTGATCGCGCAGATGCTGCATCTGGATGCCGAGAGCGCGGGCCAGGAGATCAACCTCTACATCAACTGCGAGGGCGGCGATCTGTCGGCGATGCTGGCGATCTACGACACCATGCAGCACATTTCGTCGCCGGTGGCGACCACCTGTGTCGGCCAGGCCATCGCGGTCGGCGCGGTGCTGCTGGCCGGCGGCGCGGCGGGCCGGCGGGCGATGCTGCCGCATGCGCGCGCCGTCCTGCATCAGCCGGCGACCCGCGGACAGGGAGCGATCCCCGATCTCATCATCCAGGCCGACGAACTCGTCCGGATGCGCGCCGAAATCGAGACGATCCTGTCCCGCCACACGGGCCAGGACGTCGCGACGCTACGACACGACACCGATCGCGACCGGGTGTTCACCGCGCAGGCAGCGGTGGAATACGGTTTGGCCGACACCATCCTCGGCGCCCGGACCTGACCGGATCGCGGTGAGCGCTCGCCGGTCCCCAGTGCGGCGCGGCGCGGACTCAGGCGGCGCGGGCGAACATGGTGGGGCCGGCCGGTGGGCGGGCGGCCAGCGGGCGTACCGGCGCCAGGCGAGTGGCACGCAGCAGGTCGGCGGCGATCTCCGCGGTCAGTTCGCCCAATGTGGTGCCGAGCGCACCGGCGAGCGCGGCGATCATCTCGCTCGAAGGTTCCTTGCGACCGCGTTCGATCTCCGACAGATACTGCGGTGAAATCCCGGCTCGGCCCGCCGTTTCGGTCAACGTCTCGCCGTGGTCGTGGCGCAGTTCGCGCAACCGTTCGCCGAGTACCTCACGCCACAGCGGTTCCCGGGCGGTGCGGGACTCCCGAGGCCGGCCGGGGCGCGACGGCACCGAACGCAGCACGTCTCGCTGCGGTCGAGGATCGGTTTCGGCCGGCGGTGCGGACTCTGCCGCAGTGTCCGCACCGGTCGAGGACGGGGACTCGAGGTCACGTCCGCCGGGGATCGAATGCAGTTGCGGATACTCGGCCATGCGGTGAGCCTACGGCCACCGGCGGGCCGGGACCGCTCGCTTACGCTCACAGCGTATTTCGGGTCGTCCGCATACAGCCGCACCCCTCCCCGGTTGTTCCGGGAAGGGGTGCGTGGCCCTGATGCGAACCGGCGCGAGCGTGCCGATCAGTGCGAACGAATCAGCTCGGGCGCCCGATCGCGGACGCCATCACGCGGACGGCGGAGACGACTCCGTCGATGAGCTGGCCCTGCCGCAGCGACGCGAGCGCCGCGGTGACGCCCAGCTGGCAGACCCGGTCGTTCACGCGGTCGGCGACATCGCGACCGGAACGAACCTCGACCGCCTTGTCGTTGGGCGAGACGGCGATGAGCACCGAACGGGCCGCCTCGGGGGTCGACGGAAACACCGCGTCGGCGCCGGCGGCGGCATCCACGCCCAGATCGCCGATGTAGATGTTGAACCGGACCTTGGTAGTGCGGGTCGCCTCGGTGAGGGTGTTGTCCATCAGCAGCCGCTCATGATCGTTGAACGGCGCTTCCTTGAACACGTCACCGGCTTCGTGCACGCCGGATACCCGGCCGCTGGGGGTGATGGCGTACCCGTGCGGCAGGGTGGACGGGTCCACCACAGGCCAATTAGAAGTTGCCACTTGCCCGGCCTCCAATCAGATCTGCCCCGGTGGATTCGATGGCCGCATGGTGCCCATGCGACGACTCAGCGACACCGTGACCGAATGCGGTCACCTCATCGGTCGCGCTCCACAGCACCGGCTCCGCGGTCCACTTCTTCCCGAGGTCGTAGTGGACCGGCTTCTCGCCGGGCAGCGGTTTGCCGAGGAACGACAGTCCGGCGATCACCGCGTAGATCACCAGCGGGATGCCGAGAAAGATCAGCACTGTTTCGAGAATGCTCACGGATCAACGGTAGACGATCGTGGTTTGCCGCTCCGCGCCGAGCCGTCGTGTCACACCAACCAGGCCGCGGACTCCGGTGCGAGCAGGCCCTCGTGCAGCGGCACGCTCGTCAGCAGCACCGTGCCCGGCGGCAGTGCGATCGGGTCCGCGGAGGCGTTGAGCACACAGATCAGTCCGCCCGGCCGGCGGAAGACGAGACAGCCGGGCGGCCCGCCGAGCCAGTCGACGGTATCGCCGTCGAATTCGTCTCGGGTGCGGCGCAGTCCGAGGGCGGTCCGATACAGCGACAGCGTCGAGGCGGGCGATTCGAGTTGTGCCGCCACGGTGCGATCGGCCCACTCCGGCGGAATGGGCAGCCAGGAGGCGGGGCCCTCGGTGAATCCGAAGGGCGGACGCACCCCCTCCCATGGGAGCGGCACCCGGCAGCCGTCACGCCCGCGTTCGGTGTGCCCGGAGCGTTCCCAGACCGGGTCGGCAAGCACGGCCTCGGGCAGGTCGTCGACATTCGGCAGCCCCAGTTCGGCGCCGTTGTAGACGAAAACCGCACCCGGAAGCGCGAGTTCGACCATGATCATCGCCCGGGCGCGAGCGATGCCGGACGCGCCGCCGCCGTAGCGGGTCACCTCCCGCTCGATGTCGTGGTTGGACAGCGTCCAGGTCGGGACGGCGCCGACCTGCGCCACCGAGTCCAGCGAATTCTCCGCTGCCGCACGAATTTTCACCGCGTCGAACGGCGTCTCGGCAAGCCGGAAATTGAAGGCGAGGTGCAGTTCGTCCGGACGCACGTACTCGCCGAAGCGGACGTTGTCCTCGACCCACACCTCGCCGATCGACACCGCGTCCGGATACTCGTCGACCACCTTGCGCAGCCGACGGTGGATGTCGTGGACCCCCGGATTGTTGAAGCGCGGATCGCTGTCGTCGTGCACCAGCAGTTTCGCGTCGGCGTCCGGCGTATGGGCCGCCGACGGGTCGGCGGAGAGGCCGACCGCGGCCACCACGGCCGGATCCAAATCGGGCAGTCCGGGCGGTTTGGCCATACCGTGCGCCACATCGATGCGGAAGCCATCGACGCCGCGATCGAGCCAGAACCGCATGGTCTGCTCGAAATCGGCGACCACCTCCGGATTGTCCCAGTTCAGATCCGGTTGTTCCGATGCGAACAGATGCAGATACCACTGTCCCGGCGTCCCGTCGGGCTCGGTGACGCGCGTCCACGCCGGCCCGCCGAAGATGCTGGGCCAGTTGTTGGGCGGTTGCGCACCGCCGGGCCCGCGACCGTCGCGGAAGATGTAGCGGGCTCGCTCGGCACTGCCGGGTGCGGCCGCCACCGCGGCGGCGAACCACGGGTGGCGGTCGCTGGTGTGGTTGGGCACCAGATCCATCGTCAACCGGATACCGCGTTCGTGGGCCTCGGCGATCAGCCGGTCCATCGTCGCCAGGTCACCGAAGAGCGGATCGATATCGCGCGGATCGCTCACGTCGTACCCGCCGTCGGCCATCGGCGACCGCATCACCGGACAGATCCACAGTGCGTCGACGCCGAGCAGTTCCAGATAGCCGAGCCGGTCGCGGATGCCGGCGAGATCGCCGATCCCGTCGCCGGAGGAATCGGCGAACGAGCGCGGATAGATCTGATAGAAGACCGCCGAACGCCACCACGGCGGCGTCGATTCCTCCGCGTGCCCGGCGACGACCCCCGCCGCGTCGAGCTCAGCCTGCTCCCCGGCCGATGACGATGTCACAGTCGTGTCCCCGGCTCGGCTCACATCGGGGAATTCATCAGCGAATTCGCGGCCATCTCCAGGTAGTCGAGCAGCGCACGCCGGTGTTCGTCGTCGAGAACGTCCGGCTCGATTTCGGCAATCGCGATATGCATGCAGCGCAACCACGCATCACGCTGAAGTGGTCCGATACTGAACGGCATATGCCGCATGCGCAGCCGCGGATGTCCGCGTTCGTCGGAATAGGTGCGCGGGCCGCCCCAGTACTGTTCGAGGAACATGCGCAACCGGCGCTCGGCCGGGCCGAGGTCCTGCTCCGGATACATCGGCCGCAGGATTTCGTCGGCGGCCACCTCCCGATAGAACGCCGCGACGATCCGCCGGAACGTTTCCGCCCCGCCGACCGCCTCGTAGAACGATGTCGCCGTCTGTTCGCCGGAAGTCATCGACCCTCTCGATCTGCTCGCCTGCCCGTATCCGCCCACCATTGTGCCCGCACCGCCCACGGACGGCCCACCCGTGCGGGAGCCGCCCGACGGTCACCGGCGGATCACGCGACGTTCAGACGACGGTCGCCGGAGGGACGGCAACACGGCAGATAATCGCCTCCGACACCGGTATCCGAGCACCGGATACCGAGCCGCACCGCGTCGACCACCGGCGATCCGCGTACCCGGCCCGAATTTCGGCACCGAAATCACTGTGCACACGGGCACGTTCCGTGGTCAACTTGGTGACAGTGTCTGCCGATCAGCACACGAACCGACCTAGCAGAATTCGGGGTCCATCAATGAAGCAGCGGCACGGCGCCCGGTCACACGAGGCGAGAACGCACCGACAACTCCAGCCCGCCGATGTCCACAATCGTGGGTCGGGGGCTACTCCGCTGCATATCCTCTCCGCATATTCCTCTCCGGGACATCCGTCCTCGTCACCGGGACGTTCGTCCCCGGGTGCGATCGCGCACCGAAATACCGAATCCGCAGCTACCGCCTGGGTGAAGAACCGGGTGCTGCTTCTGAATGCCACCTACGAGCCACTGACCGCACTGCCCGCCCGGCGGGCCATCGTGCTGCTGGTCTGTGACAAGGCCGATACCGTTCATCACAATCCCGAGGGCCCGGTCGTCCACTCCGCCGGCGCCTCGGTCGCGCTGCCGTCGGTCATCCGGCTGCGCAGCTACGTGCGGGTGCCCTACCGCGCCCGGGTCCCGATGACCCGGGCGGCACTGATGCATCGGGATCGTTATCGCTGCGCCTACTGCGGCGGAAAGGCCGAAACCATCGACCATGTCATTCCACGTAGTCGTGGGGGCGCGCACTCCTGGGAGAACTGCGTAGCCTCCTGCGCTCCCTGTAATCACCGCAAGGCCGACAAACTCCTGAGCGAGTTGGGCTGGACGCTCATGCACCCCCTGGTCTCGCCGACCGGGCCGCATTGGCGGTTGCTGTCGACCACGTCGGATCTGGATCCGGTGTGGTTGCAGTACTTGGGCGAGGGCGCTGCCTGACCCTTTCGCGGCGCAACGATCACAATAGTGAGCGCCGCTCTTGATTTCTCTACGGGCCTAGGGCAGACTCGTCCATGAACTCAAGAGCAGTGCTCACTGAAGTGATTGGAGCCCGCAATGTCGGATCTGCATGTCGTCACCGGAGCCGGACCCGTCGGCACCACGATCGCCGAACAACTCGCCGCCACCGGCGTGACGGTCCGCATCCTGACCCGGTCGGGCAGCGGTCCGGATCATCCGCTCATCGAGCGGCGCCCGGTGGACGTCAACGATCGGCACCAGCTCGCCGCCGCGGTCGACGGCGCCACCGCGATCTACCACTGCATCCACGCCTCGCGATACTCCGCACGGACCTGGCGGGCGGAACTGCCCGGCGCCGAACAGACGATCCTGGACGTCGCCGGACGCGCGGGCGCGGTCGTGGTGTTTCCGGAGAGCCTGTACTCCTACGGCCCGGTCGACCGGCCGATGACCGAAGATATGCCGCGCACCGCCGATTTCGGCAAGCCGGCGATCCGCGTGCAACTCCTGCGCGCCCGCGAAGCTTCGCCGACGCCGACGGTCAGTGTGGCGGCCTCCGATTTCATCGGGCCGCATGTGCGGACCTCGCATGCCGGTGACCGCATGGTGCCGAATATCTTGGCGGGCAAGACCGTTCAGATCTTCGGCAAGGCCGATCTGCCGCATTCGTTCACCTATATGCCCGATCTCGCCGCCGCCATGATCCGGGCGGCCGCGGACAGCTTCGTGTGGAACACCTTCCTGCACGCGCCGACCGCCCCGGCCGTCACGATGCGCGAACTGGTCGCCGCACTGGCCGAGGCGGCTCGGATGCCGATGCCGAAAGTTGTTGCGCTGCCCGGCTGGACGCTGCGCACGGCCGGCGTCGTGAGCTCGATGATGCGGGAGCTGGCGGAGATGAACTACCAGTTCGAGCGGCCCTTCCGGCTCGATTCCACGGACACTGAACGACTGCTCGGCCTGGCACCGACACCGCTGCCGGAGGTCGCGGCCGGAACGGTCGCGTGGTGGAAAACCGCGGTGGCGGAGGGAAAGTGAACGATGCGGCTCCGGTCACCCGGCCAGCAGCGGCCCGCTGCGACGACGGGCGACCGAGCCGTACCGGGCGTCCAGCCGCAGCCAGGTGCGGGTGGCGCGCACCCGCACGGTCTCGCTGGGCGCGATGCGCCGAGAGTCTGCTTCGCCTCCGGCGTGCGGAATGAAATCCATTGCGGTGAGCGCGAAGACGACTCGCATCGGCACCTCGACCCGCTCGTCGCCGCCGGTGACGGTCAGCACCGTCTGCTCCAGCAGCGAGGCCGGTGGGCCCTGCCCGCCACTGTGTTCGGCGGCCACCTGCGCGCCGCGTTCGGCGAGTTCGACCAGGCTCCGGGCCGGAACATCGTCGATATGGGCGAAGCCCACAGCAGGCGGCAGGGCGGTGCGCCAGGCCGAATCCATCGAATACCCCACCTCGATGCGCCCGTCGGCGCCGGGCCGCTCGAGTCCCGACAACGCGGCGTCGCCGGCGACGGTGACGTCCGCGACGTCCAGTTCGCCGACCACCGTGCGCGCGGCCAGTACCTCGAATCCGGTGGCCGTCCAGGCGGTGACGTAGCGATCGCCGCGGCGATGCAGCCGCACGACCGCAGCAGGATCCAGGCGGATCGCGTGGGTGAGAAAGGTTGCGAGATTCTCCCGCTCGGCGGGATCGGATATGCGCAGCATCGAACCGATGTCGTCCGTGAGTGTCGCCGCCGCTATTCGGCCCGCCACAGGCTCAGATAGTCCCGTTCGTCGTCGGTGAGCCGGCGCAGCCGCTGGGTGTCGATATCGAAGGCCGCGATCTGCGTGGTGGCGACGACGGCCGGCGGTGAATCCAGTGCCACGCCGTTCGCGCGGACCTCGTAGCCGATGGTGAAATCCACCGCGCGCAGCTGTTCGATCCACATCGCCACATCCAGCGGGGTGTCCTCGTGCCGGAGCTGGCCGCGGTAGCGGACGTGCAGATCTGCCAGCACACAGCCGGTACGCAGCCCGGCAGTGGGCCGCTCCCCCTCGAACAGCCACGGAATCCGCGCCTCTTCGAGCAGCGTCACCATGCGGGCATGGTTGATGTGCTGGAAGACGTCCATATCCGACCATCGGACATCGACCTTCGCGTGAAAACGTTTGGGCAGGACGACGGTGCCTCCCGCTCTGGGGGCTCCGTTCACCGAGCCGACACTGGTCACGCTGTTCACCTCCGATCGGATTACCGCCCCGCGCATCGTGTGGCGGTGCTGGCGCGGGCGGTCGAGCAAGCCGAAGTGGCGTCCGGCTCCGCGCCGGGACCGCTTCGGCTAACAAGTATGCAGTTCGCGGCGCAACCGCCGATCAGCGAGGCACCTCCGACTGGGCCCCCACCCCGCTGACCATGCTGCGGACCTGCCGCGCCGCCACCGAGAGGGTCGCCAGGTCGTGCGCTCCGGAGGCGAACAATTCCGACAGCGCCGCTCGCGCGCGGCCGAGCCGGGATTGGTTCTTCGACTCCCAGTACGCGATCTTCTCCTCCGCGGTCTCCTCGGGATCGCCGGCGGACAGCACGTCCAGGGTGAGCGACCGCAGTGACCCGTACATATCGTCGCGCAGGGCGAGCCGGGCCAGCGCGTGCCAGCGATCACCGCGCTCGAGATGGCTGACGGCCTGCAGCAGCCAGTCGATCTTGAGGTGCTCGTTGAGCGCGTAGTAGAGGGCGCCGACCTCCTCGCCACTGCGGTCGGTGATATCCGCGATATCGACGACATCGAGCAGCGGGAACAGGTTGAGCAGACCGAAGACCTCGGTGGCGAGGTCCTCCGGTACGCCACGCGAGACGATCTTGGCCGAAGCTTCGGACAGCGTGTCGAGGTGATGGCCGCGCAACCACCCCGGAACCTTCGGCGCGAGTTCGCGCACCGGACCGCTGTAGCGGTGGATTTCCGCACCGACCGCGACCGGCTGCGGGCGGTTGCTCAGCAGCCAGCGCGACGCACGGTCGAGGGTCCGCTTGGTTTCCAGCTCCAATTCGTCCTTCACCGCCGTCGGCACGTCGGCCGCGCGAATGCGCTCCCACAGCGAATGGAGGTCGAAGATCTGGCTGGTGGCCGCGAAGGCGCGCACCACATCCGTTGCGCTGGCGCCGATTTCCTCGTTGAGCCGGTGCGCGTAGGTGATGCCGCCGAGGTCGACCATCTCGTTCACCACCATGGTGGTGACGATCTCGCGGCGCAGCCGGTGGCGTTTGATGGCACCGCCGAATCGCTGCCGCAGCGCTGCCGGGAAGTACTTCGGCAACCGGGCGGCGAAGTACGCGCTGTCGGGCAGATCGCTGTCGAGCAGATCGGCCTTCAGCGACAACTTCACATGCGCCAGGAGATTCGCCAGTTCCGGCGAGGTGAGACCGGTCCCCGCCTCGGCACGGCGAGCGAGTTCCTTCGTGGAGGGCAGAGCCTCCAGTTCCCGATCCAGACCCCGCCGCTGTTCCAGGTCCTCGATCACCCGCATGTGCACGTTGAGCATGCGCGGCGCCTCGGTGCGCGACATCCCCATCAGGAAGTTCTGGGAGACGTTGTCCCGCAACACCATTTCCGATACGTCGTCGGTCATCGAGGCCAGCAGCGGATTGCGGTCGCCGACCGGCAGTTCGCCGGCGGAGACGACCCCGTCCAGCAGCACCTTGATATTGACCTCGTGGTCCGAGCAGTCGACTCCGGCGGAATTGTCGAGGGCGTCGGTATTGCATTTGCCACCGAGCTTGCAGAATTCGATGCGTCCCAGAGCGGTGACGCCGAGATTGCCGCCCTCCCCGATGACGCGCACGCGCAGATCGCTCGCATTCACGCGCACCGCGTCATTGGACTTGTCGCCGACATCGCCGTTCGATTCCGTACTCGCCTTGATGTAGGTACCGATTCCGCCGTTCCACAGCAATTGCACCGGTGCCCGCAGAATGGCCCGGATCATGTCCGGCGGAGACAGGTATACGACGTCCTCGTCGAGACCGAGGGCGCGCCGGATCTGCGGGCTCACCGGTACGGCCTTCACGGTGCGATCGAAGACGCCGCCGCCCTCGCTGATCAGCGACGTGTCGTAATCCGCCCACGACGACCGCGCCAACCCGAACAACCGCTTCCGCTCCGCGAACGACACCCCCGCCACCGGATCCGGATCGATGAAAATATGCCGATGATCGAACGCCGCCACCAACCGAATATGCTCCGACAACAACATCCCGTTACCGAACACATCCCCCGACATATCCCCGACACCCACCACCGTGAACTCCTCACGCTGGGTATCGACATTCATCTCCGCGAAATGCCGCTTGACACTCTCCCACGCACCCTTCGCGGTAATCCCCATCGCCTTGTGGTCATACCCCGCCGAACCACCCGACGCGAACGCATCACCCA